>CAYHQZ010000019.1:0-25178 GCA_964358555.1 uncultured Planctomycetia bacterium
CACTGGGGTCCTGAGCGCAGCCATCTCGCGAAGGAATCCACGCAAGTGAATCGCCAATTCTTCGGCACCGACGGGGTGCGCGGGCGCGTGGGCGACATGCCCATCACCCCCGAATTCATCCGCTCCGAGATCGCCGCGGGACGGCTCATCATCCCCGCGAACGTCAACCACCCGGAGCTGGAGCCCATGGGGATCGGCCGCAGCCTTCTCGTCAAGGTGAACGCCAACATCGGCAACTCCGCGCTCGCCTCGTCCGTCGAGGAGGAGATCGAGAAGATGATCTGGGCGATCCGCTGGGGCGCCGACACCGTGATGGACCTCTCGACGGGCGCGCGGATCCGCGAGACCCGCGAACGCATCCTGCGAAACGCCCCCGTCCCCATCGGGACCGTCCCCATCTACGAGGCCCTCGAGCGCGCGGGCGGGAAGGCGGAGGCGCTTTCCTGGGAGATCGTCCGGGACGTCCTCGTCGAGCAGGCCGAGCAGGGCGTGGACTTCTTCACGATCCACGCGGGGCTGCGGGCCGCCCACATCCCGCTCGCGAAAAAGCGCCTCGCCGGAATCGTCTCCCGCGGGGGCGCGATTCTGGCGAAGTGGTGTCTTGCGCACGACCGGGAGAATTTCCTCTACGAGCGCTTCGAAGACATCTGCGAGATCCTCCGCGCCTACGACGTGGGCGTGAGCCTCGGCGACGGGCTGCGCCCCGGCGCCATCGCGGACGCGAACGACTTAGCCCAGTTCGCCGAGCTCGAGACGCTCGGGAAGCTCACGGAAATCGCCTGGCGCCACGACGTCCAGGTCATGATCGAAGGCCCGGGGCACGTGCCCATCGACAAGATTCGCGAGAACATGGACCGAGAGAGCGCCGCCTGCCGCGACGCCCCCTTCTACACCCTCGGCCCCGTCACGACCGACATCGCGCCGGGCTGGGACCACCTCACGAGCGCCATCGGCGGGGCGCTCATCGGCTCCTTCGGCACGGCGATGCTCTGCTACGTGACCCCGAAGGAACACCTGGGGCTTCCGGACCGCGACGACGTGAAGGAAGGCGTCATCGCCTACAAGATTGCCGCCCACGCGGCGGACCTGGCCAAGAGCCATCCGGGGGCGCGGGCGCGCGACGACGCGATGGCGCGGGCGCGGGCGGAATTCCGCTGGGAGGACCAGTTCCGCCTCGGCCTCGATCCCGAGCGGGCGCGGGCCTTCCACGACGAGACGATGCCGGGGGCCGAGGGCGCCTCGGCGCGCTACTGCTCGATGTGCGGGCCGGACTTTTGCGCGATGCGGATATCGGAATCCTGCCTGAAGCCGCAGGCCAAGGCGTGAGCCACATCTGCGTCGGCCTGCCGGCCTACAACGAGGCCGAAAACATCCGCGCGCTCGTGCCGCGGATTTTCGAGGCGCTGAACGCCGCCGGGATTCCGGCTCGGATCCTCCTCTTCGACGACGGTTCGACCGACGGCACCGCGGAGGCGGCGCGGGCGGAGGCGGGAGAACGCCCGCTCCGAATCCTCGGGGGCCTTCCGAACGGGGGACTCGGACGGGCGCTCAAGGGCCTCGTCGCCGGATTCCTCGAGGCGACAAAGGAAGGCGAGGACCTCGTCGTCATGGACGCCGACGACACGCACCCCCCCGAGACGATCCCGGCGATGGCCGCGAAGGCCGCCGAGGGATTCGACATCGTCATCGCGTCGCGATATCAGAGGGGAAGTCGGATCGAAGGCGTTCCCTGGCACCGCCGGATCGGCTCTCGCGTCATCTCCCGCTATCTTTCGATGCGGCTCAAGGTCGCGGGCGTCCGGGACTACACCTGCGGGTTTCGCCTCTATCGGGGCGCGTTCCTGCGCGGGCTTGCCGGCTCCTCCGACGCGCTGATCCGCGAGACGGGCTTCGCCTCCACCGCCGAACTTCTCCTCTCCCTTGCCGCGCGCGGCGCCCGCTGCGCCGAGGTCCCGTTCACGCTCCGCTACGACCGGAAAATCGGCCCCAGCAAGATGCGGCCTCTCCATGAGCTCGGAGCCATCCGGAGGCTCCGCCAGCGGGCGAAGAACCGGAGCGGCTGACCCTCGCAACGCACGGAAGAACGTCAGGCGCCCGGCCTGGGCAGAAAAAGAATATGGTCATCGTCCAGAAGGGAGAACGCCTCTTTCGCCTCGTAGAAGTTGCCGATGATCCGCTGGAGCACGACGGGCAGCAGCGTATTCCGGCGGAGGACGATGGCTCCATACCGCTTGTGCCGGATGGCCTGGATGAATTCCTCCGGAAGCAGGCCGCCATGCATGAGGCGGAGGGACAGCCCGCACACCTCCACATACAGGTCCGGCCGTCCGGCTCGAATCCAAATCTCCGTCTGGCGATCGAGAAGAATCGGCCCCCGGACTTTTTGCAGGGCCGCTTCCAGCGCCTTGCCGGCCTGCTTGGGCCGTTCCAGATCGACGAGAACGTTTCCTCGGAGCGACCAAGCGTTCGACAAGAGCTGGGCGGCGACCAGGAACGAGGCGCAGGCGCGCCAGCCTCCGGAGAGGGTTCCGAGGCGATGGGCCGCAAGGATGCCGATGGAAATCAAGAAGACATGAAACGGAAGGAAACTATTCGCCGCGACGCCGACGATGGTGATCCGGACTATCGGAATGCCCCCCAGGCCCAGACCCATCCAGGCCCATCCCGGCACGGAGGAGCGGATGGCCGGCACGAGCGCCGCGGCCGCCAGGGCCAGGAGCCAGACGCCCTGGCTCGCGAGGTAATCGCGGGAGAGCAGCCATTTCCAGGGGACGGAATGGGTCCATCGCGCGGGCTCCGTGACCGCGTTCCAGAAGACGCCTCCCGACCAGAGGTCCACCGCCCATCCGGCCGCCCCGCAAGCGAGGCCGCAGGACGCCATCCATCCCAGGGCGCGCCGGCGGTTCCGGATGAAAAGCAGGCAGGTTGCCGCGCCCGCGAACACCACGAAGGTCGGCCATTTCCCGAGAAAAGCCGCCAGCCCGAGCCCGATGTGGAGGAGGAAATCCCCGGCCCCCGGCTCGCGATTCCGAAGAGAATCCAGATGGAGCAGCCACGCAACGCCGAGAAGCAGCGCGGGCGCATCCACCCGGCAAACCATTTCCCACGGAAACAGGGCGGGGGCGGAAAGAAGCGCCGCGGCCGCGGCGAAACGGAGCGGGCGGGAGCATCCCCTCGAGCCGAGCCATCGCGACGCAAGCCACGCGGCGAGAAGCGACGAGCCGAAACAAAGGCAACGGGCGGCCGGCAGGCCCGGACCGAACATGGCCACGAAGGGGGCGAGAAGGAGGTAGAGGGCCGGGGAATGAACATTGAAGAGGTAGGGAAAGGAGCGGCTGTCCGAATAGAGAGAGTCGCCCTGCACAAGCCGCTGGGTGTAGTAGATCTCGTCCGCCTCGCCCGGCTCGAGATCGTAAGGAAATGAAACGAGATGGAAAAAACCCGCGAACGCCGCGGCCAACGCGCAGACGGCGGCCAGGACCAGAAGGACGTCGCTCGCCCTCCCGAAACGATCCGCTGCAGGCATCGGCCAAAGTGTAGCCGGCAGGCGCGAGGCCACACGCCCGCGATCCTTTCCCTCCGAATGGTCCGTGGGCTCGCGCTCGAGCGGCGGACGGAACTCGACGGCTTCTACGGCAAGTAGCCCTTCTGGTTCCGGAAGAGCTCCTCGGGATCCACGTCCCCCTTCACTCGCGCGGGGACGCCCATGGCGATTTTCCGCGCGGGGACGTCCTTCGTGACGACGGAGGCGGCCGCAATCAGCGCGTCCTCGCCGATGACGACGCCGGGCAGGAGCGTGGCGTTCGCGCCGATCCGGGCGCCGGCCTCGAGGATCGGGCCCTTGTGGAGCGCGAAGCGCTTTTCGGTGCGGCCGAGGAAGTTGTCGTTCGTGAACGTCACGTTCGGGGCGATGAAGCAGTAATCGCCGACCGTCGAGAGGGCGCAGACGTAGGCGCCGGTCTCGATCTTGCAGAAGCGTCCGACCGTGCAGCGATTCTCGACGGTCACGAGGCGGCCCACGATCGTGCCCTCGCCGACCGACGAGTCCTCGCGCACGGTGGCGAGATCCGCGACGAAGACCCTCGGGCCCACGACCGCGCCCCGATAGATCGTCGCCGACGCCCCGATCCGGACGCCGTCCCCCACCCGCGCGGGCGGAAGCAACCGATCCTTCGTCGTGGCGCTGCGGGCGGCCTTCGTCGGCGGCTTTCCCACCCAGGAGCCGTCGCCGACGACAACGCCCTCGCCCAGTTCCGTCCCCTCGTCGATCGTCACGTGGTTCCCGAGGACCGAACCCTTTCCCACGCGAACGCCGGCCGCAACAACCGTGAAACGGCCCACCCGGACGTCCGGCGCGAGAACGGCCGAGGGGTCCACGAAAGCGTCGGAAAAGGGCATGGCTCCGGAAAGTGTAACCCGTCAGAGGATCAGCATCGCATCCCCGTAGGAGAAGAACCGGTAGCCCTCCTTCTTGGCCTCCTCGTAGGCCGCGAGGATCCGCTCGCGGCCGGCCAGGGCGGAGACGAGGACGACCAGCGTGGAGCCGGGGAGGTGGAAGTTCGTGACGAGTCCGTCCGTCCAGCGGAACGGAAACGGCGGCCGGATGAACAGCGACGTCGGGCCCTCGAAGGAATCCGGCAACGGGTCGGGCAGGCTTTCGAGCGTCCGGACGGCGGTGGTGCCGACGGGGATCACGCGCCGGACGTCCGCGCGCGCCGCCTTCAGCGCCGCGATCGTCGCCGGCGGGACGATGGCGTGCTCGGCCTCCATTCGGTGCCCCTCGATCTCGTCGGATTCGATGGGCCGAAACGTCCCCGGGCCCACGTGCAGCGTCACGGTCGCGCGCCGCACCCCCCGATCGTCGAGCGCCCGGAAGACACGCTCCGTGAAGTGCAGCCCCGCCGTCGGCGCCGCGACGGCCCCGGGATTCGCCGCGTAGATCGTCTGGTAGCGCTCGCGGTCGGCGGCCTCGGGAGGGCGGCGCAGATACGGCGGGATGGGCGTCTCGCCGACGGCCTCCAGCAGCTCCCGGATCGTCCCGTGATCCGCCCGGATCCGCCAGCGCCCGCCGGGAAGCCTTCCGACCGCGACGATCGAGCGATCGTTCGGAAGCAGCAGGACCTCCCCCTCCTTCACCCGCCCCGACGTGTGGAGCATCGCCTCCGCGCTCTCCCCCTCGTCGCGGACGATCAGCCCCCCCACGAGCTTCCCGCTCTTCCGCCGCGCCGCGATCCGGGCCGGGACGACCAACGTGTCGTTCAGGACGATAAGATCGCCCGGCCGCAAAAGCGACGCCAGATCTAGGAACCGCCGATGCTCGATATCACCCGTCTCGCGCCGCAGCACGAGCAGGCGGCTCGCGTCGCGCTCCGGAAGCGGGTGCTTCGCGATGAATTCGCCCGGCAGGTCGAACCGGAAATCCGAAAGCCGCATGCGCCCATTGTGCGACCGCCCGGACGCTTCGCCAGGGGGAATCCGGCGGCGCGGCCTAGCGGTTGGTTCCGAGCACCGGCAGGTAGCGGTAGTAGACCTCCAGCGTCATGGCGCCCATCGCCGTCTGGTAGACGCGGCCGCCGTAGGGGCCGTGGCGCTCGTCGGGATTCCAGGAGCCGTCGTCCGCCCCGCCCCGCCGCTGCAGCCGGATGAGGGGATCGCACATCATCCGGTTCCACGCCTTCCAGTTGTCGCCGCCGAGCTGGAACATCGCGAGGCTGCCGTAGTAGAGGTAGTAGAAGTTTCCCAGATCGACCCCGCGGGCCTTCACGGCCGCCGACGCCTTCTGCATCCAGGGCCCCTGGCCGTTGTCGCCCATGAACAAAAGCGACAGCATGGCGATCGACTGGACGGCGTCCTGGCCCTCGGCGGCGTTGGTCGCGGTCTTTCCGTTCGTGACGGAGTAGAAGACCAACGCGCCCTTTGAATCGTAGTCGTCGGTCCCCGCGGCCCCGAAATATTTCCGGGCCTTCTCGAAGATCGAGGGGTCGACCTTGAGATCGGCGAGCTTGCCGGACTTGGCGGCCATGACGTGCCAGCCCGTGATCGAGGTGTCGGATCGGTGCCGCCCCCACAGCGGCCCCTTCTCGCCGGCCGGCTCCTCGCCCGTACCGTAGTTCCAGCCCCCGTCCGCGTTCTGGGAACGCGCGAGGTAGTCCATCGCCTTCTGGGCGGCATCCCCGTGCCCGCAGCCCATCCCGTAGGCCTCCGCCATCGCAAGCGTGGCGATGGCCTGGCCGTAGTGCGACCCGGGCCAGCGGCCCGACTTCCGGTCCTGATGATCCTCGAGCCAGTAGAGGGCCTTCCGGACGGTGCCGCCGTATTTGGGAGAGTTGATCGTGTGCCCGGCGCCCAGGAACGAAAGCACCGACAGCCCCGTCACCGCGACATCGTAGGACATCGCGCCCTTCACGTTGTCGCGGCCTTTCAGCATGCCCTCGTTCTTCCGGCAGTCCCAGCGGCCGTCCGGTTCCTGATGGGCGGCGAGCCACCGCAGCGCCCGCTCCACCGCCGCATCGGCGCCGATCGTCCAGCCCTTGTCGCCGGGCCCGCCGATGGGCTTTCGATCGAACCGGATCCGGAACGGATTCTTCGGTCCGATGCCAACCGGTTCCCCGATGCCGTCGCCCGGATCCCCGATCCGCCCGATCGGGAAGGCGACGGTCCCGGTGCCTTCGCCCTCCTCCAGGCCAGACTCGCCGAGGCCGACGAGCGCCTCGGCGGGCATCGATCCGCCGTCATCCCCGCCCGTCGGCGCATCCATTTTCTCGAGAACGGCGATGTCATCGGCGGGATCGGCGGCGGAGGCGTCGCCCGCCGGATCGGGCTGCGGGATCCACTCCACCCGTTCGGTGAACGTCGGCGGGGGAAGGACCGGGTCGGGTTCCACCATGTCCAACGGCTCCGGAGGCGGCGAGGGGGGATTGAACATCGCCACGATGGGATCCATCGGGATCGGCGGCACGATCGCGGAGACGATGAGGCTCGCGAGCACCAGCATCAGGCCATGAAAGCCGATCGAGATGATCCAGGAGGGCTTCGAGTGGTCTTCGGAATCCGACCGGTCGGCCGCGACACCCTGCGCATCCGCCGCCGTCTTCCGTCCGGATTCGAGTGCGTCCTCCGGCGTTCCGACGTCTTCGAGACGGTCCATGCTGCGCCCCCTTTCCTTTGGGAGACTTCCCCTGTCGGGACTCCCCCTGGAATAGAAACGTCCGGGGGTTCACGCCGGACGGAACATGGGGAGGGGGAACTACTTCCCAAGGACCGGCAGGTAGCGGTAGTAGACCTCGAGGGTCATGGCGCCGAGCGCCGTCTGATAGACGCGGCCGCCGTAGGGCCCGTGCATCGCGTCGGGATCCCAGGAGCCGTCGTCGTCCCCGCCCGACTTCTGGATCTTGATCAGCGGGTCCTTCATCATCTCGTTCCAGGCCTTCCAGTGCGGCCCGCCGATCTGGAACATCGTGAGGGTGCCGTAGTAGAGGTAGTAGAAGTTCCGGAGGTCCACGCCCTTGGCCTTTACCTCGTCGGCGGCCTTCTGCATCCAGGGCCCCTGCCCCTGATCGCCCATGAAGAGCATCGACAGCATCGTGATCGACCGGATCGCGTCCTCTCCCTCGGTCTTGTTGACGGCGGTCTTGCCGTCGGTCAGCGAGTAGAAGATCTTCGCTTCGCCGCCGCCCTCGTAATCGCCCATCCCGACGGAGCCGAAATATTTCTGCGCGTTCACGAAAATCGAGGAGTCGACCTTGAGCTCGGCGATCTTGCCCGACTTCGCGGCCATGATCTGCCAGCCCGACACCGAGGTGTCGGATCGGTTCCGGCCGTGGAGCTTGCCGTTCTCGTCGTCGCCCGCTTCGCCCGTGCCGTAATTCCACCCGCCGTTCGGGTTCTGCGAGAACTTGACGTAGTCCATCGCCTTCTGGGCGGCGTCCTGGTGGCCGCAGCCCATCCCGTAGGCCTCCGCCATCGCGAGCGCCGCGATGCCCTGGCCGTAATGCGACCCGGGCCACTTGCCGGTCTGCTTGTTCTGCTTCTCATCGAGCCAGTAGAGTGCCTTCCGGACGACGCCGCCGTATTTGGGAGACGTGGTCGTATGCCCGGCGCCCAGGAACGCGAGCGTCGCCAGGCCCGTCACCGCGACGTCGTAGCCCATGGGGAGCTTCACGTTCTCCCGGGGCTTGGCCATGCCGCCGTATTTCACGCAGTCCCAGTGGCCGTCCTGCTCCTGATGCTTGGAAAGCCACGCGAGCGCCCGCTCGACGGCCGCTTCCGTCATCGGCCCGCCGCCGCCGCCCGCGAGGGCCGCCAGCTTCTGGCCGCCTTGGCCGCGGAGACCGAAAACGCCGGCCCCCTTCCCGCCGCCGCCGCTGCCCAGGCCCCCGGAACCGCGCCCGCCCAGGCCGCCAGCGCCGACGCCCATGACGCCGTAGCCGGCCGCGTCGCCCGCGTCGCCGGAGGTGTTCCCGCCCAGGCCGGGGCCGCCGGCCTCCGCGAGCGTGTAGTTCGTCTCCTCGCCCTTCGCGTCATGCGTCTCGGCGGCGAGGTTCGGGGTTTCGACGTGGTCCGAAATCTCGACCTTCTCGGTCAGGATGACGGGCGTCGGGACCGTGACTTCCTTCGCCGGGACGTCCGGCCGGCTCGGGATCTCGGAGGGCTTCAGATTCTCGGTGAGGGGTTCCTTCGGAGGCAGCGGCTCGGCGATGTTCGCGAGGATCGCCTCGGGAGCCGGCTTCTGCAATTGCGCGGCGGCGATGAACGACAGGAGCAACAGCAGGAGCGTGTGGAATCCCGCCGACACGAGCCAGGATGGCGTGCCCTCGAGGCTGAACGTGCTCGGGGAGGCGGCTTCTTCTTCCTCCTCCTGGGCCTGCGCGTCCTCGGGGTTTTCGTAATCCTCCGGCGCCTCGTCTCGATTTCGCCGGCTCATGACTCCTCCTTTTGCTGATTTGTCTGGGCGGGGAATGTCCGCATCAGTGTAAACGTTCGAGGGTTCAAAAGGAAAGGCCTCCGGCGAGCCCCGCAACCCCTTTCCCGGCATGGGGTTGAACGCACGCACGCGCCGGGGCATATACTCCCCCCTTTCCGGCCCCGCCACACCGGCTCCCAAGGAGGACCACATGCCCGCGCGACTCGTCCCGATCCGAACGCTCACGCCTAAGTCCTTTTCCCGATTCGGCCGCCTCCTTCGATTGCCCCCGGACACGCCCGAAGGCTTTCACGAGGTCGTCGAGATGAAGAGCGACGGCTGGCTGCTCGCCTATTCCAAGTTCTCCAACCGGGAGCTTCCGAAGCTCGGCTTGCATCCGAACAGCAAGGAATGCTTCCATCCGATCTCCGGCGTGATCGTGTTCCTCGCCGCGCCGGAGAAAGAGCCGGAGGCGGTCGAGGCGTTCCTCCTCGATCAGCCGATGCTTCTCCACGAAAATGTCTGGCACGGGATGATCGCGCTCTCGCCCGTCTGCGAGGTGAAAATCGCGGAGAACCGGGGCACCCTGGGCCGCTGGCACCCGCTCGAAGCGCCCATCCGGATCGCCGCCGCCCTCTAATCCGTTTCCGTTCGTCCGCGCGCGGGAGCGAGCGACAGGAAGAAGTTCGTCCGTCGCTCCTCCCCGATGGTCGTCTCCGGGCCGTGGCCGGGCAGGACGCGCGCCCCGTCCGGCAGGACGAGCAGGCGCTTGTGGATGGATTCGAGAATCTTCCGGCCGTCGCCGCCCGGCAGGTCCGTGCGGCCGATGGAGCCGGCAAACAGGGTGTCCCCCGTCAGGACGATCGGCCCGGACGAATCGTCCTTCCGCGGGGCTTCGACGAGCAGGCAGACGCAACCCGCCGTATGTCCCGGCGTGTGCAGGACCCGCAGGCGCAGGTCGCCGGTCTCGATTCCGTCGCCGTCGGACAGCTCCCGATCGACGGTCGGGACGCCCGAGACCGGGATCCCCATCCGGAGGGAAGCCTCCCGCAGCCGATCGACCCAGAGCCGATCCTCGGCGTGGATCGCGAACCGGGCGCCCGTCGCGTCCTGTAGCTCCCGAACGGCCCCCGTATGGTCGGGATGGCCGTGGGTGGCGACGATCCAGCGCGCCGTCAGCCCCTCCGCCCGGAGGGCCTCCAGGATGTCGGCCGAATTGCCGCCCGGATCGACGACCACCGCATCCCGCGTGCGTGAGCAGCCGACGAGATAGCAGGTCGCCTGGAGGGGGCCGACCGCCAGGGCGCGAAGAATCACCGGAGACACGAAGCGCTCGGCGCGGCTACGCCTGCTCTTCCTCTTCGGCGCCTTCCTCGGGCGGGGCTTCCTCTTCGGGCTCGCCTTCCTCGCCTTCGCCTTCGGCTTCTCCTTCATCTTCCTCCGGCGGAGGCTCTTCGTCTTCCTCCGGCTGGGGTTTTCCCTTCTTCTTCAGGGCGGTCCGCGCGGCGTCCGACATCGGGGCGGGAGGCTTCTTGAAGGAACGTCCCGAGGTCAGCATCTGGAAGAGCAGCAAAAGACCCAGGGCGGCGGGCGCCGAAAAGAAGACGCCCGTCGGAATGCTGTCGGGCCACTTCTGGGCGATGGTGTTCGTCAGCGCCGGGAAGTTCTTGTGGAGTTCCTGCACGAAGGCGGGACGCTCCGCGAACCCCTTATAGGCCGCGAATCCCGCGCCGCCCGCCAGGGCGAGACCGAGGAGCATCCCCAGAATCCGGCCGATGGCCATCCGCGCAAGGATCATGAGACCCGAAAGAATCCCCAGCACTCCCGGAACACCCGCCAGGAGGCGCTCCTTCATGGAGGGGGGAGCCCCTTTCGACCCGGCCACCGGCTTGGTTTCCGGCGCTTTCGCATCCGGCGCTTTCACGTCCGGCGCTTTCGCATCCGGCGCTTTCACGTCCGGCGCTTTCGCATCCGGCGCTTTCACGTCCGGAACCGGCACGTCCGGAACCGTTCCTTCGGTCGGGATCGACGGGGTCGTCGCCGCAGCAACAGGGCCCTCTGCGAGGACCGCAAGGGCGATGGATGCCCCGCCTCCGAGGATCAGGAGGACGGCCACGAGTTTGGTGAACAGCGAAAGGCCCGGAGGCGCCATCAACGCGGTCACGCGACCGGAGGCCTTGGCACCCGGAAAGCCGGGCTTGGATCCCGGCCTGGAAAGCCCGGGTTTCGCCAGCCCCGGCCTGGCAAGCGCAGGCTTCGCAAGTCCGGGTTTCGCCAACCCCGGCCTGGCAAGCGCAGGCTTCGCAAGTCCGGGTTTCGCCAGCCCCGGCTTGGCAAGCGCAGGCTTCGCAAGTCCGGGTTTGGGGGCAGCGGCAACGGGTTTCGGCGGGACCGCGAAAGGCTTGGGCGCGGGCTTCGGCGGAATGGCGCCGGGCCTGGCGACCGGCTTCGGCGGAAACGCCGCGGGCTTGGCAACGGGTTTCGGCGGAATTGCCGCGGGCTTGGGCGCAAACTTCGGCGGAAACGCGACCGGCTTCGGCGACATGACGGGCTTCTTCGGCGGCGGAGGAGGAGGCGGAGGTTCCTCGGCCTGTTCCTCTTCGGGCGGAGCCTGTTCCTCTTCGGGCGGGACCTGCTCATCCTGGGGCGGGGCCTGTTCCTCCTCGGGCGGGGCCTCGGGCATCTGCGGCTCGGGCGGCGGGGCGTCCTCGGCGGGGATGTCGAGAATGCCCTTGCACCCGGGACAACGGCCTTTCTTGCCCCTCAACGTATCCGGAACGCGAAGCTTTTTTCCGCACGAGCAGGTGAGTTCGACGGGCATGAGCCTTTGCCTCCCGGGGTTTTTCGGACGTTTAGACCGGGGATGCTAGCCCCCCTTTCTTTCTCTGGCTAGCCCCGCCGGACGGGGGAACGCCCGGGGCTTACAAGCCTTCCGGCCGAGGGGGCACGCCCTCGGCGGCGAGGATGTCGGCCCGGGCGAGAAGGTGTTGGGGCCGCGCCTGTTTTCCCCGGCCGTTCCGGAGGACCGAATCGAGCACGAAGCCTCGCGCGAAGGCCTCTTCCAGCGCCTCGCGCATCGCCATCCGCCAGGCGCGCGCCGCCGCGGGAGAGACCGTCTTCAGCGCATGAATCGAAGACGGCACCTCGATCCGAATGAAGTCCGAGGCCCCAGGCACGCGCGTCCGTCCGGGCCAAAGGACCCCGTCCTTTCGTCCTCTCGATTCCAGGATGACGGGGGCGCGAACGACCGACCGCTCCCGGCCCGCCCTCCGTACCCGTGCGCGGGGGCCGCCAATCCACCACTCGGCCACGACCCGATCGGTTCCGAGGCCGGAGTGGCGGGCGCTGGACGTGGCCAGAAGCGCGTCTCGCTTGTAGATGCGGGCGATCGCGCCAAGTTTCCCTACGTTCAGCCGGGCGTTACCGGGCTCCAGGGGATCGAACATCCAGAACACAAGGGGCAATCCGCGATCCGCCGCGCGATCGTGCTGCATCCACTTGAGCGCTTCGCCGATTCCCCGGCACCGCAGCGCGGGCAGAACCCCCAGCATCGAGGAATAGAGGGAGGGCAGATGCCCGACGACGGCGGGGAAATCGACAAGAAAGCCCTCCGCCACGCCCCGGCGGACGGCCACGAGAACGCTCCCGCCGATCCGCTGGAGAACCTGCAGCGTCCGCACAGGAACGAGATCCCGATCGGAATAGTCCCAAATCGCCTGCTGGAGATCGACGACGGCATCGAGTTCGGAGGGACGGGCGTCTCGAATCGCCCAGTCAGCGAATCGGACGCATCGCCCGTCGTTTCTGGAAGATTCGGACACGAATCGGGCCTTCCTTGACCCATCGCTTGGGAGCGGATAAAGTTCTGGCGCATCGAATCGTAGGTAGTCAAAGAGGTTCCGTCAACCGAGGAACAACCGTGAGCGTGAGATTGATGCGCGCAGTCCTATCCTTAGCCTTTCTTCTCCTCCCATTTTCCGCCTTTGCCGGGGATGCCGTCCCGCCGGAGGCCGTTCTTCCCGAGGCGGAGAAGCCCGCCCCGGAGGAAGTGAAAACCGAACCCGAGGCCTATCGGCCCGTGAAGGTCGGCCTCAAGCTCATGCCATTCGAACTCGCGGGAGAGCGCCGCTACCTGGAAGGATACGGCATCAAGGAGCGCGCCCTTGAAGTCGAAGAGGTCCGGCCCATCTCCGGCAACATCATCTACAAGGCCCTGCCGGATACCCCGGAGAACCGGAAGATCGCCGGATTCCGGATCCGCTGGATCCGCGGCCTGCCCGGGGAGATGTTCCTCCCCTACTACCAGATCGAGACGATCGAATGGAAGGATCCGATCACGAAGGACGACGCCGAGAAGGTGGAGAAGGAAGTCCAGGAGCGCCAGAAGGATGCCATCGCGGCCGACGCGAAGCGGATCGCCGCGCTCGAGGAAATGTGGAAGCAGATGGCCGCGCAGGCTCCCGTAGCGGCCACCGTGGAAGAGCAAAAACCCGACCTTTCGACTGCCAAGGGATTCCCGAACCTCAAGAAGTTCCCGCCCGAAAAGGGCTGGGGGGAACTGCGCTGGCGCGAGATCAGCATCAAGCGCAATCGCAGATCCCCGGCACTCTCGGAGCCCGAGCACGGATTCCTGATCGTGATCGATCAGTGGCGCACGGAGAAGGAGGAGTGGGACACCCAGGTTTCCCGCTGGGAGGCGGACCAGGCGGCGAAGAAGAAGGAGGCCGCCGAAAAAAAGGCGGCCGACGAGACCGGCGAGAAGAAGCCCGACGAGACGAAGGAGCCGGAAAAGGCCCCCGAGCCTCCGAAGGAAGCCCCGCCCGAGGCCAAGCCCCCGGCGGAAGAGCCCGCGAACGAGTAGGGCCGGCGGCTCCTCATCCCCCGCCGCTCACGCGGAGATCGCCCGATCGGATCGTGACGCGAAGCCGATCCAGGTGTTCCGCAATCGGGACGGCGTGCTTGCGGGTGATCCCGAGCAGGTCGCGCAGCTGCGCGACGGTCATCGAGCCCTTCGTCCGGAGGAAGGCCCGGACTTTCCCCGCGATGTCCGTTATCGCCGCCGCCGGGTAGCAGAGATCCTCCGAGACCTTCGCGACCGCGCCCTCGTCAACGAGGGACGCGAGGGTCGCACGCAGATCCGCCTCGGGCCGGCCGAGGCGGGCCGCCCATTCCCCGGCGGGCGGCGGGGCGAAGAGGCCGGCGCGCAGGAGCGCAAGGAGCGGCTCGCGGCAGGCGGCGACGGCGCTGGGAAGCGTCGGCCTGTGCGAGGCCAGCGAAAGCCTTCCGTCGCGCTCCGAAAGTTCGCCGCGCGCGACGAGCGTCCGCAGGGCGTGTGCGAACGCGGCCTCCGAAACCGCGCCCTCGATCCCGAGCCGGCGGCGCAGCTCGGCGGGCGGCTCCCCTCGCAGCAAGGGATTCTTCGCGTGGAATTCCTTGAGGGCGGAGACGATTTCCGCCGCCCGGCGCGCCGCGACGGAGGCATGGAGATGAACCGTGCCCGCCGGGATCGCCTCGCCCTCGGCCGAAAGCGAGCACAGGTCGGCGTCGACTTGCGCGCGCGACCGCCCCGTCCAGGCGGCGAGGGCCACGGCGGTTGCGCCCGCCTCTCCGGCCTGGCGCAGGGCGTCCTTCATCCGCTCGACGGGCGACGCATCCGCCAGCCGCGCGAGCCGCTCGGCCTCCCCGGCCGCCTTCGGGAACCGCGCGCCCGGGCGAGCGCCGAGGATCCGCCCCCCGCCCACCGTCCGGGGCGGCGAGGCGAGCCGGAGAACATAGGGGTCGCCCTGAACGACGGCCAGGGCGCCTGCCAGGCGGATCCGCGCGAAGCCGGACTCCCCCGGGCGGATCTCGTCTCGATCCAGGATCCGGACGCGCGCCGGAATCTCGGCGGTGCCGTGGTAGATAACAGCCTCGAAATCGCCCGGCAGGGGCTTGTGCGCCCCGGCGACGCAGACGAACGACGCCTCGAGGAGCGAGACGGGCTCGAAGGTCTTCGGCGTCGCGACAACGTCGCCCCGGCGCAGGTTCTCCTTCTTCGCGCCGGCGAGGTTCAACGCGACGCGGAGCCCCGCGGAGGCCGAGGCGACGGATTCGCCGTGGACCTCCACCGAGCGGACGCGCACGGAGAGCGGCTCGGATGCCTCGAGCGTCGTCCGGCCATGTCCGGTCCTAAGGATTTCCAGCGCGTCGCCCGGACGCACCCGGCCGCCCCAGCACGTCCCCGTCACGACGGCGCCGATGCCCTCGAGCGCAAACACCCGGTCGATCGGCAGGCGCAGCGTCTCACTCTCCGCGCGGGAAGGGATCGCGCGGGCCGCGGCCGCAATCGCGGCCTTGAGCGAGGAGAGCCCGGCGCCGGTTTTGGACGAGCACTCCACGACGGCCGAGCCGGAAAGCGGCGTCGGGGCGAGGAGCGACTCGATCCCAGCGCGGGCGCGCGCGCGGGCGGCTTCATCCGCGATGTCGCACTTCGTGAGCGCCACGACCGCGTGCCGCACGCCGAGAAGCGTCAGGATTTCCACGTGCTCCCGCGTCTGGGGCATCACCCCGTCGTCGGAGGCGACGACGAGGAGGGCGAGATCGATCCCGGTGGCGCCGGCAAGCATGTTCCGGACGAACCGCTCGTGGCCGGGGACGTCCACGATCCCGAAGACGCCCGCGCCGGGGATGTCGAGCCGGGCGAAGCCGATGTCGATCGTCATCCCGCGGGCCTTCTCCTCGGGAAGCCGGTCGGGATCGGTCCCCGTGAGCGCACAAACGAGCGCACTCTTGCCGTGGTCGATGTGCCCGGCCGTCCCGAGGATGAACGAGGGCTGGCCGCTCAAGGCCGGCGCCCCGCGCGCCGCATGCGCCACCCCAGCGCGAGCCCGGCGAGCAGCCCGGCGGCCGCGCCGATAAACGCGAATCCGGCGCCCGGAAAGGGGCGTCCTTCGTCCGCGGGCCGGGGTGCCGCCGGGCCGGACGGCGCCGGAAGCGCGGCGGGCGGGGAATCCATCGGGATGTCGCCGGGGTCCGGTGGCGCGTCCGGCAGAGTCCAGCGGTCCCGATTCGCCTCCCACCACTCCAGCGTGAAGCGGACGCGCTCCTCGGGCGATCCGATGTCGGTGGCGCCGAGGCCGTCGGTCAGATCGGAGACGATGGGCAGGAGCGACCGGTCCCCGGCGCGGATCCGGCTTTCAAGCCACGGCAGCGCGTCGAGGCCGACGGCGCGAATCCGGGCGGCGGCCTGCCCGAGCGCGGAGACGGAACGGTTTTGCGAACGCCTGCCCGTATCCGGTTCGAGCCGGATCTCCTCCGATTCGAGCCTGCACTCGCCCGAAGCGATGGCCTTTCGCCAGTCCCGATAGGCCTCCGCGAACCGGCCGGCCTCCGCGTTGCGCCCCTCGACCCACCACGACCGCCAGACCTCGATCGAGCCCTCGAGCGTGGAGGCGCGCTCCTTCTCCTCGGCGGAAAGCTTCCGGCGGGTCATCCGTTCCAGGGCGAAGGCGAGGAATCGGTTCTCGGGGAGCCTCTCGAGGACGAAAGGCACCGCCCGGGGGCCGAGGTCCGCGAGCGTCCGGAACGTGTCGTGATTGAGCCGGGAGGAGACATCCGACCGGACCCGGATTTCGGGGCGCTCCAGATACACCTTCCAGGCGGCGTAGCGGCGTTCAAACTCCCGCCGGACGTCCGGCTCGGGCGGCCGGGGCGCGGGTTCGGGATCGGCGGACGGGTTCTCCTCGGGCGCTTCTTCTCCCGCCGCCGCGGCACCGGCCGGCGCGGCCCCGCCCGGCGCCGACGCCCCATCCGCTGCGGAAACGAAGGCAAGAAAGGCAGCGGCGAGGACGAACATGGCTTCAAGTCTACCCCGACGAGCGGGCTTGCCGGCTTCCCACGCCGCCATCGTCGACATCGACACGGGAAGCCGGGACCTGCAGCAGTGCGCCGATTCCGTCATCCGGCTGCGGGCGGAATACCTTTTCTCGCGCGGCCGGTTCGACGCCGTTTCGTTCAAGTTCACGAGCGGCGATCCGGCGCGCTACGCCGACTGGAGAGCCGGCCTGCGACCCGAGATTTCCGGCAGCCGGGTCGAGTGGAAAAAGAAGACGGCTCCGAACCCCTCCTACCATTCGTTCCGCGCCTACCTCGACGTCGTCTTCACCTACGCTGGCACCCTTTCGCTGGAGCGGGAGCTGCGCTCCGTCCCGCGCGTCTCCGATTTGCGCGCGGGCGACATCTTCATCCAGGGCGGCTCCCCCGGCCACGCCGTCATCGTCGCCGACGTCGCCGAGAACCCGTCGACGAGTGCGCGCGCCTTCGTCCTCGTCCAGGGCTTCATGCCCGCCCAGGACATCCACATCGTCCGGAACCAATCGACCGGCACCCCCTGGTACCCCGCTTCCTTCGGCGAAACCCTGTCGACCCCCCACTGGGCGTTCGCGGCGAAAAGCCTGCGACGGTTCGGGGACTGACGGCAACGAAGCAGTTTCGACATGTTGACCCACCAACAGGCTGTGTGATACTGTCTTACACATGAGGGACACGCTGACGATCAGCCTTCCGAAAAAGCTCCGCATCGAGCTCCGGGATGCCGCCCGGCGGGAGGGCGTGACGCAGAGCGAGTTCGCAAGAAAGGCGCTCAAGGTCGAGCTCTTCCGCCGCGCCATGCGGGAGGCCCGCGACGCCCTGGTTCCCAAGGCCCGTGCCATGGGCATCTATACGGACGAGGACGCCTTCCGGATCGTCTCGTGAAAGTCCTCTTCGACACGAACGTCCTGTTCGCCGCCTTCACCTCCAAGGGCTTCTGCGAGGAGGTGGTAGGCCAAGCGGCGGGCGATTGCGCGCTCGTCTGGTCAGAACCGCTACGGAAGGAACTCCTGAAAGTCCTGGAGCGCAAGGGACTGGCGGATCCGCCCGTTCACACCGCGATTGAAACCTACGCCGACCTCTGCGAGTTCTGCAAGCCCGCCCCCCTTTCGCCTCCCGTCTGCCGCGATCCGGACGACGACGTCGTCCTCGCCACGGCCGTCGCTGGCGGAGCGAACGTCATCGTCACCGGCGACAACGACCTCCTGGTTCTGAAGCGCCACGGGCGCATCCGCATCCTCTCCCCACGGCAGTTCGTCGAGTTTTGGGGAAAGATGTAGGGACGGACGGCGCCGGCCTTTGAAGGCGGCGGATCCGTGACGTACGCCCGGTGGAACTTGGGCGCGTGCAACACACCCCTACTTCTTCTTGTAGTAGCGCCCCGGCTCGCCGCATTCGTACCAGGTGCTCGTCCCGGAGAGCTGGTCCAAGTCGTGCTCGACGCGCTCCCAGTCGCCCATCTTGCTGGAGAACATCCGCCAGTGCCCGGCGCCGCAGGAGCAAGCCTGCTTTTTGGCGCCGTGGGTGACACCGCCGTCCTTGAAGTAGAGGACGATGACGGCCTGGTCGAGGCTCGCCGTGGGGACGTAGCCCTTCGCGTAGTAGAAGGCGTCCCAGTCGGAGATCTCGAGCCAGCCGTCCTTGTCGCCGTAGTCGTCCACTTCCTCGAAGATCCAGTGCCGCGTGTCGCCCACGGTCCAGGCGATGCAGTTGTAGTTGTAGTTCGCAGGCGCGAGCACGCTCCACTCGCCGTCGACGAGGCGGCTAAAGACGCTCTGCCACTGCGTCCGGATGGCGCTCGTCGGGGTCTTGCCGCAGGTGGCGGCGATGAAGGTGTACTTCACCGTGTCCACGGAGGCGGCGACGGCGTTTTGTTCGTAGGTGAGGCTCACGTTCGCGGTCCCGAGGTTCCGGCCCTCGACCCAAAACGAGTTCTTCACCGCCTCGAAGGCGGCGCGCTGGGCGGCGACGGAGAGGTCGTAGGTCTTCTTGCCGTTGCCCTCGACGGTCGCCGAATAGGACGTGCCCGTGAGGATCGCGGCCGAGGCGCCCTTCGAAGGATTCGACCAGACCTGGGCGTAGGCGTTCGAGCGCTTGAGGATCGCCTTGCCGGTCGTCGGCGTCGAGGCGCCGAACGAGGCGGAAAGCGCTTTGAGGTCGTTCTCGCCCGCAACGGGGCCGGCCTCGAGGTAGTCGCCGCCGGGATACTTCGACGTGCCACCCGAGGAGGCGTTGTCGTTGTCGCAGTTGAAGTGGACGAAGGCGCCGGTCGTCTCCTCGGAGGCCTCCGGCACGTCCACGCCGGCCGATTTCGGGTTCGCGAAATCGATGCCCTTGGCCGAGAGGTTCGCGACGGGGTTCGTGGGAACGGAGCCGACGGTGATGACGATGGTGTCGACGCCCGTAAGGCCGCCGTTGTCTTTCACGGTAAGGCTCGCGGTGTAGGTCCCCGCGGCCGCGTAGGTGTGGAAAGCCGTCGTCGAGGTTCCGGCGACTTCGGCCGAGCCGTCGCCGAAGTTCCAGCGGTATTCGACGATCGTGCCGTCGGAATCGGAGGAAAGGCTGCCGCCGAAGGAAACGTCGAGAGGCACCGTACCCGACGTCGGGCTCGCGGTGACGTCGGCGACCGGGGCGACATTCAAAGGCGGCGGAGCCGAGTCCGACCAGCGCAGGACCAATCTCGGCGCGTTGGCGGCGTTGCCTTCGTAGGTCTTCGCCTGGCGGTATTCGCCGAGCACGGTACCGACAAGGAAGATCTTCACCGCGTTGCCGCTCGCATAGTCGGCGCGGTTCACAAGCTCTTGGACGATGGGCGCAACGTCGGCCAGCGTGTTGTGGACGCTCGCGGTCCAGGCCGGGACGTTCTGGATCGTCACCGTCGCGGCCGTCTTCGGGGCGCTGGTGATTTCATTCGTGACGCCCGTCCAGGCCGGCGCGTTGCCGGAGGCCTCGCCAACCGCATAGCCGTTCGCCGCCTTCGAGATATTGGTCGAGCCGCTTGGATAGAACTGGATGGAGGCCTCGAGGACGGTCGCGCGCGGCGGAATCGGGCAGCCGGCGAACCGGTAGGCCTGCTTCGGCTCGGCGGCGGACCAGAGGTCGTGGTCGCGGTCTCCCTTGTTCGAGGTGCCGTCGGCGGTTTCCTTGTAGTCGTCGTTTCCGTTGGAAATCTGGAGCGTCGCCGCCTGCTCGGCCGCCATGGCCGCCGGGATGCCGAAGGAGAAGGCCGCGAGGAGAACCGCGCACGCCGCGAGAATTGTTCGCTTCATCGTCGTTTCCCGTTAGAGAGTTGTGTTGTATTTTCCGGCCGAAACCCCGGGCGGACCTCTCCCGGTATCCGACGAGATGAACAAGACGATCAAACGGGTCGGAGAAAACAGCAAGCGTTTGAGCCAATAGTGCCGAATCCGGCTAAATGAGACGCATTCCAACTATCGGCAACAAGATACGGAAATCGCAACATGCCGACCGTAATTCTTTCCACCTCTTACAATTTGACGCTCGCCAGGTTGCTCCAGGACGAATAGGTGCCATCCTTGCGCGCCCGGACCCGGTAGGTGTAGGTCTGGCCGGCGGCAAGGCTCAAGTCCGTGAAGCTCGTCACGTCGGTCTTCGGTTCGGTCGTCGAGGTCGTAGCGGCGAACCAGCGCGCGCCGCCGTTCGTGGAGCGCTGGATCTGGAAGCCGGTCTCGTTGTTGGCATTGTCCGTCCAGGTCAGCCGGATGGACGAAGGCGTCGCGACGGCGACCGAGAGATTCGTGGGCGCGAGGGGCTGCGAGGAGGAGTAGGCCTTGACCACGTTGCTGTACGGCGAGTCCCCGCCGGCCGCGCTCGCGCGCACCCGAAACCAGTACCAGTTCGTGCCGCGCGGGAGCTTCGAGGAATAGGTCGTGACGTTCGCCGCCACGGTCCCGACCTGCGCGAACGAGACGCCGTTGCTCGACTGCTCGATCTTGTAGCCCGTCTCGCCGGCCACGTTCGTCCAGAAGAGATCGATTCGGGTAATCGACATGCTCTTCGCCGTCAGCACCGGCGCGGCCGGCCCCGCCGCCGTCACCGTGACGCTCCAGGACGCGCTCGCCGAACCGCCCCTGCCGTCGGAGACCGTGGCGACAACGGCGTGGCTTCCGACCTCGGAGGCCGACGGGGCGTAGTCCATCGATGCCCCCGCCGCGGGCACGACGGAGGCGTCGACGGTCCAGCCGTAGGTCAGCGCGTCGCCGTCCGGATCGGAAGCGGCGACGAGAAAGGACTGCTGCCCGCCCGCCGTCACGGTCACTGGGCTCGAGGGCGAGACCGCCGAGGCCGACGGGGGGCGGTTGGGATTCGCCGGCACGCTCTCGAACGCGCCGATGTCCGGGGCCGCGCCGAGGAGCACCTGCCGCCCGGATGAGTCCTTCCAGAGCCAGACGAAGTCCCCCGGCTTGCGAGTGACGGGCTGCGACAGCGTCACCGTGTTGGCCGCGTCGTCCGTCGAGACGATCTGGACCTTCACGGACGAGGCGACCGTGGGGCCGACCGCGATCCAGTCGCACTGGACGCCCATCCAGGCGGGAAACTCGGATGCGTTCCCGTAGACGACGCGCGAGTCCTCGACGGAAAGCGTCGTGCCGCTGCCCGCGTCGGCCGCCGCGACCTTCGTCAGCGGCGCGCCGGCGTCCACGTAGGGGGAGCCGGCCTTGAGCGTGTAGTCCTTCGCCGCGTAGTTCGTGAACGTGTTCGTGTCGAGGTTCGCGTCGTAGGCGTTGGCGAATCCGTTCCAGTCCGAGAACTCGGGATTCGCGGGATTTCGATACGTCGCCGCCGCCGTGGAGAGCGGGACCGTGCCCAGGCCCACGTTGATGACCTCCTGGGCGGGCGTGCCGCCCGGGTTGCCGAGGACGTTCCAGACGAAGCGGTCCTTGCCGGTGTCGATCGCCTGCCAGTATTCGACGAGCAGCCGGCTGCCGGTGGAGGGCAGGCTCGAATCGTAGAGGAAGTTGTTCCACAATCGGCTGCGGCCGAAGTCCGTCCCGCCGCCGAAGCTGTACTCGCCGAACGCCTTGATCCGGTTGCGGACGACGGTGTTGTTGTAGTAGCGATTGTCGCAGGACTTCTTCGTGCTGGCGCCGACGCTCTGGGCGATGCCGGCAAGCGACGCGGCGACGCCGTTGGCCGCGCCCGCCTCGGTGACGAGGTTGTAACGGACCACCACGTCGGAAGCCGCAATCTGTAGGGGATTTCCCGGGCCGCCGCGCGGGCTCGACGTCTCGCCGCTGGCCCGCAGCGTGTTGTTCTCGATGAGGTGGTGGTCCTGGAGCGGGACGTCCGCGAGGCCGTAGAGGCTCATCGCGGTGTGCTGGGGGTTCGAGACGACGTTGCCCCGGAAGGCGTTCGTGGAGACGGTGCTTTCGCCGAGGTTGAGGCTCACATGGCGGGAAACGCCGATCGTGCAGTTCTCGACGAGGTTGTGATGGGCGTTCTTCGCCAGGACGACCAGGTCCTCGGTGTAGATGTTCGCGCCCTCGTGGTTGCCCTGGATGTCGCAGTTCCGGAGCACGTTGTACTTCGACTCGAAGGAGCCGGTGTACCAGAAGTCGGCGAAGGTCCATCCGCGCGAGGGGCCGATCTCCGCGGCGCCGGGCTCCATGCGCACGTTCTCGACGACGCAGCCTGTGGCGCCGGTGAAGTTCCCGTAGACCTCGGTCGGGATCGCGGGCTTGAGGATGATCAGGCGATCCGTTTCCTTCCCCCCCGCCGCGCGGCCGCTCACGGTCACGTAGGAAAGCCCGCCGAGCGCGATCATCCCCTTGGCCCCGAAGGCGTCCTGGTAGGGGAACTTGTCGAAGACGACGTTGCCGTCGCCCGCAACGCGGTAGACGATCCGGTTCGTGTCGGAGACGCCGCTCCGGGCCGGCCGGATCTGCTCGCCGTAGGTGCCGGCGTGCAGAAGGACCGTATCGCCGGGCTGGACGGTCGCGTTCGCCTTGCCGATGGTCTTCCAGGGCAGGATCTGCGTGCCGGGGTTCGCGTCGTTCCCCGCGGTCACGCTGACGTGATAGGTGGCCGCCTGGGCCTCCGCGGCGTCCGACCCGCCGACCGCGAGCAGCAGCAAGGACAGCGATGAAACCAACGTCCTCATGAGAACCCCCTTCTGCATTTTTTTTCGTTTCCCGGCCACATCTTTCTCAATTTTCCGAAACGTCCGGAGACGCCCCGTCTGTTCGCGGGACATCATCGGGCGCGCCGCTTCACGGAATAATGGCTGTCATGACAAATCAGATGGCTGAAATGACATTTTCCCTGGGAGCGACTGCGACCCACCTGCCGGACGAACCTTCCGCGGCATCCGACGAGATGCCGGAATCGATGGAAAGGGCCGGAAAAAAAGGACTTGACATCCCTCGGATATAGGACTAAATACATCCCAATAAGGCATGGAACTTCTCAAACGCCACACCGACTACTCGATCCGCGCCCTCGTCACGCTGGCCGAGGTCCCCGCGGGCACGATGCTGTCCGCCAGGCGGATCGCCAGGTCGGCGGAGGTGCACGAGCCGATCCTTCGGAAACTCCTCCAGCGGCTCGTCCGGGCGGGAATCGTCTTGTCGGTCCGGGGCGTCCAAGGCGGCTTCCGCCTCGCCCGCCCCGCCGCCCGGATCAACATCTTCGAGGTCGCTGAAATCGCCCAGGGGCCCATCGCCGTCAACCGATGCCTCCTGGGCCGGGGCCGCTGCCCCCGGCAGGACCGCTGCCCCATTTCCGAGAAGCTCATCGGGCTCCAGGAGCATCTCGCGTCGTTGTTCCGGAGCGTCACCCTGACCGACCTGATGGCCCCGGCGCATCCGCCGGCGAAAGCCTTGGGCGGTTGAACGAACCAGAAAGGAACGCGCATGTTCTGTTACCAGTGCGAGCAAACGGCCGGCGGGACGGGTTGCACGAAGGTGGGCGTCTGCGAGAAGTCGCCCGACATCCAGTCGCTGCAGGACATCCTCCTCTTCGGCCTGAAGGGGATCGCGGCCTACGCCTTCCACGCCCGGGAGCTCGGAAAGCGCGACGAGGCGGTGGACGCCTTCATGCACGAGGCGCTCTTCGCGACGCTTACGAACGTGGACTTCGACGCGGGCCGATATCTCGAGCTCGTCCTGAAGGCGGGCGAGATGAACTTTAAAACGATGGAGATGCTCGACGCGGCCCACCAGGAACGCTTCGGCACCCCCTCCCCCGTCTCCGTCTCGACGGGCACGCGCGTAGGCCCCGGGATCGTCGTCACCGGGCACGACCTCCTCGATCTCCAGGCGCTGCTCGAGCAGGTGAAGGGCACGAACGTCCAGGTCTACACGCACGGCGAGATGCTCCCGGCGCACGCGTATCCGAAGCTGCACGCGTCCCCGAACCTCGCGGGCCACTACGGTCACGCCTGGCAGCTCCAGAAGAAGGAGTTCGCGGCCTTCCCGGGCGCCATCCTCGTGACGACCAACTGCATCCAGATCCCTCCCGACGCCTACAAGGATCGGATCTTCACCTGCGGGATCGCGGGGGCGCCGGGCACGCGGCATGTGAAGGGGCGCGACTTCTCGGCCGTCATCGCGAAAGCGAAGGCGTTGCCTCCGCTTCCCGCCTCCCCGGGCGGACGGCCGCTTTCCACGGGCTTCCACCACAAGGCGGTCCTCGGTCTCGCGGGGACGATCCTGGACGCCGTGAAGGCGGGCTCGGTCCGCCACTTCTTCCTCGTCGGCGGCTGCGACGGGGCGAAGCCGGGGCGGTCCTACTACACCGACTTCGTGAAGGCCGTCCCGAAGGACTGCATCGTGCTGACGCTCGCCTGCGGGAAGTTCCGGTTCAACGACCTGGACCTCGGCGAGGTCGCGGGCCTGCCGAGGCTTCTCGACATCGGCCAGTGCAACGACGCCTACTCCGCGATCCGGATCGCATCGGGGCTCGCGGAGGCGCTGCACTGCGGCGTCAACGACCTGCCGCTTTCCATGGTCCTCTCCTGGTTCGAACAGAAGGCCGTGGCGATCCTCCTGACGCTCTTGTGGCTCGGGGTGAAGGGCATCCGCGTCGGCCCGACCCCGCCCGCCTTCATCACGCCGAACGTCTTCAAGATCCTCCAGGAGAAGTTCGCCCTGAAACTGATCACGACGCCGGAGGCGGACCTCAAAGCCATCCTCGGATAGCCTTGCGAGAAGGCGCAGCAGATCGTTAAGTTCTGAACTTTTGCGTCCGACCTCTCGATTTCGGCATGGCGGCGCCGACCCCTGTATTCCTAGGTACGAATAACAAGAAGGGCACGGGGTGGGGGCTCGGATCGTGGCGACCTGTCGGAGCACGGTCCAACGCCATGAATTTGTATACCTTCCGTGGACCGCGCGGAGACCGGGAGCAAGAGCCGAGCTCCCGCCCCGCGCCCGTGCTTGGGTTTACCCCCCGACGCAAAAGTTCAGTA
>CAYHQZ010000020.1:0-25047 GCA_964358555.1 uncultured Planctomycetia bacterium
CGCAATCGAGAATCCGGACGTAAAAGGTGAGTAAACTAAGCGAATGAGGCTCGCCTGCGTTTGCGCCGGCCTCCTGGCTTTCGCGGGAGCCGCCGCCGCGGCGGACGAGCGCAATCCCTTCAGCCTCGGGAACGAGGCCCCCCACGTCCCCGTCCCGACCTCGCGCTTCCCCTTCCTCGGCGGGGGCGGCTTCGCCGGGCGGGGCTTTAGGCCCTCCGACATCCCGCTCTCACGCCTCTTCAGCCTCAACAACCCAAGCGATCTCAAGCAGTTCCAGGAATGGATGGCGGAATACGTCCGGCGCCATCCCGAGGCGATGGGGCTTTCGTTCGACCCGGAATCCATCCGCCGGATGGAATCGGACCTGCGAAGGGGGAATCCCCGCCTCTGGGAGCGGATGCAGCGGCTCGAGCAGGTCTTCGGACGGACCGGCCGGGGGCGGCCCGGCGGCGGCGAATCGCCGATTTGGGCCCGGCACGTCATGGAATGGGTCGAGGCCGAAATCCGGGCGGACCCGACGATCCTCTCCGACCCGAACCTCGCCCCCACGATCCAGCGGATGCTTTCGCGCATGGAAAACCGCATGAAGAACCCGGGCCTCCTGGGCGGCGCGGGCGGCGGCCGGGAGGCGACGCTCCTGGAGCGCTGGCTGGACCCGGAAAGCCCGGACTCCCCCTTCTCGCCGGACTCCTGGCTCGGTCAGCAGGGCGAGGACGTATTGAACCGCCTGTCGGACCTGATCTCGGCGGCGCCGGACAGGCTGTCGCGCCTCTCCCACGGGGGCCTTGCAGGAAGGCTTCGGGACATCCTCGGCGTCTTCGGGCCAGGCGGGGGCGGTCCGCCATCGGCCGGCAGCGGGCCCGACGCCGGCCCCCTGGGGACGGCCGCGACGGCCGCGCTGCTTGCGCTCGCCTGCGCGTGGATCCTGTTCGGGCTCTGGCGCGCCCGGGGGACGGAGGTGCGCACGTCGGCGTTTCCCCGGCCCGGACCTCGGCTCCGGATCGAGTCCCGCGAGGACCTGATAGGCGCGTTCCTGGCGCTTTCCGCCTACGCCCTCCAGCGCGAGTTCCCGCCGCTGACCCACGACGAGATCCGCACGCGGGCGGGGGCGCTGCATCCGCGCGCCGCGCAGGCCTTCGAGCGCCTTGCCGTGCTCTTCGAGACCGCCTACTACCACCCGGACCCCGCCCGGATCGGCCCCGACGAGATTTCCTCGGCCCGGCTCGCCTACCGGGAAGCAAGCGAAAGGCTCGCATGAGCGCCGCCGCCCTCGCGCTCGTTTCCGTCCTCCTTGCGCCGGCCCCCGAGCCCTGGTTCCCGGGTTCCGGCCGGCCGCTCGAGGAATGGTTCGGCTACGAGGGATTCGGCTGGCTGCTGCTCGCCAAGCAGAAGATGACCCTCATCCCCCGGAACGAGCGCTGGGACGAAGGCGAGGTCCAGGGCCGGCTCGTGGTCGTCATGGGCGAGCCCTCGGGAATCGCCGGCCGCGAGAAGGAGCGGCTCGCGTTCGGCCAACGGCTCGATCGCTTCGTCCGGGCCGGGGGCCGGCTGCTCGTGGCCTGCGACATGACGACGGCCAACCCGATCCTGGAGCCCTTCGGTGTGCGGATCGAGCCGATGTGGCGGGCCCCCGCCGTCCCGGCCGGGGGCTCGATCCCCCCTCTTCCCTCCACGCCCCCCGCGCTCGCCTTCCGCGGGTTCGCCGACTGCCCGCTCGTCGTCGACCTCTCGGCGCACCCGATCATGGCGGGGACCGGCCGGGTCGTGACGAACCGGCCGGCCGCGCTCTCCTCCTCGACTCTTCCGATCCTGGCGCGGTTCGCCCCGGAAATCGTCGCGCGACTGCCCGCGCTGCCGGAAGGCTCGCGCCGGGGCCTCGTCGCGGCCGGACCGTGGGGCAAGGGGCGCGTCGGAATCGTCTCCGACCACAGCATGTTCATCAACCTCATGATCGCCGAGGAGGGAAACGGCCGGTTCGCCGAGAACCTCATCGCGTGGCTCCGCCCGCCCGTCGAGAACGCGCGCGTCCTCTACTACCTGCAGAGCGTCCCCCAGCCGCCCCGGGGAGAGCCGCGCGTGCCCGCCTTCCTGATCGCCCCCCAGGCCGCGGGCGACTGGGAGCGGGTAAACCGGGTCCTCTCCGATCCGGCCCTCGGCGCGGGCCTAAACGACCTCCTCCGGCGAAACGCCCGGCCCGACCGGATTGCGCGCGCTCCTTCCGCCGGCCCCTGGATCGCCGCCCTCCTCGCGCTCGCCGGCATCTTCTGGATGCTGCGCGCGCACCCCCGACCGCCCCCGTTCCCGCGCCGCCTCGTCGCACCCGTTGAGGCCGGACCTGCGTAGAATCGAGACCCGCATGCCGACCGAACACGCCGTCTTGCAATCCGGGGAATCCGCCGCGCGATCAGCCGACGAACTCCGCCGGCGCCTGCGAGACGAGGTCCGCAAGATCGTCGTGGGCGCCGACGAGGCGACGGACGACATCCTGATCGCGCTGCTCTCGCGCGGGCACATCCTCTTCGAGGGCGTCCCCGGGATCGCGAAAACCACGCTCGCGAAGGCGGCCGGAACGGCCATCGGCTGCAACTTCCGCCGGATCCAGTTCACCCCCGACGTGCTTCCCTCGGACGTCACGGGAACGTTCATCCTCGACAAATCCCGCCAGGACTTCGTCCTGCGCAAGGGGCCGATCTTCACGAACATCCTCCTCGTCGACGAAATCAACCGCGCCCCCGCGAAGACCCAGTCGGCGCTGCTGGAGGCCATGCAGGAAAACCAGGTCACGATCGACGGCGAGACCTTCGCGCTGCCGTCCCCCTTCCTCGTGATGGCGACGCAGAACCCGATCGAACTGGAGGGCGTCTACCGGCTGCCCGAGGCGGAACTCGACCGCTTCTTCCTGCGCATCCTCTTCCGCTACCCCACCGCGGACGAGGAAAAATCGATCCTCGCGCTGCACAGCCGCGCGACCGAGCCCATCCGGCCCCTGCTCGACCCGGACGCGATCCGGGCCTGGCAGGGGGCCGTCGAGGGGCTGCACGTCCCTTCGAACGTCCTCGACTACGTCGTCGCGATCGCCGAAAAAACGCGCGCGCATCCGGACCTGTTCCTGGGCGCCTCCCCGCGGGCCTCGCTCTTCTTGCTGCAGGCGGCGCGCAGCCGGGCGTTCCTGCACGACCGCCCCTACGCGACCCACGACGACGTGAAGTCGATGGCGCCCAAGGTCCTCGCGCACCGCCTCGTCGGCCGCCCCGAATCGGAGATGGAGGGCCGGACCGCGTCGTCCGTCCTCGAACGGATCCTCGCCGAAGTCCCGGTCTTCGGGACATGACGCGAAACGCCCGGCTGCTGCTCTTCCTCGGCGCCGGAGGCGTGCTGGCCGGGGGGCTCGTGCCCGAGGCGAGGCTGCTCTTCTTCTCCGCCCTGCTGCTCGCCTGGGTCGCGCTCGAGGGGGCGGCCTTCTTCTGGACGGCGCACGTCCGGTTCCCCCGGAAGGTAAGGGTTTTCCGCGAGACGCCCGCGCTCGGGCCGGGCGGCACCGCGTGGCTGCGGACCCCCGCGCGTGCGCGATTGATCCTCGAGAACCGATCCCGCCTGCCCATCGGCCCCGTCGAGGCGGAGGACCTCTGGCCCGACGCGATCGCGGGCGGGCCCGGGAGAACCCCGCGCCTCGCCGGCTGGATCCCCGCGCGCGGCCGGCTCGAGATCGAGTCCGAGATGTCGCCGTCCCGGATCGGCGTGTTCCGGATTCCGGGAATCCTCGTCCGGATCCACTCGATGCGCGGGCTGTTCGCGCGCGAGTTCCTGCTGGACCGGCCGCTTGCGATCCGGGTCCTGCCCCCCATCGGGATCGAGGGCAAGTGGCTTAACTTCACGAAGCGGCGGAACCGGATGGTCCGGATCGGCTTGCATCCCTACCGGCGCGCGGGCAGCGGCACGGAGTTTTTGGAGCTGCGCGACTACGTGCCTGGCGACCCTTGGCGGCGGATCGCCTGGAAGATTTCCGCGAAGCGCGGCCGCCTGATGACCCGGGACGTCGAGAGCGAAGTCCCGATGAACGCGACCATCCTCGTGGACGGCTCGGCCACGATGTTCCGCAAGGACGCCGGCGCGACGCGGCGGGACCTGGCGGCGGAGTGCGCCGCCCGGATCGTCCAGGCCGCCTTCCAGAACCGGGACGGCGTGGGGCTCCGGATCGTCGGGACCGGCCGCGACGCCTGGATCCCGCCGGGGCGCGGCCGCGGCCACCTCGTGCGCATCCTCTGGACCCTTTCCGAGCGCCTCCCGCTGGCCCCCGTCCGCGACGCCCCCTTATCGCGCGCGTCCCGCCGGGACTTCCTCGCCTGGATCGCCTGGCGCCACCCGAGGCTGCTCGGCGGGATCCTGCGAAAGATCCCCTGGGCCGCGCGGCAGCGATTTCTCGCGCCCTCCTCCGTCCGCCTCGCGATCGCCGCGGCCGCCGCGCTCGATTTGCCTCCGTCCGCCGTGGACGAGTGCCTCGCGGATCGCGCGCAACTCGGGCGGCGGGTCGAGGAATGGGCCCGACTCGAGCGCCTCCCCGGGCTCGACGCCGTCGTCGGCCCGGACGAGCCGCTGGAATCGGAGGGGCGGGCCAAGCTCCGCGCCCTCGCCGCGGCCATCCGGACGGACCTCCACCGCGCCCGCGACGACGAGGTCGCGGTGATCGTGAGCGACCTCGAAGGCCCGGAGGACGCGCGCGAGGAGTTCCTCGCGGCGGCGCGGACATTCCTCGCCCGCCACCACCCGATCGTCGTCGCCGCCCCGCCCTCGGAGGCCGCGCGAAGGCTCGCCGGATTCGGGGCGCTCGTCGCCCCCCTCGATCCCGAGAACGCCCTCGTCCTGCTCGCCCGACAGTTCTCCGCCCTCCGGCGCGGGCGGCGGGGCGCCGTCGGGTCCGCCTCCTTTTCCCCCGCGGAGATCCGCCCATGATCCCCCCCTCCCCGCCGGACTCGCCGCCGCTCGGGGGCTTCTTCGGCCCGCACCCCGCCGCGCCCGTCGCGGCCCTCGCAACGCTCGCGGCCGGCGCCGGCGTCGTCGCGCTCTGCCCGTTCACCTGGTTCGCCCCGCGCCACATCCCGGTCTACACGATCCTGCTGCTCGGGATCCTCGGCCTCTTCCTGATCCTGCGGTTCCGGACGGGGCCGTTTTTGTTCGTCGTCGTGGCCGTGGCGCTGCCGTTCTGGAGAATCGGCGGATGGCGCTCCCTGGCGGCCTGGGACCCCGCCGTCCTGCTCGATTCCCGCACCATCGCCCTGGCCGCCTTCCTCGCAGCCTTTCTCGACGCCTCGCACCGCCTGATCTTCCTCTCCTGCGGATTCGACGCCCACGATCGGGGATTCAAGCCCGCGGGAGGCGCCGAACCGGATGCGGGAGGCCGGCGGGTCGTGATAGGATCGCTTGTCGCCGCCGCCACGGGGGCGCTCGCCGCGATCCTCTTCGGGGAAATCGGCGCCGCCGCCACGGCCGGAAATCCCCACCCGCCGCTCGCCATCGCGACGGCCATCCTCGGCGCGACGCTTGCCCTCGCCCTGCTTGCCGGGGCCGCCCTCGCCGTCTCTCGCGTTTCGTCCATGACCCCCCTCGAAGCCCGCGCCTTCCTGCAGCGGACCCTCTGGGTCTCGCTGCTGCGGGAGCGCTTCTTTCTCGCCCGCCTGGTCGCCCGCGCGCGGCGCCGCGCCTTGAAACGAAGCCTCCGAACCGGGAGACTCGGGCCGTGACGTGGCTTCGCGAGTCCCTCGGGGTGGCGCTGCTCGCCCTCGGCCTGTTCTTCTTCTTCCACGCCCTCGGCTACATCCGGGACGAAAAAGTCCTCGACGGCGGCCTCGTCGTCCTCATGGGCATCATCATCTTCAACGCTGGCCTCCATCTCCTGAAAGTCGCCGCCGCAAGCCGGATCCTCTCCCGCCGGGAGCCGGACCCGGACGCTCACCCCGCGCCGCCCGCCGGCCGGCCCAAGGCCCCCTGACGCCCATGCCCTTCCTCTACATCGTCGACGACGAGCCCTCCGTCTGCTGGGCTTTCGAGACGTTCTTCCAGTCCGAAGGGCACCGCACCCGCTCGTTCGGCCGGGCCGAGGAGGCGATCGCCGCGGCGGCCGCCGACGCGCCGGACGCGATCCTGCTCGATTTGCGCCTGCCGGGGATGGACGGGCTTCAGGCCATCGGGAAGTTCCGGGAGGCCACGCCTCGCTCGAAGATCCTGCTCATCACGGCCCACGGAACGACCGCGGCCGCCATCGAGGCGGTGAAGCGCGGGGCCTACGACTTCCTCCACAAGCCCATCGAGCCCGAGGCCGCCCGGATCGCCCTCGACCGCGCCCTCGAGGCCGGCCGGCTTGCGAAGGAAGTCGTCCGCCTGAAGCAGTCCTCCGAGCCCCCCGAAGCCCTCGTGGGCAAGAGCCCGGCGATGCAGTCCCTCTACAAGCGCATCGGGGGGTTCGCCGAGAGCGACGTGAGCGTCCTCATCCGGGGCGAATCCGGGACGGGCAAGGAATTCGTCGCCCAGACGATCCACGGCCACTCCGCGCGCGCGGATCGTCCCTTCGAGCCCATCCACTGCGCCGCGGTGCCGGAAACGCTGCTCGAGGCCGAGATGTTCGGCCACGAGAAGGGCGCCTACACGGGCGCTTCCACCGCGCGCCCGGGGCGATTCGAGCTCGCCGATGGCGGGACGATCTTTTTGGACGAAGTCGGGGACATTCCCGCCTCGATCCAGGTAAAACTCCTGCGGTTCCTCGAGACCCACGAAGTAGAAAGGCTCGGCGGGCGCGAGAAAAAAATCCTCGACGTCCGGATCCTCTCCGCGACGAACCAGGACCTGGAATCGAGGATGTCGCAGGGGGCGTTCCGCGAGGACCTCTACTACCGCCTCAACGGGGCGACGCTCGAGGTCCCGCCGCTGCGGGATCGGGGGGACGACCTGCCGCTGCTCGTGGAGCACTTCCTCCGCCGCTCGGGTTCGGCGGCGGCCGTGAGCCGCGCCGCGATGGAATCGCTGCAGCGCTATCCCTGGCCCGGGAACGTCCGGGAACTGAAACACGCCGTCGAGCACGCGGCCGTCCTCTCCCGGGGCCAGGCCCTGTTGCCGGAGCACCTGCCCGAGGGGGTCCTCGCGGGCGGCGGCCCGGGGCGCGGGGGCATCGACGCCGCCCTCGACCGGATCGCCTCGGCCCTCTTCGAGTCCGCCCCCCACGGACGCGCCCTCGAGGCCCTGATGGACCGCTTCGAGCGCCCGATCCTGCGCCGCGCCCTCGAGCGCACGGACTGGAACCAGCTTCGGGCCGCGGAAATCCTCGGGATCCACCGGACCACCCTGAAGAAGCGGATGAGCGATCTCGGCCTTTCCCCGCCGGGAACTCCTTGAAACCGGGACCGGCCCGGCGGACACTATCCGGACCATGCGAGCCGCCGTCCTGCTCGACGATCGGAAGATGGAAGTCCTGGATGTCCGCGACCCCGAGCCCGGCCCCGAGGAGGCCCTGATCCGGCCGCTCCGGGCGAGCATCTGCGGGACGGACCTGCACATCTACTGCGGGGAATTCCACGAGCGCGTGGAGCTGCCGAGGATCCTCGGCCACGAATTCATGGGCCGGGTCGAGTGGGCCCCCGCGGCCTCCGGCTTCTTTCCCGGGGATTCGGTCGTGGTGGACCCCCTGGTCCCCTGCCGGACATGCTCCGCCTGCCAGGACGGGCGGATGAGCGCCTGCCGCCTCCTGCGCCTCCTCGGCGTGGACAAGGACGGCGGGTTCTCGGAAATCCGCCCCGTCCCCGTCGATCGCCTGCACCACGTCCCGGAGGGCCTCTCCCCCGACCGCGCCGTCTTCGCCGAAATCTACGCCATCGCCTTCCACGGGATCCGCCGCGCCGTCATCGAGCCCGGCGACTTCGTCGTGATCATCGGCGCGGGCAAGCTGGGCTTGTCGCTGCTCGACGTCGCGCGGGGGGCCGGCGCGGAAGCCATCGCCATCATCGACGTCCTCCCGAACCGCCTGGAGGTCGCAAAGGTCCTCGGGGCCGACCTCGTCCTCGACGCGACGAAAGTCGACCCGGTCCTGGAGATCGTCCGCCGGACCCGCGGGCGCGGGGCCGACCGCGTGATCGAGGCCGTCGGCCACCACGTCCCGATCCCGAACTGCCTGCCCCCCATGGCGATGAGTTGCGAGATGGTCAAGCCCGCAGGCCGGGTCGTCGCGATGGGCCTGGGGCCGGAATCCACCCCCGTCTTCTGGCGCAACGCCGTCCTCAAGGAACTCGACATCGTCGCCTCCCGCGTCAGCCTCGGCGAGTACCCGCGAGCCATCGCGGCCCTTGCGAAGCCCGGGCGGCTGCACCCGGAGGCGTTCGTTACAGACCAGGTCTCCCTCGAGGACGTGCCCAAGGTCCTGGCCCGGATGGAAAACGAGCCCGCCGGGATCCTCAAGACCATCGTGAAAATCGCGGAACGCTGACGGCGGGCGGGATTTCCCCGGCGCCCCCGATCGTCTAGATTGTCCGAAATGACCAACCCGTTCCCGGCCGCCGCCTCCACCCTCCGCGCGCTCTTCGCAGGCCTTCTCGAGGCCGCCTGCCCGACGCTCTGCTTCGGCTGCGGAACAAGGCTCGGATGGCCCGCGCGTCCCGCCCTCTGCCGGAAATGCCGCGCGGGCATCCCGGATCTGGGCGCGAACCGCTGCCTCCGGTGCGCCGCCCCCGTCGGGCCGCACTTAGGCGAGGTCGAAGACTGCCCCGACTGCCGGGGGCGCTCGCTTTCCTTCTCCGGCGCGGCGGCCGCCGGCCGCTACGAGGGGCTGCTGCGTGAGCTCGTCCTGGGACTCAAAAACGGGGGCGACTGGGCGGCGTCCTTCGTCCTGGCGGATCTTATGTTCGAGGCGGTCCGCGCGCGAGGCATCGAGGACGCCGACATCGTGGCGGCGGTCCCGCTGCACTGGACCCGGAGGCTTGCGCGCGGCTACAACCAGGCGGACGCCATCGGCCGGGCGCTGGCGAAAAGGCTGAAACGCCCCTTCCTCCCTCGGGCCCTGAAGAAGACCCGCCCCACGATCCCCCAGCGGGGGCTCGCCCGCACGGAGAGGCTTTTGAACCTCGAGGGCGCCTTCAAATGCCCTCGCCCCCGGAAGGTCCAGGGCCTGCGGATCCTGCTCGTGGACGACGTCCTCACGACCGCGGCGACGGCCGACGCGGCCGCAGCCGCATTGCGGCTCGCGGGCGCGGAAAGCGTCCGCCTCGCCGTCGCCGCCCGGGCCTGATCAGTCCTCGTAATCCTCCATCGGCTCGGGGGCGGGGCCGTAGTCGTCGTCCCGGTGCGGGGGAGGCGAGGGGGCCGGGGCCCTCTGCCGCGGGGGCGGCGCGCCGTCCCGGCGTCCCATCCGGACCGGCCGCCCGTGTTGCGGCGCCATGCGCGTGGAGCGAAGCGCGCGCCCCGCGTCGTGCCGGGGCTGGAAGCGGGATCGCGTAAGCACGTGAAGCGCCTTCTCCGCGGCCCGCTGCTCGGCGTCCTTCTTCGAATCCCCCCAGGCGGCGGGATAGCGCTGGCCGCGAATCACCGTCGCGACGCAGAACTGCTTGCCGTGCTCGGGGCCGCGCTCCTGGAGAACCCGATAGGCGGGCGTCGAGCGCAGCTCGCGCTGGGCAACCTGCTGGAGCAGCGACTTGAAGTTCTGCCGATGGCCGTTTTCCACGACGGCCTTCACCTCCGGGACGATGCCCTTCAGCACGAAGGGTTTCGCCGCCTCGATCCCCCCGTCAAGGAAGATCGCGGCGGTCACCGCTTCGAAGACGTTGGCCTGCAGGGAGTCGGGGATCTGGCGCTGGCTCGAGATCCCCCGCCCGACGCGAAGGAAGCGAGGCAGCCCGACGGCGTGGCTCAACCGGGCGAGGGTCGGCTTGCTCACGACCACCGACTTGATCGCGGTCAGCTCGCCCTCGTCGTAGTCCGGATACTCCTGGTAGATGAACTCGGTCGTGACGAGACCCAGGACCGAGTCCCCGAGGAACTCCAGCCGCTCGTTCGAGGGCGTGTTGGGGCCCTTCCGGGACGAGTGGGTCATCGCGTTCGACAGGAACGCCGGGTTCTTGAACGTGTAGCCGAGGCCGGATTCGCAGGCGCGAATCGACTCCGGCGGGAGGGCGATATCGATCTCTCCGAACGATTCGTCCGGGAACGAATCCGATTCCGGGTCCGGGTCCTAGGCGGGGGCGGGCGGTGGTGCGGCGGGTGGCGTGGGGTTTCTCGCCGGCTCGGCCGCCTTCCGCCCTCCGAGAATCCCCCGGAGGAACGTGGTGAAACGACGAATCATGGTTTTTTCTTCGAGGGCGGATTCTTCGGCGGCGGGTCGCCGGGTGCTTTGGGATGAGGGGTGGGCGCAGGATTCGTGTTCGCCTTCCGGTACTCCTCTCGCGTCAGGCGCACAACGATCGGCTTCGAGGTCGCGTCCGTCCCGCGGAGCGTGACCTCGACCCGGACGAGCGGCGGAGTGTCGATGCTCGTCTCCCCGCCCAACCTCCTCTCGCGCTTGGCGTCGAGTTCCAGGTAGCACTGGCGGGCGATCGCGCCCGCGGCTTCCTCCGGCTTCTGCCCCTTGAGCATCAGCCGGCCCGACACCACGAGGTGAATCCCTTCGATCGCCTGGGAATTTGCCTCCGCCTGGGGCATCTCCCGGCGAACGATGAGACCGTCTTCCTCGAGCGGATAGGCCCCGAATCGGACTTGTTCGCGGAGCTCGACGATATCCGTGACTTCCGGGCTGGTCAGCTGCAGCCCCCTGGTCGCAAGGATCAGGAGGGCCATTCCACTCACCATTCCAATGACGAGCGGTGCCCAGAGCAGACGGTTTCGCAAGATCCCTACCGCGATTCATTCCTTTCGGAGGTCTATCCGAGCGGACACAAAGCATAGCGGCAAAAGGAGAAACGTTCAAGGGGGGAGATACACTTTTGCGCCGGGAACAAAACCGGGAACGGGTTCGGGGCGTGGGCTCGGCTGGCGCTCCCGGTCTCCACGCGGTCCACGGAAGGTAGACGACTCCATGGCGTTGGACCGCGTTCCGGACCTTCGGTCCGAGTCATGGGCATTTCGCTTCGCGAAAGCCCAAGTTCCGACAGGTCGCTGCCATCCGAGCCCCCGCCCCTCGCCCTTCTTGTTCTTCGCCCCAGGGATACAAGAATCGGCGCCGCAAGCCGCAGGAGCGAGAATCCTCCCAGGCGGATATTTCTCTGTTCCGATATACGCCCGTGAGGAATCTACCGCCGCCCCTTCTTCTTTTTTTCGCGCTCTTTCCGGCGGCGTTCCCGGATGGCCTCGTGCTCCTCGCGGGTGAACCTGGGCGTGCGCGGCGGCCCCTCGGGCGCCGGCGGGGCGCCGGTGAACATCCCCTTGATCCGCCCGAACAGCCCCTTCGACTTCGACATCTCCTCGCGCATCAGGCGGAACTGGTTTAAGACCTGGTTGACCGCCTGGACGCTGACGCCGCTGCCGCGCGCGATCCGGCTCCGCCGGGGCAGATCGATCATGTCGGAGTCGTCCCGCTCGGAGAGCGTCATGGACTGGATGATCGCGACCGTCCGCGTCAGTTCCGCATCCTCGACGTCCTCCTCCCCGACCATCTCGGAGAAGCCCGGGATCATCGAGACGAAATCCTTGATCGAACCTTTCTTCCGGATCCGCTGGAACTGATCGAGCCAGTCGTTGAGGCTGATCTTTCCCTCGACGAAGCGGCCCCGCAGCGTCTCGGCCTCCTGGGCCGTGATCATCTCCTGGGCCTGCTCGACGAGCCCCACGACGTCCCCCATCCCGAGGATCCGGGAGGCCATCCGCTCGGGGACGAAATCCTCCAGCTTGTCGATCCCCTCGCCGACGCCGACGAGCTTCACGGGCTTGCCCGTGACGGCCTTCACGGAGAGGGCCGCCCCGCCGCGCGCGTCGCCGTCCATCTTCGTGAGGATCACCCCGGTCAGCGGAAGCCTGCGGTCGAACTCGGCGGCGGACCGGACGGCGTCCTGGCCGACGAGGGAATCCACGACAAGCAGCACCTCGGAGGGCTTCACGCGCGCCGCGATCGAACAGACCTCGTCCATGAGCGCGTCGTCCACGTGAAGCCGTCCGGCCGTGTCGAGGACCACGACGTCGCAGGCCTTCGCGAAGGCTGTCGAGACCCCCTCCTCCGCGACCGAAACCGGATCGGGCCCGCCGGTGAAGACCGGCACGCCGATCTGCTCGCCGAGGATTTTCAGCTGCTCCACCGCGGCCGGCCGCTGGAGGTCGGCGGCGATGAGCATCGGATGGCGCCCCCGCTTCTTGAGCAGCGCCGCGAGCTTCGCGGCCGTCGTCGTTTTCCCGCTGCCCTGCAATCCTACGAGCATCACGACCGCGGGGCTGCCGGTGAGGTTCAGGGGGGAGGCGTCGGATCCCATCAGGGCGACGAGCTCGTCGTGGACGATCTTCACGAACATCTGCCCCGGCGAGACCGAGCGCAGGACCTTCGATCCGATCGCCTTGTCCTCGACCTTCCGGAGGAAGTCCCGGACGACCTCGACGCCGACGTCCGCCTCCAGGAGGGCCTTGCGGACCTCCTGCATCATCTCGGCGATGTTCCGCTCCGAGATCTCGGCGCGATCGGCCCATTTCCGGACCCACGCGCCGAACCGGGACGTCAGGCCTTCGAGCATGGGGGTCTAGGCGTCCCCGGTCGCCCGCAGGGCGCGCCGGGCAGGATCGTAGCGCAGGCCCCGCGATCCGCGAACCGCCGCGAGCAGTTCCTCCCCGAACGCCGCGCGCCGCCAGCCGGAGAGGGCCGGCACGTCGAGGCTCTCGGCGGATTCCGGCGCGGCGGCGATCCGCTCCAGTTCGGCCGCCGTCGCAAGCACCGGGGGCGGCAGCGACAATGCCTCGGCCCGCAGGCGAAGGAGCGCCTGCAAAAAATCCAGCAGCCCCGGGGGCAGTCGGGCGGGGCGCGCCGGGCAGAGCGCGCGGGCCTCGTCCTCGGACGTCTGAAGCCCCCGCCGGACGGCCTCCAGGAGGATATCGGCGCCATGCTCGAAGAGGGGCCGGGGCAGGTAGCGGACGCGAAGCAATTCGTCCCGCGTCCGGGGCATGTTTTTCGCGATCCCGACGAGGGCCTCGTCGGCGAGGACCCGGGGCCGCGGCCAGTTGCGCCGGCGGGCCTCCTCCTCGCGCCAGGCGGCCATCTCGCGCAGGACCGCGACCTCGCGCGGCCCCAGCCGCTCGCCGCCCTTCACCCGCCGGAACCGCTCCCGATCGTCCGGGGGAGGCGCGCCCCCCTCGCGTTCGAGGCGCCGGAATTCCTCCTCCGCCCAGTCGGTCCGCCCCATCTCCCCGAGCCGCTGCGAGAGGCGCTCATGCAGTTCGCCGAGGTAGCGCACGTCGTCGAAGGCGTAGCGGATCTGCGCGCTCGAGAGCGGCCGGCGGGTCCAGTCCGTGAAGGACTCCCCCTTCCCGAGCCGCCGGTCCGCCAGCTTCTCCACGAGGCCGCCGTAGGAGATCTGGTGGCCGAACCCCGTAAGACAGGCGGCCACCTGCGTGTCGAAGACGGGAAGCACCGACCCGCCCGACGCGCGGGCGAGGATCGGCAGGTCCTGGCCGCTGGCGTGGAACACCTTCAGGACGCGCGGGTCGCGCAAGAGATCCCAGAGGGCCAGCGGCCTCGGGACGGCCTGCAAGTCCACCAGGGCGACGACCCCGGGCGAGGCGATCTGGACGACCTCGAGCCGGGGATAGTAGGTCTCTTCCCCGACGAACTCCGTGTCGACGGCGACCCAGCCGGCCGCCCGGACCCGCGCGAGGACGGATTCCAGCGCGCCGGGATCCGCGACGTAGATCCCCTCGCCGCCCCCGGCCGAATCGGGACTCGGCACTACTTCAGCTTGTTCCCGGGCTTCCGGGGCGGGTCGTTGGCGGGCCGCGCCTCGATGGACGGGTTTCCCTTGAAAGTCTCCGTGCACTCGCGGTTGATCTTCGCCCACTCCGCATTCTCGGCCTCGGGGACGATGGAGCCGACCGGACACTCTTCCGCGCAGGCCCCGCATTCGATGCAGGCGTCCGGGTCGATGGCCATGAAGGGCTTGCCCTTGTACTCGCCCGGGTGGATCGCCTCGACCGGGCAGACCGGGACGCACCGGCCGTAGCGCTCGCCGAGACACTTCTCCGTGATCACAAAAGCCATGGAATTCCTCCTTCGATATTTTCGGGAGGCCAAGATTATCCTTCGCGCCGGAGGGCGTCAATCGAGGTATCCTGCCGGGATGCCGGACGTCCTGATGCACTGCGACGGGGCCTGCCGGGGGAATCCCGGCCCGGGAGGCTTCGGCGCCCTCGTCGCGGCGGGCGGAAAGGCGCAGGTCCTGTCCGGCTTCGCCCCCGAGACCACGAACAACCGCATGGAGCTGCTCGGCGCCATCGCGGGACTCGAGTCGATTCCGGAAGGGCAAAGCGTCGAGGTCCGGACGGATTCGGAATACGTCGTGAAGGGAATGACGCAGTGGATCGAGGGATGGATTCGCAAGGGCTGGCGGACGGCCGGACGGGCGCGCGTGAAGAACCGCGACCTCTGGGAACGCCTCGCGGCGGCCTGCGCGCGCCGGCGCGTCCGCTGGGTCTGGGTCCGGGGACATGCGGGGGACCCCGGCAACGAACACTGCGACGCCCTCGCCAACGAGGCGATGGATCGGGGAGCGCGCGGGGAAATCCCGGCCTGTCCGGGGGGAGCGCCACCGCCGGAGCCGGGCCTGGGTCTATAATGCCCGCCAGGAGCCACACCCTTGCCGGAACTTAGAGCCCGGATTCGACGACTCGCCGCCGGTTCGGCGGACGCGGCGATCCTCGAGCTCGCCGGCTTCATCGACGCCTCGACCCACGCGGTCTTCCAGAAGATCCTCGAGCGAGTCCAGCGCCTCCGCGTCAAGTTCGCGATCCTGAACTTCCGCGGCGTCGCCTACATCAACTCCTCCGGGATCATGGCCCTCCTGCAGGGCTACCGGGCGGCGAAAGAGCAGGGGCGCGAATGGGTGATCGTCGAGGTCCCCAAGGCCGTCGGCTGGTCGATGCATCTCTTAGGCCTGCCGGAGGTGATCCCGTTTTTGCGGAACGAATCCGACGCCGGCGAATACTTCAAGTCCGCCGGGAGCGGCCCCCCCGTCCCCTTCTTCTCGTACCTCAAGCGCATCGGCCGGATCGCGCCCCAGGCGAAGGCCCGCTACGTTTTGCCCCTGCGCGCCTCGCCGGCGAAGGCCGAGCCCGCCTCGGTCCTGCTCGTCGTCTCGCGCCCGGACCACTTCTCCGACATCGTCCGCCGCCGCCTCCTCGACCCCCGCGGGCGCTTCTTCCTCGTCCACACCTGCGTCGAGGCCCGCCGCTCCTTCGACGAGATGAAACCGGACGTCGTGATCCTTGACGATCGGGTCCGCTACGCCGAGGAGTTCTTGCACTGGATCAAGATCCAGCGGGGCCGGGGACTCGTGTCCGTCGTCAAGCTCTACCCGACGCGATCGGCCCTCGACGAGAAGCGCCCCTTCAAAATCTGGGAGAACGACTACCTCATCGAGCCGTTCGAGATCATGGAACTGTTCCTGCTCGCAGAGACGGAACTGCGGCGCACGACCCGCAGCCGAGGCCTTGTCCTCCATCAGGCCCACTTCCAGCTCCAGGGCACGCCGAAAAACGTCAAGGAGGCCGCGACCCTGCTCGACGGGCTGCTCTCCCAGTCGGGGCTCACCCCCGAATCCCGGGGCATCTTCCACGCGGCCCTGCTCGAGGCCATGGACAACGGCATCCGGCACGGCAACAAGAAAGACCCGAGGCGCCTGCTCGACGTGCGCTTCCTGCTCGACCCCGAGAAGGTCACGGTGACGATCGAGGACGAAGGCGATGGGTTCGATTTCCGATCGCACCTCGATCGGATGAATCGGCTCGAGGCAGCCGAGGTGGCGCTCCGGGAACGGCGGCACGGCGAGGGCGGCGGGCTCGGAATCCTCATGATGGTGCGGGCCTCCGATCGCCTGGACTACGATGCCAAGGGCCGCCGGGTCCGCCTCGAAAAACGACGGGACGCCCCGGAAACTGCCGCCTGATCGGATTGTTCTTTTTGAGCGACGATCCGGATCCGCCCGGCGAGAACCTCTCGAAACCTAATTCTTTTGGTGGATACCCTTTGACGCGATAATTTGAAGCCCATAGAATCCCCGCCTTCTTCTGGGCCGGCCGCCCGCGGGGGCGGAAACGGCCCCGGAGGACTCGTCCCGGCGGCCTGTCTCTCGGAACGGGTTTTCGATGAGGGTCTTCTTTTTGAAAGGGTCCAAATGCCAACGGGTAAGGTTCTCTGGTTCAACGATAAGAAGGGCTACGGATTCATTACAGGAGAAGGTGGCCGTGACGTCTTCGTCCACCGGACCGACATCGTCATGGAGGGCTACAAGACCCTCCGCGAAGGACAGGACGTCACCTTTGAAATCCAGAGCGGCGAGAAGGGGCCACGCGCGGTTACCGTGAAGCCCACGGACCAGCTTTCGCCGTCCGCTTGAACCGGCCGCCTTTATTTCGTTTTTCCCGAACGCCCGGGCTTCCTCCGCGAATGCATCCGGGCGCCCGTATTTCGCATGTCGAAACGAATATGAATACTTTTTCACTTTTCAACGCAAGCGCCCATTGACAGTTACGCAGACAACGCATAGGCTACTGCAGGTGGATGTTTCTACGCTTCGCTGGGAACGGTCGATCCCAGCCTGTTCACGAGACCTGTAATCAAGGAACAAGCCCATGGCCAACGGAAAAGTCCTCTGGTTCAACGACAAAAAAGGCTACGGATTCATTACTGGTGACGGCGGCCGGGACGTCTTCGTCCACCGGACCGACATCATCATGGACGGCTACAAAACCCTCCGCGAGGGACAGGACGTCGCCTACGACATCGAGAGCAACGACAAGGGGCCGCGCGCCGCGCGCGTGAAGCCCGCTGCCGCTGCCCCGGTCGCGTAGCGAACCGTACAATCCGGCGGCCGGGCGCTCGACGCGTCCGCGGGGGCCGGACACAATGCCCCGGTGAACGAACTTTGCCTGATCCGATGGCTTCGGACGCGCCTTCCCCGCCACCCGCGGGATCTGCGCGGGATCGGCGACGACGCGGCCGTCCTCCGGGGCTTCCAAGGCCGCGCGATCCTCACCGCGGACATGCTCCTGGAGGGAACGCACTTCCGCCCGACGGATCCGCCGGCGGCCGTAGGCTGGAAGGCTCTGGCCTGTTCGGTATCCGACGTCGCCGCGATGGCGGCCGTCCCGCTGGCGGCCACCGTTTCTCTTGGGCTTCGCCGCGGCGTAACCGATCGATGGATCCGCGGCTTTGTCTCGGGGATGCTCCGCTGCGCGCGCGCCTACGATTGCCCCGTCGTCGGCGGGGACACCACCTCCGGAACCGGCCCCGTCGCGATTGACGTCGCCGTCCTCGGCCGCGCGGATCGCCCCGTGCTCCGCAGCGGCGCGCGCGCCTTCGACGCGATCCTCGTCACGGGAACGCTCGGGGGCTCCATCCTGGGAAAACACCTCCGGTTCCGGCCGAGGCTCTCCGAGGCGCAAACACTCGCCCGGCGGTTCCCCCTGCACGCGATGATGGACATCTCCGACGGCCTCTCGCTGGATCTCTCCAGGCTCTGCGACGAAAGCGGCGCGGGCGCGATCCTCGAGGAGGCCGCGATTCCCGTCTCGACGGCCGCACGAACACTCGCCGCCAAGGACGGCTTAAGCCCCCTCTCCCACGCACTCTCGGACGGCGAGGATTTCGAGCTCCTCTTCACGATGCCCGAGCCCGCCGCACGGCGCCTGCTCGCGAAGAATCCCCTCGGCATCCGCGTGAGCCGCGTCGGGACGATCGTCCGGGAGCGCGGCCTGCGCCTCCGCCGCCGCGACGGCCGAACCGTTCGCCTGAAGCCCTCCGGCTACGTCCATCGAACATAGGCATTGACTGGAGGTGCAGGTCTAAAGTCGTGCGGCCTGGAGGTGCTTGTCTAAAGTCTAAAGTCAGGGTTGCCGTCCCGTGACCTTAGACGTTAGACATTAGACCCGCACCCACAGTCACCTTCCTACGGCGCAACTTCCATCGCCGCTTCCCCCGCCTCGCCCTTGTTCCCCGCGAGGTCCTCGGCCGAGACTGCGATCTTGTGCGCGCCGGGAGAAAGCCCCTCCGGCCGCCAGGAGAGCGTCTCCGTCTCCGCGGCCTTGCCGCCGTCCACCGAGACGGCAAAGCGCCGGATTCCCGACTCGTCGTCGGGGCGGGCCCATTCGAAGGCGCAGGCCTTCCAGGCGTCCGCCTTCGCGATTACGACGTTGTCGATCCAGTAGCCGTCGCCCGCCGCCTTAGAGACCGGGTCCTTCCAGTCGCCGAGTAAAACGTTCCGGACCCGGAAATCGGCCGCGTCCGGCATCCAGGCCTTGAGGATCGACGCAAGATCCGCCCTCGCGTGCCGCCAGCGGCCGTCGGCGGCGCAGCCTTCGAGGGTCCCGACGAGGGGGTAGTTCTCCTTCGCGTCCGGGTCGAGGAGCCGGAGGTTCACGAACCGGAACCCCTCCGGCGGGGCGTCCTTGCCCGCCCGGATCGGCTGGACCTCGAGAAGGACGTCGAAGCGCGTCCCCGCCGCCGCCTTGTAGTCGAACGCAAGGAAAGGATAGGCGGAGACCTCGAAGGGCTTCGATAGGAGCCGGACGGCCGCCGTCTGGTTCGCCGCGCGCGCCTCCACGCGAAGCGCGAAGCGTCCGGATGAGCCCCCCGCGACCCGCCGGACCCGCGCGGACCCGTCGCCGTCCCCGTGCGGGCCGGCCTCGCCCAGGTCGTTTTCGAAATCCATCCGGACGAGGACGGAGGCGGAATCGGGAACGGGCGAGGGAAGGACGGGCGGCGGCGGCGTCCGATCGAGCGCCCGATCGACGCGCGCCTTCCAGGCCTTCCGGGTCTCATGGCCCGCCCAGTCGCGCGCGACGACCGAGAAGCCGACCTCGGAGCCGTCCGCGGCCTCGAACGGCGCGGGCGCGGCGCGCGTCCCCCGGAAGCGCATCCGCCCGTCGGCCAGCCGCTCGATCGCGGGATCGTCGAGCGCGAATTCCCTCCCGCCGACGTTCAGCCTCGACGCGCCTGAATCCAATCCCTGGTCGTCGCGGATGCGCACCTCCGCGACGCCGCCCGCGAACCACGAGCCGTCGGCGGGGACGACGGGCTCGACCGAGGGCGCGGAGGCGTCCAAAAAGATTTCGGCGGCGCAAACCTTCGAGAGGTTCCCCGCGCGATCCTTCGCGCACGATTCCAGCCGCCACAGCCCCGTCGCCCCCGACGGCGCGAGGATCGCATCCGTTCCCGACGCCTGCCACCCGGAGGGCTTGCCGTCCGGTCCCGCCCAGCGGAATTCGACGGCCGCGATTCCCCCAGCGTCGTGCGCGCGGATTCGCATCGGGACCGGCTGCCCCGGGCGGACCGCGGGGGCCGACCGGAGATGGGCCACGCGGTAGGCCAAACCCCGACGGCTCCCCGGCCAGCCGTAATCGCCGAGGGAAAGCCTTCGGATCTCGAAGTCCCCCGGCAGGACCGCGCCGTCGCGCTCGAAGGCCTCCGAGATCCGACGCCCGATCGGAATCCCGACCGTCTGCCAGGTCCCCGCCTCGCCCGGAACCTCGACCGGCACGCGCTCGCCCTCCGAGGTCACGCCCTCGGGATCGGAAAGGGCGAACAGCCACGACGCGTTCGCGGACGACGCGCGCAGATCGATGAGCGCGCCGGGGTCGCACTTCCAGTCGAAGCCGATCCAGGGGCGCTTTCCCGGATGGAACGGCGCGGCCGGGAGCACGATCCCGAACCGCCCGCCGGCCAAAACGTGCCGGATCTCCACGCACGCCCCTTTCTCCGAATCGACAACCGGCGTCACCCGCGAGCCCTCCGCGACGGACGCCCCCTCGCCGATGGGGTCCGGAGGCAGGCCCTCGATCCGGACGTCGGGCGGACGTTTGTCCGCGGCCGGATCGAACGTCCAGGCGAACGAGACGGGCTTCTCCAGCGGGTTTCCTAGGACGTCCTGCGCGGAAAGGATCGAAAAGCCCATCCGCCCGTCGGGGCCGGGGACGGCGCCGATGGCCTGGAGATCCACGCGCAGCTCGGCGGCCGAGGGATCGAACTCGACGCCGGCCGATCCCGGGGCGAACTTCGCGCCCGTCGAGGCGGCGGACAGCGGCAGGACCTGGATCGTCCCCGGATCGACGCCGGAGGCATCCCGGAAGCGGATCCGCGCGACCGTCTCGCCGGACCGCGAGCCGTTCGCGGGCGCCGCCGCCTCGACCGCCGGCCCCTCGGCGTCGGACTCGATCGGGCGATGCACGACGGAGAGCCGCTCGCCCTTCGGCCCGTAGAGGGCGGCGTGGAGGAAGGCGCGGCCGCGGACCTCCCCCTCGATTCGCGCGACGCCCCCCTTGTCGGGAGCCGGCGGGATCGTGTCGCTCCGTCCGTCGAGGGCGACGCCCGCGCACGCCCAGGGGCTGCGGGGGTCGACGACAAAGACGGCCTTCGCCCTCCCCGGCCCCGCGAGGACCGCGTCGTCGAGTTCGTAGGCGGCGCCCGCGGGATTGCCCCCGATCCCGGCGTTTAAAAGATCGAAGTCCCCGAAGTGCCCGAAGGCAATCTCCTCGAAGACGGGCGCGACCCCGCCGAGGGCGGCCGAGACGGGCGCGCGCAGATCGAGCGAAACGTTCCGCCAGGCCCCGTCGTCGGCGACGTCGAGGCGCCCGAGGACCTCCGTGTCGAGCGCGGGCTCCGTCGAATCCGTCATGCGCCATGAGAACGTCCGGCCGTTCGCGCGGACGCGCAGGTCCGTCTTCGTCCCCTTCTCGGCGCGGAACGCGAACGAAAGATGCGAGGCGATCCGGCCGTCGAGCCCGCCGAGCGGCCAGGCGGTCCCGAACCGCCCGCCGGGGCCCGGATTCGTCGCGCGCAGGGCGAACCCCTTCCCGCGCGGGACGCGGGAGAGGAGAGCGTCATGGCGCGTCCCGAGGCTCTCGAAGCCGTCGAAGCCGCTCTCGAAGTCGGCCCACGCGGACGGATGCGTCGGGGATTCGATCCGGACGACCGGCGTTTCCGGCGGGGCCGGCCCGCCCGGCGGCTCCGTCCGGATCGGGTCCGGGGCGTCACCGAGCCCCTCGAACGAGAGCCGCACCCTCGCCAGGAGCAGCCCCTGGTTCACCGTCCAGAATCCCAGGCGGTCTGCCGGGATCGGGTCGGGATCGTGATAGCGGAAGACGGGGACGCCCTCCACCGAATACGTCAGCAGGCCCCCCTGGCGCTCCAGCGTCAGCCGAAACCAGTGCCGGTGCAGCCCCCCCAGCCCCTCGAACGGAGGAAAGCCGCCGGTCAGCGCCGGCGGCAGATGCTCGCGCGTCTCGGCGACGACATCGCCGTTGCGCCGAAGCGTCGTGCGCCGGCCGCGATCGTCGCCGTAGAGGAACGCATATCCCCGCCCGGGGTGGACCCCGTCGGAGGAAAGGGCGAGGTTCATCTGGCTCGGGTCTTCGTAGAGGGGCGGGTGCGTCCAGCGCATCGCAAACGCGGCGTAGGCGTCGAGGACGAAGTCCCCGCGGATCGGACGCTTGAACCAGAGCGCGGCGAGCCGGTCGCTTCGGCCCGCGAACCACGACCACGACGGATCGCAGCGCCAGCGCGTGGACATCCCCCAGACGCCCTCCCCCTCCCTCCAGTCGGGGCTGGGGTTCTCGAAGGACTCGTTGATGAAGTTCGCCGCGGCGATGGAGACGCGCTCGAAGGCGGGAGGCGGTTCCGCGGGGACGCGGATCCCGAGGCGTCGACCGCCGAGCGGCTCGGGATCGAACCAGGCGCACGAGACGGTCCGGCCGTCACCGGCGAGGATCCAGGCCCCCGCCTTCTCCGCGACGAAGCGCTCGGGAAAATCTCCCGTCCGGTCCGCCCCCGCAACGAGCGTCCCGTCGCGGCGGATCTCCACGCGCGCAGCCGAAAGCGAGACCTCGTAGCCGCGCGTCCCCGCATCGCCGTCGCCCGACATGATCCACGCGAACGAGGCCCTCCCCTCGAGGGGCTTCTCGAACTCGGCGCGGATGTCCCCGAAGAAGGGGATCCGGTTCCAGAAGAGCCCCGGCGAGGACGGCCCGCGCGCGGCCCACTCCCCCGCGGGGCTCGCCCAGTCGGCCATCGAGGCTTCCTTGCGGAAGACCGGATGGAAGGAGGAGCCGGCCGCAGGGTCGCGCGACGCGCGCAGCACGAGGTTCCGGAGCCGCGCCCCGCTGCCCTCGGCGCGAATCGAAAGCCCTCCGGCGCCGCCCGGCCCGAGCAGGCACGTCAGCAGCCGCTCCCCGCCGCCGAACGCCTCCAGGCGGTTCCCCCGCCGCGCGATCCGGAAGGCCGTCCAGTCGGGCGGCGCCCCGCCGGCAGCGCGCGCCAGGACCTCGCCCGAGGCGCGCCGGACCCACTCGCGGGCGATCCGGTAGGATCGGATCGTCTCGCCGCGCCACCGAAACATTCCGTCGCCCACGCCGACGCCGAGGGATGCGTCGGGATCGATCCGGACCTCGCCGTCGAGCTCGAAATCGGCCGGCAGCGGGATCCGCTCCCTAAGCGACATCTCGGCCGCCCCCGGCCCGGCGGCGAGCGCCTCGCCCTCCTCGCGGAAGGCCCCCGCGACGGGCACGAACGCGGACAGCGCGCCTCGGCCCGACAGCCGCATCGCCGTGATCCCCCGGATCCGGACGTCGTCGAACAGCACCGTCGACGGACCCGACGCGGCAAGCCCCGGTCGGCCCGACAAGAGCGTCCTGTCCGTCCCCTCCAGGACGACTCGGCCGTCCACCTCGAAGCGCATCCTCCCGCGGAACATGGAAAGCGAAAGCCGCAGCCACGTCCGATCGGGGAGCGACCCCTTGCGCTCGGCGAGAATCCGCTCGCGTCCGCCGGCGTCCCGGAAGACCCACCGGATCGAGCCCGGCCGGCCTGCGTCCGCGCGGATCGCGTAGAGCGATCCCTCCTCCTGGGCGCAGGCGACGAGGCCGACCTCCGCGGGGCCGACGGCGCGGGCAGTCGCGGAAATCGAAAGGTCCCGCCAGTTTTCCGCGCGCCGCGTTGCCCGCACGGCCGCCGCGAACTCTCCCGTCGAGCTCATCGCGGCGTAGGCGAAGGGGTTCGCGCTGCGCTCGGGAACGAATCGCTCGTCGTCGACCGTCGGGGCGAGCCGGAACCGGCCCGAGAGGACCTTCCAGTTCTCGCCCGCCTCGGCCTGACGCATGAAATCGTCCCGCTCGTCGATCTCCGGCGGGGCAAACGGCGATCCGGGCGGCGGCTCGACGACGCCCTCGGGGGCCGGCTCGTCCGGGACGCCGAGCAGGATCTCATCGAGGGCGGCGCCGGGGGGGAGGTCGCACTCGATCCGCGCGCCGTCCGGCGGGAGGGCGAGTTCCGGGCCGGCGAGCCGGACCCAGGCATAGTCGCGCGAGGAGACCGGCGCGCTCCACGCCGCGGCCTCTCCGGCCGCCCGGATCCGCAGCGTCCCGCCCTCCCCGCGGCCCCGCGCGTAGACCGTGTAGGGCCCCCGGGCCTTCGCGCGGACCCGCCACGTCGCGTCGGGCGGAGCCGGCGAGCCTGCCGCGGGGCCGGCGAGCAGCGCCTCCCGCGAGGAAGCGGCGAAGTCCTCGATGAGATCGATCCGCGGCGAGACGCCGCACGCGCCCTCGGCCTCGATCACGATGGGGTTGCGCGGCAGCTTCGGCCCGCGGGAAGCCGCCTCGAGCGCGCCCGCGGCGGCGGCAGCCCCGAGAAGGACTGCGACGATTCGTCGGATGTTCACAAAATGGCCTCGCCCTCCATTCTACGGATTGGAGCCGTCTTCTTTTCGTTTCTTCGGCTTAGGACTTTGGACTTAGGACTTATGACTAACTAAGATCAAGTTCGTGCCTTTCGATCGCTACATCCCGTCCTCAAAGCCTTATGTTCGAGGGACGATCCCGGAAGCGCCGAAGGCGACGGAGCCGGCGCCGGAAGTCCAAGGTCTAAAGTCTAAGGTCCAAAGTCCCAGGACCGCGCCGAAGAAGGAGAAGCCGGCGTCGAAAGTCCAAGGTCTAACGTCTAAGGTCCAAAGTCCGAGGTCCGCGCCCAACCCCCCCCCCCCCCCCACCCCCCCGCCCCCCCCCCCCGCCGCCCCGGCCCCCCCCCACCCCACCATGAGCCCGCCCCCCGCCGCCCCTTGATCCTGACCGCCCCCAGCACCGAGCGCAAGGGGCCGGCGTTCTACGAGTATTTCATTCTCCTCTCAGAGCCGTATTTGGATTGCGTGACGGCGGCAGGCGGCCTTCCTGTCGTCCTGCCGTGCGACCCGGACCCCGCGCTGGTGCGGGAATATGTCACCCGCTGCGACGGCCTTTACCTGACCGGGGGCGACGACATCGACCCGGATCTTTACGCCAAGGAGCTGCCGGAGAACCTGCGCAAGACGGCCACGGGGATCGACCGCCTGCGGGACAAGCTGGAGATCCTGCTGCTGGAGGAGACGCTGCGCCAGCGGAAGCCGGTCCTGGCCATCTGCCGCGGGCACCAGATCGCGAACGTGGCGTTGGGGGGCACCCTGATTGTGGACATCCCCCAACAGGTGAAGACCGACCTCAACCACGGCGTGCAAGTGAACCGGGACCGCCATGTCCACAACGTGCGGGTGGAGCCCGGCTCGCTCTTGGAGCGGGTGATGGGGCGCGCCGAATTCCCGGTGAACAGCACCCACCACCAGGCGGTGGACCGCGTGGCGGAGCCGCTGAGGGTCACCGCCCATTGCGTGGAGGACGGCGTGCCCGAGGCGCTGGAGATGAAGCCGGGGCTGGATGGGACTCCCCCACCCTATTTTCTCGCGGTCCAGTTCCACCCGGAACGGCTGGTGAGGGCCGACCCCGCTTATTTGGCCATTTTCAAAAGCTTCGTGGAGGCCTGCCGCGCGGGCGCCGAGACGCAGGGGGCCTGAGCCCCCCGCGAGACCCCGGGAGGGT
>CAYHQZ010000021.1:0-24226 GCA_964358555.1 uncultured Planctomycetia bacterium
GTTGACGCGCCGGATCTCGCCCCGATCCGTCTTCACCCCGTAGATCGCCTGGATGGTGTCGGCGATGTAGCCGGCGCCGCTGTCGGGGTGCTCGCCGTAGACGAGGATCAGCCGCTTGTGGCCTTTCGAGACGAGGGCCTCCGTCTCGCGCCGGACCTCGTCGAGGGAGAGCCGGCGCCGGCGCTGGGTTTCGTTCTCCTGTCGGAATCCGCAGTAGGCGCAGGAATTCACGCAGTGGTTGCTGCAGTAGAGGGGCGCGAAGATCACGACCCGAGGGCCGTAGACGCGCATCTTCGTCTCGCCGGCCGCGGCGAAAATCTCCTCCCAGAGCGCGGGATCCTTCGCCCCGAGCAGCGCCGCGGTTTCCGCGGGCTCCAGGCGCTGGAGGGCGAGGGACTTGGCGAGGATGTCCCTGATTTCCGCGGCGCCGGCCCCTTTTTTCGATTCGAGAAGCGTCTCGATCCGGGCCTCGTCCACGAAGTCCTTGCCGTCCTCGAGGAAGCGCGCGGTTTCCGCGTCGACCTGCGGGGCGGGGGAACGGACGGGGGCGGAAGTTGTCATGCAGATTCCTGGATATCGATTTCGGGATCGGGATGCAAGGCCCCTACCTCCCCCTCGCCTCGAGCGCCCAGGCGAAGGCGAACGCCGCGAGGGAGAGGGCGAACAGCGGACAGGCGAGGGAGGAGCCGGCAGGCGTTGGCGAGGCGCGGGTCCCCGCCTCCCGGTAGAGCGCGAGCGGGGCGCGCAGGTCGAAGGCCGCCGGTTCCCTCGCAAGCGTTGCCCGATCGGGGGCGCGCGCAAGGAGCGACTGGAGCGCCTGCCGGACGAAGACGGGGAACGTCGCCTGGTCGGTCCAGGGGGAGCGTTCGAGATCGCAGGCGACGAGATACCCCGCCGGCGGCCCCGGCGTGAACGAGAGCACCGGCGAATCGTTCGCCCAGGCAATCGGATGGAACGATGCAGGCAGCGCGAGCGGCGCCACCAATCCCGCGTCGGCGCCCGAAAGATCGATCCCGCGGAGCGCGGGCTCTTCCGTGTCCTGCCGGGTGATCCGGCCGGCGGGCGCATCGGGAGCCTTGCGCTTCACCCCGAGCCCCCCCTCCCGTGGATGGACCCAGAAAAACGGCCCCGTCGGGTTCGCGGGCGGGTCCGCGGAGGCCCAGACCGATATCGCGCCGCTTCCGGCGGGCGCGGGCCCGGCCGAAACCTGCAAAGGCTTTCTCGCCTCCGGAATCGCCTCGAGAGCGGCGCGCAGATCCGGCGGGACGTTTCCGTGCAGGACGACGGCCGCGCTCGACCCGTCCCCTCCGATGGCGAGCCGGTCGTCCTCGGGAAAGCCGTCGGGAGGATCGGATCGGATCTCGGCGACGATTCCCCCGGGGCCGGCCGGAAGCGAAAGCGACGCCGCGGCGATTTCGCCCGCCCGGATGTCGAGCGACGCCGTCGCCTCCGACGCCCCCCGCCGGGCCGACGCCTTCCCGCGCCAGGCATCACCGGAGAAATTCGCGACCCGAACGAAGGCCCCCGCCGGCGTCCCCTCCACCGAGAGGACGCAGGCGTTCGGGGCGCCGGGCGCCTCGTCCACCCGCGCGGCCGCCGGCGGGCCGTCGCCCGTCGTGAACACCCATCGCGGCCCCGCGCCCCGCCACGGCAGGACCGCCGCCTCGCCCGCCCGCCGGCCCGGGATCAAGACGGGCTTGAGGCCCCGCAACCGGGAAAGGACCTCCGCGCCGGAAAGCGCGCGGCCATCCGAATCGCCGTCCGCCTCCAGCCGCCAATCCCGCCCCGAAGCATCCTCGGCGAGGATCCGCTCGACGCGCGAGAGGATCCAGCCGAGCCGCGTCCCGCCCCCGGCGCGCGCGAGCAGGGACGGATCGACGGACAGCGAAATCTCCCCCGCCGGCGCCGCCGACGCCCCCATCGGGCTCGAAAGCCCCGCCCCGCCGAGGGCGAGCGCCGCCACCCCGAGCGCCGCCGCCCAGAACGAGAGCGGCGGCAGCCGCCAGCGCCCCTCCCGCCGCCCGTCCCGGTCGGCCACCTTCCGCAAAAGCGACAGCGTCGAAACCTCGAAGGCCTCCCGCGAGCGCAGCCGCCAGAGGATCCAAAGAAGCGGGATCGCCGCGAGGACGAGGAGGGCCAGCGGGGTATCGAACATCTTTCCCTCGAATCATCCCCCACCCGGAATGGTTCCGGTAGCCCCCGGCATGAATCCTGACGAGGCCGCGCCGTTCCTCGCGGCACCTCCCCGTTGCCGGCCCATGCCGCGGCCGGGTACACTCCCCTCATGAGCAAGACCGCGAAAGCGCTCCTTTCCGAGGCGCTGACGCTACCCGAGAGCGATCGCTTCGCCCTCGTTTCCGGAATTCTCGCGAGCGTGGACGGCCCGCCGGATGCCGACTGGGAGAAGGCCTGGCTGAATGAACTGGACCGCCGCGTACACGCCGCGGAGCGGCGCGAGATCCGCGGTGCCGATTGGGCCGACGTCCGTTCCCGGATCCTTGCGCGTCTCTCCGCCCGATGACGGAACGCCTCCACGTCCTTCCGGAAGCGGAGGCGGAGGCCCTCGCAACGGCCGAATGGTATGAAATCAGGAGGCCGGGCCTTGGCGTCGAGTTCATGCTGGAGGCGGATGAGGCGATCGAAAGAATCCGCCGATCGCCGGAAGCTTATCCCCTCTGGCGAAGGGGCCATCCCTACCGAAAATTGGCCATGCGGAGATTCCCATTCATTGTCTTTTTCCACCTCCCCGGTGGAACCGCGGAAGTCGTCGCGTTCGCCCACGCGAAACGGAAGCCCGGCTACTGGCTTTCGCGCCTTTAAAACGGAGAAACGTAGCATCGGCCGTCCGGTACTTGCGTCGAGGACGTACGCCCGGCTTATCGGTCGTGATCCCTCGCACGCTCCGCGAGAAGAGCCCGTAGCCCGATCCCCTTGCCGGGGAGCATCCCGGCGCAACGCTCGAAGTCGGTGCGAGGCGGAAGATGGCCCGCGATCTTCCGACCCCGCTTCCTTGATGCAGGCGGAAATCGTTTCTGTGAACGGCACCGTTTTCCACTAGGAACCGGTTTCATTTCAGCCACCCCTCCCCGCGCAGGATTTTCAGGACGACTTCCTCCAGGGGCTGGCGGTTCGTCACGACGACGTGGCGGCCGCCGGCGTTTTCGAGGGCGCGGCCCCAGTCGGCGATCCATTCGTCGACGAGGCGCGAATACTCCGCCGAGGCGCCGGGGCCGAAGGCGGCGTCCTCCTCCTCGCCGGTCTCGACGGAGCGGAGGCGGCGCATCGAGACGAGATCGGGGGCAAGGTCCTCGGACGAGAGGATCTGGATGACGCCCACGTCGAAGCCCCGTCCGAGCATCGCCTTGAACGCCCCGCGCGCGTCCTCCTGGTCGGCCAGATCGGAAACGAGCAGGAGCAGCGTCGAGCGGGGGTGGCGCCGGAGCCAGCCGGGCAGGGCCGAGGCGAGATTCGTCCGGCGGCCGGCGGGCGCCGACGAGAGGAACTCGAGAAGCGCGGGCAGCGCGGCCGGGCCGTCCAGCTCGCGCGCCTCCCGCACGCTTCCGTCCGCGAAGACCGCGGGCAGGACCCGGTTCGAGCCGAAGAGCGCGACGGCGCCGACGGCGGCGGCGATCCTTCGCGCGACGAGGCCCTTGGGCGGATCGCCTAGCGCCATCGAGGCGCTGGCGTCCACCAGGAGCGAAATCCGGAGCGACTCGTCCCGCGCGAACTGCTTGACGAAGAGCGCGTCGAGCCGGCCGTAGAGGTTCCAGTCGATGTAGCGGAACTCGTCGCCCGCGGCGTAGGGGCGGTGGTCGGCGAATTCCACGAACCCGCCACGAAGCCTCCGCGTCCGGTGCTCCCCCTCGCGGCGGACCCGCGAGCGCGCGGCCAGCAGCGCCAGGCGCTTCAATCGCCGGAGGAAGTCCTCCGTCAGCAGCGGCTCGGGCATCACCCCGCCTCCCACACGACGAGCTCGTCGCGGTGGATCGCCTCGCGGACCTCCCCGCCGAGGACCGCGGCGGCTTCGGCGCGGGCCAGGCCCTTGATTCGATCGAGGACGGCCGCGGGATGGCCCGCCACGCCCCGGCCGATTTCCGCGCCGTCCGGACCCTCGACGGAGACGACGTCGCCCTCCTTGAACCGCCCCGTCACAAGCGTGATCCCGGCCGCAAGCAAGCTCTTGCCGCCCTTCTTGAGCGCGGTCTCGGCGCCGGCGTCGATCCGGAGCGCCCCGCGGATCGCAGCCCCGCCCGCGATCCAGCGCCGCCGGCCGGAGAGGCCCTTCGGCGCGGGCAGGAAGAGGGTCCCCGGCCGCTCGCCCGAGAGAACCCGCGCCAAAATCCCCGGCGGCCGGCCCGCGGCGATAAGGACGCGGGCGCCCCCTCGGTTCGCCAGCCCTGCCGCATCGATCTTCGAGCGCATCCCGCCCGAACCGCGGGCCGATTTCTCGGCGAGAGCGAGGCGACGGACGGAGGCGTCCACGGCCGGCACGAGGCGGACGACCTCGCGAGCGCCGTCCGGCCCGGATCGAAGCACCCCCTCGACGGTCGTCAGCAGCATCAGCCACTCGGACCTAAGCGAATTCGCGAGGAGCGCGGAGAGGATGTCGTTGTCGCCGAACCGGATCTCGTCGCTCGAAACCGTGTCGTTCTCGTTGACGATCGGCACGACCCCCCACGCGAGCAGCCGCTCGAGGGTCGAGCGCACGTTGAGATCGCGCGCGCGCCCGGCGAAGTCCTCGCGGGTAAGCAGGACCTGCGCGGTCTTGAGGCCGTGGGCGGCAAAGGCGTCGTGGTAGATGCGCATGAGGAGCGCCTGGCCGACGGCGGCCGCGCCCTGCAGCTCCGCGAGCGCGCCTGGCCGCTTCAAGAGCCCCAGTTCCCCCATCCCCGCCCCGATCGCCCCCGACGTGACGACGCAGACCGGCCGGCCCGCGCGGCGGGCCGCGGCGACGTCGGCGGCGAAGGCGGCGATCCAGGCCTCGTCGGGGCGGCCGTCCGGCTTGGAAAGGACCGCGGTCCCGACCTTCACGATCCAGGGGCGGGCGGCGTGCATGGGAAGAAGGTACCCGAAGCGGGGCGGCGCGCGAAGTTGGATTCCGCCCCTCTACGCGTCCGCATCCTCTTCGTTCGGCGCCGGCCGGTGCAACAAGGCCAGGATCCGGCCCGCCTCGCGGATCCGGAGCAGCGTGGATACGAGGAAATACACCCCCACGGAGACCCCGAGGGGGACGAACACCGCGGCGAACCGCATCCAGAACGAAAGGCGGGCCGGGACCGCGGGCGAAGGAAAGCCCCAGGCCTGCAGGGCGAGGCAGGCCGCCGCCATCCCCGCCGTCGCCAGGAGGACCTTGCCAAAGTAGGACGGTCCGAGGCTCACCCGGACGTTGAACTTGTCGGACCCGAGAATCCAGATGAAGACCACGACCTGGACCGTCGTCGAGATGGACGTGGCGAGCGCCAGGCCCGCCTCCTTGAACATCGGGGCGAACGCGAGATTCAGCACGAAGTTCAGCCCCACGATCACGACCCCGATCTTCACCGGGGTCTTCGTGTCCCGGAAGGCGTAGAAGCAGCGCGACAGGACCGGCAAAGCGCACGTCGCCCACAGCCCCAGCCCGAAGCAGAGCAGCACCCGTCCCGTCCGCTCCGTCGCGTCCGCCCCGAAAGCCCCGTATTCGAACAAAAGCCTCACGAGGGGCTCGCGCAGCAGGATGAGCCCCAGGGCCGCCGGCACGGAAAGGAACAGCACGACCCGCAGGGCGGACGACATCGCGTCGGAAATCTCCGCCCGATTCTGCCTCGCGACCTGCCGGGCGAGGGTCGGAAAAACCGCCGTCGCGACGGCGATCCCGATGAGCGTGAGCGGCAGCCAGAACAGCCGCTGGCCGAAATAGAGGATCGCGACGGCGCCTTCGCTTTTCACGATGTAGAGGGCGATCAGGCTGTCCACGATGTTGTTGATCTGGAAGATCGAGAGCCCGAAAACGACCGGGATCATCGCCCGCAGGGCCTCCCGATAGGCGGGGTCCCGGCCGGGGATCATCGGCTGAAGCGCGATTCCCTCCCGACGGAGCGCCGGGATCTGGAAGTAAAGCTGGCAGAGGCCTCCCACGAGGATCCCGCCCGCCAGCATGCCGCTCCATTCCTCGGGGGCCCGCGGGACGATCCCGAGGAAGCCGCCCTTCTGCGAAAGGACGATGAAGAGCAGGAATCCCCCCATCACGACGTTGAAGACCGTTTGCGTGAGGGCCGGCACGGCGAACCGCCGCCGCGCGTGCAGGAACGAAATGGAAAGGGCCGCGAGGCAGACGATCGGGATGTAGGGCAGCATCCAGTAGAGCAGGCGCAGCGCCAGGCGCTCCACGGCCCAGGGGGCGTGCTGTCCCGCCGGCGCGGGCGCGGAGGCGGCCGCGACGCGCTCGAGGGCGTTCGAGCCGACGAGGCAGAGCCCCTCCCCCGCGAGGACGAGGACCGAAAGGAAGATGGCAAGAACCGTGAAGGCCCCGCACAGAAGCCTCCGGGCCCGCTCCCGCTCGCCTTCCTCCTCCATGCGCATGAAAATCGGGACGAGGGAGGCGGAAAGCGCCCCTTCGCCGAAGAGCATCCGGAAAAGGTTCGGGATCCGGAAGGCGAGCGTGAAGGCGTCCGCGACCCACCCGCTGCCGAAGACGCGCGCCTGGAGGTTGTCGCGGATGACGCCCGTAATCCGGGACAAAAGCGTCAGCACGCTGACGAGGGCGGCCGACCGAAGATCGGAGTCCTTGCGGGAAGGGGGCGCGCTCGTCGAAGGCGGCGGCGAAGACGGCGGCTCCGTCGCCGGCTTCTCCCCCGACGCCTCTCCGCCCGTCCCCGCCGGGTTCTCCGTCATCGGGTCGGGCGCTCCGGGGGCGCGGCCGGGCCGAGGATCTCGAGAAGCGTCCTTGCCGCCGCCTCGGCGTCCGGGGCGGCGATGACAGCGCGGCAGGCGGCGACGCGGCGCGCGCCCGCGTCCCGGATCGCGCGAAGCGTGGTCTCGTTCACGTCGCCGATCGCGAACCAGGGGATCGGAATCTTCGCGGACGCCTCGCGGACGACCTCGAGGCCGACGGAGGCGCGGTGCTCCTTCGTGGGCGTCGGGTGCACGGGGCCGACGCCGACGTAGTCCGCCCCGTCGTCCATGGCCTTCATCGCCTGGGCGGGTTCGCGCGTCGAGACGCCCACGATCTTCTCCGGCCCCAGGATCCGGCGGGCCTCCCGGACAGGCAGGTCGCCTAGGCCCAGGTGCACCCCGTCGGCCCCGGCGAGCAGGCAGGCGTCCACGCGGTCGTTCACGATGAAAAGCGCTCCGAGCCGCGAGGCCTGCGCCCGCATCCGCCGCGCGCGGGCGAGGAACTCGCCGTCCTCCAGCTCCTTCTCCCGCATCTGGATCATCCCGGCGCCCCCGCGGATCGCCGCCTCCGCCGCTTCCTCCGGCGGGACGCGGGAGAGCCGCTCCGTCACGAGGACGTAGAGCCGCACGCCCGCGAGGAGGCCCTTCGGGGACATCGCGCGCTCGACGGCCGATTCGGCCTCGTAGGCCTCCGTGCGCAGCGCCGCGGCGGCGACGCGGGCGGCGGGAAGGATTCCGGCGTGCTCCTCGATCGAGCGCAGCGCCTCCTCGAGGCGCTTCAGGTTCGCGCGCGCAATCCCCTGCCCGCTGGATCGATCCGCCGAGGCCGGCGGGAGCGCCTGGATCCCGACGTCGCCGGCGGAATCCCGTGCGAGCGCGAGCGAAAGTCCGGCCGGCAGGATCTCCGAAACCCGGTGGCGGATCCGCCGGAAGCGATCCGAGAGGTCCGCGCGATCGAGGGCGAATCGGACCCAGTCCTCGACGACCCGCGCCGCCTCCCGAGCCCGGTTCGCGCCCGCGTCGAGCGCCCGCAACCGCCAGGGCTCGAGCGCCGGCTCCGTCATGGAGCGGCCTCCTTTTGGAAGAAGGGGATGGCCTCGACGGGATCGGCGCCCGGCGGGAGCGGCGCCTTCTTGCCCGTCGCCGCCTCGAGGCGCCGCAGCGCCCGCTCCCGGAACCTAAGGTCGCGGGCCGAGAGGTCCCGAACCCATCGCGCGCGCGCCCCCGGCGCGCCCGGAAGCCGGCCGTCGTCCTCGGACAAATCGATGAAGAAGAAGCCCGCCGCGAAATCGACCAGCTCGCCGGGCGAAATCCCGATCCGGAACGAAGGAATCGCGAGCACGAGCGAAAGTTCCAGATCGAGCCAACGGACCGGCGGGATCCCCTCCCGGACGCCCTTCGGCACGAATGCGGACTCGTCGCGAACGGACGTGAAGGCCGGGAGGAGGAACATCGTGATGTCCGACTCCGAGGATCCGTCGGCGGGGCCGAGGATTTCCTCGCCGGCGAATCCCTTCGGGAACCTCCCGCGGGCGTGGGCGGTGTAGAAGAGGAACCCGAACTCGGACTCCGCCCATTTTCCGAGCGTCCGCTGTCGCCAGCCCCACCGGGTGGAATTGGCGACGCCGAAGCCCAGGTGGAATGCCTGGCCGGCCTCGAGCGAAAGATCCGCCCCCAGCCCCACCCCCGCCCCGAACCGGACGGGATCGGCGGCGTCCAGGAACCGGTCGGCCGTCCATTGCGGGATCCCGCAGCCGGACGAAAGCAAGCCTGCGAGAATCGCGGCGAGGAGGAGGGGTCGGCCGTGCGCCACGGGCGGATTGTGTCCCAAGCGCCAACCGCCCGCAACGCCCCGCTACGGGCGTTTCGGCGGCGGGACCTTGCCGCCGAGCCGCTGCTTGGCGAGTTCCTTCATCTTCTGGGCGCCCTGGTACATGAGCTCGGCCTCCTCGGTGCCCCGATAGGTCTTGATGAAGGATTCCATGACGAGCTCGGCCTGGGCGTAATCGCCCTTCACGAAGAAGAGGTTCTCCGCCATCTCCTTGTATTCGAGGAAGCGCTTCCGGGCCTCGGTCCTCCGATCCGTCTCGAGATCCTCGACCCGATCCCGGGCCATCTTGGCCCAGACCGTGCCCGGGTGGGCCTGGATGACCTCCTCGTAGCGCAGGCGGACCTTGTCGTACTCGCTCGGGTTCTTCGTGTCGTAGTTCCGCGCGTATTCGTAGAGTTCGCGCGCGGGGTCCGGCGCAAGCATCCCGGGCTTGCCTCCCTCGTCCGTCGGCAGGCCGAGGCGCTTCAAAATCACCTTCGCGCGCTGGCGCGCCACATCGGGGACGCCCGGGTCCATCGAGATCCGGACAAGGGCGCGGATGATGCCTTCCCCGATCAAGGCCAGCGACTTCGTCGCGCGCTCCTGCGCGGCGTCGTCGGAGTTTTTGAGATCGGCCACGAGGACATCCACCGCCTGCTGGAGAACCTCGTCGGATTCGACGCCCTCCCGGCCCTCCAGGCTGTAGGGCCCGACGAACGGGCGGGAGAAGCCCTTTTCGCCAAGGGGCTGGACCCAGTAGCGCTTTTCGGAGGGGCAGTAGTAGGCGAGGAAGAGGGCCTGGCTTTTGCCTTGCGAGGAGAGCATGTGGAGAGGCTTGTGGTCGAAGGGGCAGACCCAGATCCCGTTCTCGAAGAGGGGGATGTCCTCCGTCCGGCCGACGATCCGGCGGCGGCTGAAGTCCTCCGCGAGCATCCGGATCAGGGCATCCTCGGGAGAGAGCGTTTCCGGCCTCGGGGGCACGGTCGGCGGCGGGGCGGGGTCGCGGGCGACGGGCCCGGGGGGGACGGACGGGTACGCAACGGGCGGCAGCGGGGCCGCCTTCGCGGGCGGCGCGCCCCTGGGCTCCGCGGGCATCATCGGATCCGAAGCGGCGGCGAGAAGGGAAACGAGTAAGGCGGCCGCGAGGATCCGGCCGGCGGCGGCGAGTTTCATTCCGGCATCGTCCTTGGTCGGTTTTCCCCCGAAACGTTCATGGTAGGCGAGCCGGGGGCAGATTGGCTAGACCCGAAAGGGATCCCGAATCGGGTAACGTATGTCAAGGAATGCCCCGCCCCCCCTTCGACCTCGTCCTCGAGGGCGCGACCCTTTTCGACGGGTCCGGCGGGCGGGGGCGGCGCGCCGACGTGGCGGTCCTCGGCGATCGGATCGCGGCCGTGGGAGGGCTTTCGGGCGCCCCCGCGAGGCGGCGGATTTCCCTCGAAGGCCGCTGGCTGACGCCTGGGTTCGTGGACGTCCACGCGCACTCCGATTTCACAGCGCTGGCCGGCAATCGCGCGGCGAGCAAAACCCTCGACGGCGTCACGACGGAGGTGTCCGGGAACTGCGGCACGTCGGCCTTCCCCCTTTCGGAGGCGATGCGCAAGCGCAAGGCGAAACCCATGGCGGAGCTCGGCGTGCGCGTGGACTGGTCCACGCCTTCCGAATACCTCGCCCGCGCCCGCGAAAGCGGCTGCTCGCTCAACCGCGCCGTACTCGTCGGGCACAACACGCTCCGGGCCTTCGCCCTCGGCCTCGACGGGCGAATCGCGACGGCGCGGGAACTTTCGACGAAGAAGCGCGAGGTCCGCCGGGCGATGGACGCGGGCGCGAAGGGGATTTCCACGGGGTTCTTCTACCCGCCGGGCTCGTTCGCCCCCGTGGGCGAAGCGGTGGCGCTCGTCCGGGCCGCCGCCGAATCGGGCGGGCTCTACGCGACCCACGTCCGCAACGAGGGCGACGGGCTCGAGGAGGCCATCGGCGAGGCCATCGGGATCGCCGCCGCCGCGGGCGCCCGGCTGCAGATTTCGCACCTAAAAACCGCGGAGCGGCGGAACTGGAAAAAGATCGGATGGCTCCGGACGCGACTTTCGCGCGCGATCGACGAAGGCGTCGACCTCGCCGCCGATCGCTACCCCTACACGAGCGCCGCGACCGACCTCGACGCGTTCCTGCCGCCCTGGGTCCACGACGGCGGGGCCGCGCGGCTCATGGAGCGGCTCGCCGATCCCGCCACGCGGACGCGGATCCGCGACGAGGTGTTCGCGCGCGAGTCGGGCCGTCCCCCCTGGGGCGGGATCCACCTCGCCCGGATCCGCTCGAAGGAATACGCGGACCTCGAGGGCCTCTCGCTACGGGCGGCGGCGGCGCGGCGCGGGATCGATTCGTGGGATCTCTTCGTCTCCATCGTCGTCGCCGACCGCGGCCAGTCGGCCGCCCTCTTCGACTGGATGTGCGAGAAAAACCTGCGAGAAATCCTCTCCTGGCCGTTCGTGATGGTCGGCTCCGACGCCGGGATCCGCGACGTCGAAGGCCCGCTGGCCCGCGGCGTCCCGCACCCGCGATCCTTCGGCACGTTCGCCCGCTATCTCTCCCGCTACGTCCTGTCGCTCGGCATCCTCTCCCCCGCCGAGGGCATCCGCCGGCTGACGTCGCTGCCCGCCGAACGCTTCCGCCTGGACCGCCGCGGCCTCGTCCGCGAGGGCTTCTTCGCCGACCTCGTCGCCTTCGACCCCGAGCGCCTGCGCGACCGCGCCCGCTACGGCTCCCCCTTCCGATTCAGCGAGGGCATCGACCTCGTCCTCGTCAACGGCGTCGCGGTCGCGGAAAACGGCCGCCACACCGGCGCGAGGCCGGGACGGATCGTGTAGGGCCGCGGGCAAGAAGCCCTACGGACCGATGGAAACGGACGCCGAGGAGGCCTTCTTGTTGTTGGTCTCGGAGATCTCCGAGATCGTTCCCGTGCCGTCCACGATCGTGCCGCCGTAATACTTGCCGGCTGCCAGCGAAGCGGGAGCCGTCCAGATCGTCACGCCCGTGCTCGCAGCTCCCGGCGCCAGGTTTGCCGCCACCGTCCGACGCCCCAGCAGCGGATCGGATGTGCTGATGGAGACGTCGCTCGAAAGGCGAAGATCCACGACGAAGGAAGCCTTGGCGGGCAGGGCGCCGTCGTTCCGAACCGTCTCCGTCATCGTCACCGTGCGACCGGCCGCGCTGACAACGACGCTCACGGGGACGAGATCGGGCTTCAGGTCCAGCGAGGACGTCGCCGCGGCGTTGTTCGTCTCCAGGAGTTCCGGCACGGCCCCGCCCGCATCCACGATGACGCCCACCCGCCGGGAGCCCGGCGCCAGCGTCGGCGGAATCTCGAACTGGACGGTTGCCGAATCCGTGGCCCCGTAGGCCAGGGCGGCGGACACGGTCCGACTCCCCAGAAGCAGATCGCCGGTCGTGATGGTGGAATCCGCCGACAGAAAGAAATCGACGCGGAAGGGAGCCGCGTTCGGAAGGACGCCCAGGTTCTTCACCCGGCTCGTCACGAAAAGCGTGCCCGCCATCCGGACGGCCGAGAGGGCGTCGACGGCGAGATCCGGCTTGATGGAGAGCGCGGTCGCGTACGTCGCCCGATTGTTCCCTTCATTCGACTCTGCTTGCGAGTCGTCGGCATCCACGACGCCGATGATGCGGTAGCTCCCGGGCGGCATCGCCGGGGGCGGGCTGAGCAGGCTCGTCGCGGAATTGCTGCCCCCGATGCTGAGAATGGAGGTGTTCTTCCGGGTTCCGAGCAGGACATCGCCGGCGTCGAGCGTCGCGTCCGTTGAGCCATAGAACGCCACCGAATAGGCGCCGGACGTCGCGGCGCTGCCCTGGTTCTTGACGGCGTCCGAGATCGAGATCTTCCCGGAACTGATCTTCGCGGAGAAGGACGAGAAACAGAAATCCGGCCGGAACGGCGCAGCGGCCGCGGAGGCACCCACGTTGTTCGCCTCCCCGTTGGGCTCGAACACGGCGCTTGTCGCGTCGACCACGGCCAGGAAGCGGTACGAGCCCGGGACGAGCTTCGTCGGGGTCGCGAATGAAACGCCCTTGGAGGAGGACGCACCGGCGGCGAGCCCGGCCACGGTGTACTTCCCGAGAAGCACGTCCGACACATCGTAGGTCCCGTCCAGGGAGAGATAGCCATTGACCGTTATCGTGGCGGCCGTCCCCGACGTTCCGTGGTTCTTGACGGTGCAGGCAAAGGTCAGGCTGGAGCCGAGCGGCGTCCCCGCGAGCGTCCCGGACACCGACGAAACGATCAGGTCGACCGGCGCGAGGGCGACGGAAGCGGCCGAGGCGCGGACATTGTTCGTCTCGCCGACGTGCTCGGCCACGGTGTTGCCCGAATCGACCCAGACAAGGACCTTGTAGGAACCGCCCGGAACCGTCGCCGGCGTCGCGAACGAGACGGTCTTCGTCTGGCTCGATCCGGGATTGAGGCTGTTGACGGCGTAGCCGCCGAGCAGGAAGTCGGAGGCGTCCAGCGCGCCGTCGGCGGACAGGTAGAGGCTGACGGTGAACGCCTTCGAGGCGGCGAGGGTGCCCGCGTTCCGGATCGTGCAGGTCGCGCTCGTCGTGGCGCCCGCCGGGGAGCCGCCGAACGTTCCGGAAACCGAGTCCACAACAAGATCCGCGAATCCGCTCGCGCTCACGGAAACGGTCGTCGAGCGCGACGCGCCGCCGGCGTCGGTCACCGTCAGGGTCGCCGTATAGGCGCCGGGCGCCGCGTAGGCGTGGGTCGTGAGCGCGAGGGAGGACGAGGACCCGTCGCCAAAGTTCCATGCGTAGGAGGCAATCGGCCCCTCGACATCGGTCGAGCCCCGGGCGTCGAACGTAACCGATTCCCCCGCGAAGGGATTCGCGGACGAAAGGACGGCCACGGGAACCGGCGGATCGTTGACGGGGGTCACCGAAATCGAAACTGTCGCGGGGGCGCTGTCGGCCCGGCCGTCGTTGGCGACAAACGCGAAGGCGTCGATCCCGCTGACATTCGGGCTCGGGAAGTAGGTCAGGTTCGGAGGGGTGCCGACCAGGGTTCCCCGGGACGGGGGCGCGACGATCCGGTACGTCAGCGCATCGCCGTCCGGATCCGTCCCCGCGAGGACGATCGCCTTCGTGACGTCTTCGGCGGTCGTGACGCTCTGATCGAGGGCCAAGGGCGGGCGGTTCCGCTTCAGGACCAGGTTGAAGTTGCCGCCGGCGGAGACGGACTCGATGCCGGCGATCCCCGCGACGGCGACGGGAACGAGCCGGGTGACGCCCGTCCCGTCCCCCACGGAGCCGCCCGCGCCGCACGCATACACGTTCCCCGCCACCCCCCGCAGGATCAGGGTGTGCTGGCCCCCCATCGCGATGGCCGTCGCGTTGGAGATCGTGTCGGCCTGGACCGGGGAGCTCCGGCTCGTCGTCGTGCCGTCGCCGAGCTGGCCGCTGCCGTTAAAGCCCCAGCCCCAGACCGTGCCGTCGGCCTTCAGGGCCAGCGAGGAGTCGTTGGCGGCGGCGATGGCCTTGACGCCCGAAAGACCCGAAACCCGGCCGGGGGAGGGCCGGGACAGGTTCGTGCCGTCGCCCAGTTGGCCGTATTGGTTCGATCCCCATGCCCAGACCGTGCCGTCGGAAGCCAGGGCGATCGCGTGATACGAGCCCGCCGCGACGGCCTGGATGCCGGACAGCGTCGGAACCCGAACAGGGCTGCGGACGCCGTTGTAGGAGCCCGTCCCAAGCTGGCCGGAGCCGCTGGAGCCCCAGGCCCAGACGGAGCCCGACCCGTCGGCGACATGGCTGGAGTTGGCCCCCCCCGCGATGGAGACGACCCCGGACAGCCCCGGCACCTGCGCGGGCGCGGCCCGATCCAGCGTCGTCCCGTCGCCAATTTCCCCGTTTGAATTCTCGCCCCACGCCAGGACCGTCCCGTCGGATTTCAGGGCGAGCAGGTGCCCGCCTCCGGAGGCGATCTTCCGAACACCCGCAAGGGAGGGCACGGGCACCGGCAGGTAGCGATCCGTCTTCGTTCCGTCGCAAAGATAGCCGTCGTCGTTGTCGCCCCATCCCAGGACCGTCCCGTCGGCTTTCACGGCGAACGCGCGGGTGCCCGCGGCGGAGACGGACACGACGTCGTTGAGGCCGAACACGGCGACGGGGGCCTGTTTGGAAACCCGCGATCCGATCCCCAGCTGTCCGTCGTAGTTCGTCCCCCAGGACCAGACGACTCCGTCTCCGCTCGGCACCTGGTAGCGGGCGCACTCCGCCGTCAAGCGGACGGGTCCCTGGACCGTGATCTTCATCGGCCCGGAAGCGCCCGTCACGTCCCCGGACCAGCCCGTGTGGACCCAGTCGGTCAACGGCGTGAAAACGGCGGTATACGCCTCGCCGGGCCGCCACCAGCCGGGATTCGCCGAGCCGACGGTCCCGGCGCCCGCAGGATTCACCGCGACGTCGATGCGATATACGGGATCGAAGCAAATCGTAAACGTGGCCGACACATAGGCCGCCATCTTGAGATCCGGAAGCGACCAATACTGATCCCAATACCCCGCAGGTCCCGTAACCCGATTGAATCGCCATTCCGTCCGATCGTCTACGGATCGCTGCGGAGACAGGGGATTCATCGCAAAGACCTGGCCGTAGGGAAGGGTGAACGTCTGCGGGGCCGTATGTTCCGCGCCGTCGAACCTGAATTTCAGGTCCGGCGGATTCGTCTGGACCGTGATGGAAACCGGCTGCTGGTGCGGCCTTGGCGTCACCAGGTATTCCACCGTGTCCGTCACCTTCGTCTGGCCGTCGTAGACCGTCAGCTGGAACCGGTAGAGCCCCGGAACCCTCGGCTGGAAGAGCGCCCGGGGGGAGTTCGGGCAGGCGACGAAGATGGGCGGATCGTCCCAGTTGTCCCGGTGGTCAATCTCGCGGGCGGCCTCCGGATTCAGGATCGTGTCCCAGCGATAGGAAAGCGGATCCGGGCCGCCGTCATCGATGCTCGCGGATCCGTCGAGGACATAGATCCCCGAGCCCACCTCCACGGTCCGGTCGGGGCCCGCATTCGCGACAGGCGGCGTATCGACCGGCGGGGGCGGAGGGGGGGCGCCCCGGAGATCGAGAACAAACGTGGAGGAAGCGCAAAGCCCGGCCGAATCCGTCACGGTGAGGACCGCCGTATAGAGCCCGGGGGCCGCGTACAGATGGCTCGCCAGCGCCCCGTTGGTCGTCGTGCCGTCGCCAAAATCCCAGGCGTAGGAGGCGATTGTCCCGTCGGGATCCGCAGAAGCGGATGCGTCGAAGGCGATCTCGAGCGGCGCCGTTCCGGACGAAGGCGACGCCGTGAAGGAGGCGACGGGCCGGAGACCGAGGCCCTCGGCGCGCACCTCGATCGTGTTCTCCGAGACGTTCCCGAAGAGATCCCTCGCTTCGACCCGGATCTCCCGCACCCCGTCCTCCAGCGGGTCGGCCGTTGCGCGGAACGCGCCCGACTGGGTCGCGACCTCCTGCCCCTGGATCTTGACGCTCGGGATCAGGCGATCGCTCACCACGCCGGAGACTTCCGGGCTCCCGCCGACGGCGGCGCCGAACGCCGGGGCGTCGATCCGGATTGCGGGGACTTTCCTGTTCTTCCAGACCCGAAGGCTCGTCTCCCCCACGTTCCCGGCGGCGTCCTGGCCGCAGATCCGGACCATCTGGATGTACGGTTCCCCGCTGGAAATCTTCGGCCCGACCGGCACGTCCGCGACGAACTCGCCGAAGAAGATGGGGCAGACCGTCTTGTAGATGCCGGTTTCGAAATTGTAGTTCTGGATCGTCACGACGACGCAGGAGACCTCCGGATCGTCCACGGTGCCCCGAATGGCCATCCGATCCTCGCTCGTCACGAAAGCCGTCAGGTCCGTTCCGGGCACCGTCACCGAGGAAAGAGGCGAGGTGATCCGGAGGCGCGGGGGCGTTTGATCGACGATGACGGTCGAGCGGGCCTCCGCCGGTGCGCCCTGGACGGTGCCGCACGCGACGATCTCGTTCGGACCGTCCTTCAACAGGACCCTCGTCTCCCAGCGCCCGCCTGAGACGGTTACGGGATTTCCGTTCACCGTAATCTCGGAAACCCCGGGGTCCTGGACGATGCCGGAGACCGACAGGCCCTCCGGGGAAATCGTCCGGAAGCGATAGCTCGGCCGGGGGGACCGGATCTGGAGCGGCTCGGTCCGCACGGGCCGCTTGTACTGGCGATGTCCCGTGACGTGGTTCGGAATCGTCGTCCACTCGAGGGAGCGCGGATCGTGCGGGAAGTCGAGCTCGCGGATCCCGTTCTCGAAAATCAGCGTTCGCTTCCCGTTCCCGCGAACGTCCGCGGCGCCCACCAGATAGTTAAGGAAGGGATTCACCCCCCGGGCCGTCCACGCGCCCTGGAAGTCCAGCGGCTGCCCGGTCAGGGTAGTGCAGTGCCCGTAAATCGTCAGAATCGGCGATCCGTTTCCCGTCGATCCCGTAACTCCGCCGCCGAACACCTCCGGAATGCCGTCGCCCGTGATGTCGAGGATTTGGCTGTCAAGCCCCTGGCCAAACGGCGGCGAATCGGGAAGCTTACTCCCGTCGATTCGCCGGTAGGCAATTCCGGCCTCCTCTTCGAGGGTGTGGGTATCCAGGATGTGGATTTGGTCCGAATGGTCCAACCGCCCCAGGAGAATGTCTTGGGGATTGGAGAGAATCGGCCAGCCGGGCATCAATTTTCCGTCATGGGAGATGGCGCACGTGAGCTTCGGAAGGCTTGTGTGGTAGTTCATGGCGCATACAACCACTTCGTCCTTCCCGTCGTCGTCGAAATCCGCAAGGGCGGACTGGAACATCCAGTTCCACACCCACGGATGGGAGAACGGCCAGCCGGGGAGCACGTTCCCGTTCCGATCGTAGGCGATCTGATAGGAGCCCCACTCCGTGACAAGGTCGAGATATCCGTCCCCGTCGAGATCGCCGAGCGACATGTTGAACGAATATCCCCGGACGGGCCAGCCGGGCATGATTTCGCCTTGGTGGGAGATCCGGCAGATGCCCAGTCCCTCCACGAAGGTGAAAAACTCCTTCTTCCCGTCCCGATCCGCGTCGGCCGCCACCAGGCGGTGCGTCCGCCCGTCGAAACGGAAGCTCGGGTCCAGCGTCCCGTCGGGACGGAATCGGATGACCTTTCCGTTCCCCGCGTAATCGCTGCCGGTGACGTAGATTTCCTTGGTCCCGTCCCCGTCCATGTCCTCGATCATCGTCCAGGCGTCGCTGTCGAAATCCAGGGGAACGGGCCAGCCGGGGAATTCCTTGCCGTCCGCGTCGACCAGGTGCAGCAGGATCGGATAGCCTCCCTCCTTCTGCGGCTCGCAGAAAAGGAATCCGATCCGGCCGTCGCCGAGGACGTCGCCGTAGCTCGAAAGCCCCGATCGGATCGGGGCGTCGAGGACCGGCATCTTGTAGTCGAGGACCCGGAGGAAGAGCGTCGCCGCGGCGCTCTCGCCTCCCGTCATCTCCACCCGTACCCGGACGCGGTGGTCCCCCACTTGCTGGGCCGTCGGGGTCCAGACGAAGATGTAATTCGGCTTGTTCGGCTCCGGTTTCAAGACGGTCGCGCTGCGCTGGAGGGTCGCGCCGTCCGGGGCCTCCAGGAGGGTGTAGCGGTAATTCTGCGCGGTGAATCCCACCGGATAGCGGGACAGCGGGAGTCCGAAGCGGATTTCCGAGCCGAGCAGGTAGGTGCTGTGCCAGAAGTCCACCCCGCTCGGAACTCCCGAATACGTCTCTCCCCATGGCGAGATGATCCGGATCGGCTCCTGGACTTCGGCCGGGGAGGGCTTGCGGAAAATGCAGACGTTGGAGATGGGGCCGAGGACGCTGTACCACTTGTAGCGGAGGGCGACGTAGCACTTCGTCCCGACCGGCAGGTTCCAGTAGGAGAGGCCGGCATTGTTGCTCAACGCTTCCGGCGTGTTGGGAACCGAGGTGGCGTTCCAGGTCGCGCGCGACTCGGCGGGACCCGTATCCCAATTCGCCTCCGTGATCGGCTCGGGCGAGATCTTCGCCGTCACCGAGAGGGAGGCGACCCCATCGAGCCGCGCGGAGTGTTTCGGGATCGTAAACGGGAGGACGGCGCCGGTCTCCCCGAGGTTGCCGATCGTCAGATCCTTGATGGCGCCGAGATCCGAAGGCGACAGCGTCGTCGTCATCGCGGAGACGACGTTCGAGAGAGGCGAGGGGCGCTGGCCGTAGTCATAAGCGACGAGAGCGAAATAGTACGTCGTGCCGGGCATGAGCATGCCCGGATCACCGGGGATCCAGAAATCGTATGCCTCCCCCGACACCGGACGATAGTCCAACGTGGCCCCGCCTGCCGAAGGGACGGTGTCGAAGTCCGCGATCGACGCCATCGGCGTCTTCGTTGCCTTCACCTTGTAATAGAAGATCGGCCCATCCATCCCGTTGTCGCCCACGCCCGTAAACCGCAGCTTCACCCGGGTGTCCTGGACCTCGACGACGGAGAGGTCGGTCACGGCCGCGGGTGGCATCGCCGCGGTCGTCGTGAACGAGACCTCGTTCGAGAGGGAATTGAGCCCCAGCGGGCGCGTGTAGGCCTTGACCCGCACGTAATAGGTCGTCGAGGGTGAGAGGAAGTAGAGCCATACGCTGGATGCCAGGAGATGGTCGGTGGACGGCGTCTGGGCGGCGTCGAAGTTCTCCGCCGTGATGGGTGACGTCGAAATCCGGAAGTGGTAGTTGTATCCCGCCTCCTCCTCCGGAACGGGCGGCGGCGTCCAGGCGAGTTGGCAGATGGAATCGAAAGGCCCTTGCGAAACCCGAAGGTCCGCGATGGCGGCCGGCGGCGGCGGGATGGGCCGGGTGGATCCCTGGACGACGTTTGAAATCGGCCCCGCACGGCCGGCCTTGTCCACGGCCCGCACGGCCACGAAATACGCCGTCCCCGGGTTGCCGTAGATCGTCTTTCGCACGGGGCCCGGAGCCGAGGGATCCGCCGTGGCCGCCTGAACGCCGCCGACGCCGAAGTTCCCCTCGGTGATCGGCGAGGTCGAGAGGAAGACCTCGTACTTCGATACGAAAGGGGTCCCCGGCCCGTCGTCCCCCGCCGGATCGAACTGGATGTCCAGGAAGGCCCGCTTCGTGCCGAGAATGACGAGGTTCTTCACCGCGTCCGGCGGCGCGGCGTCGCGGCGACCGATGACGTAGAGGTTGTCGACGAAGGCGCCGGGAAACCGGTTCCCGAGACTGTCCACCGTCTCGAACTGGACGAATTCCTGGCGCGTCGCGACGCCGGACACCGGCATGGAATGGACCCGGCGCGCCCACTGCCCCGCCTTCGTAAAGGGGGGCGGGAACGTGAGGCGAGTCACGCCGGGATTGTCGGGAACGTTGCTCGTGCGGGAATCCAGGATCTGGTCATTGCCGGGCGGGCAGAACTCGAGGTCCGTCTGGTAGTGATAGGCGAAGACGAGCTCGTAATGGAGCGGTCCCGTGGTCACCGGAGGGAGCGCCAGGCGGCCCCAGTTCACGCTGGCGCCGGTCTCGTAGGTGCCCGTCGCCGGATCGGCGTAGCGCCAGGCAAAGGTCCCGCCGAAGGCCCGGTTCGTGGAGCGGTGCCAGAGGTTCCGGAGGACGACCTCTCCCCCTCCGCGCACCTCCCCCTTGGACAGATCGTAGCCGGCGAACTCCGTCTCCATGTCATCGTAGAAGAGGACGTCGCAAGGCTCGGGCGCGCCGACCGCGACGTTGGAAATCGCCGACCAAGTCCCGACGGAGTCCTTGACCTTGAGGGCGAAGTTGTAGGTCGTGTTCGGCTTCAGGTTCTCCACCAAGTCGAACGTCTGCGCCGAGCCGCCGGCCAGCGGCGCCGGGGGCTGGGCGGCCTTCTGGAGCGTGTCGAAGTTCTCGGGGGTGATGGGATTCTTCGAATACCGGATGTCATAGGAGGCTGCCGTCCCCTCGACGCCGTTGTCCCCCGTCGCGGTCCACCGCAATCGAACCGTGAGGGGATCAAGAGGAGAGGCGAAAAGATCGGCGACTGCGGCCGGGGGCGTCGGGGCCGTGGTCGTCGTCTCCACGACGTTCGAGAGGCCCGAGACGTTCCCGGCGGCGTCGAACGCCTTCAGGGCGGCGTAGTATCGCGTGGAGGGCTGCAGGCCCGCCGCCAGAAGGATCTCGTGGGAGCCGGCCTCCTTCGGCGCGGAGGGCGACGGCGAGACGGGGGAGGCGGAGCCAAAGGTCTCCTCCGTGATGGGGCTGCCGGAGATCCGGATGTCATAGCGGGCAGCGAGGCCGACCGTGCCGTTGTCGCCGGGGGCCGTCCAGCCCAGCCGGAACGAGCCGTCGAACGTCGCCTCGACGGCCAGATCGGCGACGGTGGCGGGCGGCGTGGGCTCGCTCGTCGAGGCCTCGACGGCGTTGGACATGGACGAGGCCTGGAAATAGTCCCATGCCCGGAGGGCGAAGTGGTAGGTCTTCCCGCGAGCGAGGCCTCCGACCGTCATCGTCTGGACGGCGCCCGGCGCGACGGGCTTCGGCGGATTCGGAACCGGGACGGCGGACTGGAAATCCCCCTCCTGGATCGGAAGAAGCGAGTAGCGGATCTCGTACTTCTCGACCGGTTCGCCGCCCGTCCCGTCGTCGCCCGGCGCGGTCCAACGCAGGCCGACGCTCGTCTCGGTTGACCAGACGGCGGCCAGGTCCGTCACGCGCGCCGGCGGAACCGCATCGCCGCCGCGGAGGGCCCGAATCAGGTTGAGCCGTCCCCCCGTCCGGGTCCGTCCCGCAAGAGAGGGAAGGGGATCGACGGACGACAGGAGCCTCGCCTTGATCTCGGCCGCCGTAAGCAAGGGCTGGAAGGCCTTCAAGAGCGCTGCCGCCCCGCCGACATGCGGTGCGGCCATCGAGGTGCCGCTCATCGTCGCGTAGTTGAGCGGGACGCCGTAGTTCTCCATCCCGACGGTCATCCAGGTCGGCGTCGTGCTGTAGATCCGGACGCCCGGCGCGCCGAGGTGGACCGTGGAAAGGCCGTAGTTCGAGAAGCTGGCCAGCTGGTCGTTCGCGTTGGTCGCCGCCACGGAGAGGATGTTCGGGACGTCGTAGTTCGCCGGATAGTGGTTGGAGACGTCGTTGTTCGCCGTATCGTTCCCGGCGGCGGCGACAAACAGGATCCCGGCGGCGTCCGCCTCGGCGATGGCGTCGCACAGCGCCTGGGAATAGCCGCCCCCGCCCCAGGAGTTCACGGTCAGCTGGACCCCGATCCTTGTCGCGTAGCGGATCGCCTCCACCGCGTCCGACGTTGTGCCAGATCCGGTGTTGTCCAGGAACTTGAGCGGAACCAGCGTCACCCTCCAGCAGACGCCGCAGATGCCGTTGCCGTCGTTCCCCGCCGCGCCGACGGTCCCGGCGACGTGGGTCCCGTGGAAATGGGAATCCATCGGGTCGTTGGTGTTGCCGGAGAAGTTCCAGCCGCGGACGTCGTCGACGTAGCCGTTGCCGTCGTCGTCGATCCCGTTGCCCGGAATTTCGCCGGGGTTCGTCCAGACGTTCGCAGAGAGGTCCGGGTGCGTGTAGTCGATGCCGGAATCGACGATCCCGACCTTGACGTCCCGGCTGCCCGTGCAGAGCGACCAGGTGGCCGTGGCGTCGACGTCCGCGTCGACCTTGCCGCCGGTCTGGCCCTCGTTCCGGAGGCCCCAGAGCAAGCCGAACTGCGGATCGTCGGGGACCGTCTCGAGGGCGTGGACGATCCAGTCCGGCTCCGCATAGGCGACGACGTCCTTCTCCCGCCCGAGCGCCTCGATCGCACGGTCCACGGTCCGGGTGTCGGCCTTCGGGAACTCGACGAGGTAGCTGTCCGTAGAGGGCAGGCGCCTGCGGATCCGCCCGCCCGCTCGCCCGGCCGCCGCGACGAGGGCCGCCTCCCGCGCGCCCGGCTTCAGGCGGACGATGACATGGTCCGCGATCATGGACTTCCGTTCGGTCCGGCTTCGCCCCATCGAGCCGGGTTCCGGATGGACGGTCTCATTCACGAGCACCAGGGGATATTTCCAGTCGGCCCGGACGACCTTCCTCTTCTGGGCGCCCCCATCCGGCAGGGGCCGCTTCTCCGACGAAACGACCGGGAGCATGCCGAACGAATCGGGCTCGTCGGCCCTAAAGCCCCTCCCCTCCTGCAACCGCGAGGCCGAGCGGCGGGAAAGTTCCTTCGCCACGGGCGGGGTCTTTTTTCCGGAAGGGAACGTCCGGACAGGTTCGACCGCAGGTGGAACGAAAGCCGGCTTTGGCGCCTTCGCGCAAGTTGGTTCGGCGGAAGAAGGTGTGTTGGTGTACGTTGCCGGCCCGGACACTTCGAGCGGCATCAACGGCAACGACAGAATCAACGCTGCAGCCGGCAGATACAACCATAAGCGCCTTGAAAACAATCGCATCCGGGACCTCCTTTTTCAAGGACCCGGATTATAACAAATAGAACAATCCGGTCAATCTCACTCCCTCGCCCAAAACCTTATCGCGTCGGATCCGCCGGAGACGAGGAAGCGGCCGTCTTGGGAGAAGGACAGCGCGTTCACCCAGGAGGTGTGCCCCTTGAGGAGCGCGACCTCCTTGCCCGCCTTCACGTCGTAGACGCGGATGTCCCCGCCCGGCGGGCCGTCGGCGGCGGCGAAATAGGCGCCGTCGGCGGACAGGGCGACGGGGCCGCCGGCCTTCGATCCCTCGAACACGGACTTGATCATGCGGGTCGGGACGTCCCAGATCGCGATGGCGCGAGCGCGGCTCGAGACGCCGATGGCGGTGCTCGCGTCCAGAAATCCCACGATGCCAACGTCGTCGGAATCCTCGAGATCGCCGATTTTTTCTCCCGTATCGGCCTTCACAAGGGTGCAGGGGTCCCGGAAATCCCCGCCGACCGCGAGGATGGATCCGTCCGGGGAGAAGGCCAGTAGCCTCGAGTCCTTCTCGATCTTCGCGACCTCGGCGAGGGTGACCGCGTCGAGGATCCGCGTGCCATTCATGCTGCCCAGCGCCAGCCGCCGGCCGTCCGGGGAAACCGCGATCCGGTACACCCACATCTCGCCGACCTTGTAGGAGCCGGCCTCCTTCTCGTTTTCGAGCGTCCAGGCCTTCACGAACCCCCCGGTGTCCCCGGCGAAAACCCGCTTGCCGTCGGGAGAGAAGGCGACGGACTGGACCCCCTTGTCGGATCCGAAGAGGGCGGTCGCCTCCTCCAGGCGCGGAACGGAGAGGATCCGGACCTTGCCCTCCATCGAGAACCCCGCCGCGATCCGCCGCGCATCGGGCGAGAGGGCGAGCGCGTGGATACCGAAGACGTCCTTCTTGTAGGCCGCCTTCTCGGCCATCTTGAATTCGGCGCCGAACGCGGGCGGCGGCGGCAGATCGGGCTCCGGTTCCGGGGGCTTGGCCGGCGCCGGCGTCACCGGGCCCGCGACGGCCGCCGCCGAGGGCTTGTCCTTGAGGCGGAACGGGACCGTGAGCGGCGAGAGCCCCTCCGAC
>CAYHQZ010000022.1:0-4293 GCA_964358555.1 uncultured Planctomycetia bacterium
AGCGATCGGCCTCAGCCGCCCGGCGCACACCGTGGCGCACGCCCTGTTCCCGGTGCCGAGACATCTCAAGACCCGTCTCCTGCTGAAACTGCTCAAGCAGACCGATACCGAGTCGGTGCTGATCTTCACCCGCACCCGTCACCGCGCCCACAAACTGGCCCAGCAGATCGGCCGCGAGGGCTACAAGGTTACCAGCCTGCACAGCGACCGCACGCAGGGTCAGCGCCAGTCGGCGCTCGGCGGATTCAAGAGTGGACATTATCAGATCATGGTGGCCACAGACATCGCCGCGCGCGGCCTGGACGTGGAGAGCATCTCGCACGTCATCAACTACGACATGCCCGACACCGCCGATGCCTACATCCACCGCATCGGGCGCACCGGCCGGGCCGAACGCACGGGCGACGCGTTCACCTTTGTGACGCCCGATGACGAGGACATGATCCGGACGCTGGAGCGGGTCATGGGGCAGCGCCTGCCGCGCAAGACCCTGCCTGGATTCAACTATTCGCTCGCCCCGTTCTCGCAGCCCGTCCAGCGGTATCCAACGCATCCTTCGTCCACCGAGCGGGGGCACCCAACCCAGTCATCGCACGGCAGGGAGCACCGCCCCGAGCACGGCGGGGAGCATCGACCAGCCCGCGGCGGGGAACATCGACCCTCCCGCGGCGGTGCGCATCGACCGGCATACGGAGGGGAGCACCGATCGTCGCATTCGCCGCATCCGTCACACGGCGAGGAACGCCGTCCGGCGCAACCCTCGCATGCCTCCCACGGCCACGAAGGTCCTCGCAGCGTCCATCCTGCGCATTCCCCGCACGGCGGAAAGGAAGCGACACGTCCGGCGCATCCGCCCCGACCGGAGAGCGGCGCCACTCATCCGCCGGCCCATCCCCAGCATCCCTCGCATCAGCGCCCTTGGCAGCGCTCTTCGAACAAGGGACGATACGGCGGACGGCGGGGGTAAGACGGCGGTGGTGTTTCGCGGTCGAGACCTTCCCGCCGAAAGGCAAGAGCGGAAGTTCTCCATGAAAAAGTTCCGGATCGGCGTGAGCCGGTGCCTCCTCGGCGAGCCGGTCCGCTACGACGGACAGCATCGGCGCGACCCCGTCATCGCCGACGCGCTCGGCCGGCTCTTCGACTTTGTCGGCGTCTGCCCGGAGGCGGAGTGCGGCTTCGGGATCCCGCGCGAGACCGTCCAGCTCATGGGAGATCCCGCCAATCCCCGCCTCGTAACGACCTTGACCTGCATCGACCGCACCAGGCAGATGCGCGCCTGGGCCGAGCGGCGCATCAAAGAACTGGAGAAGGAAGACCTGCACGGCTTCATCTTCAAGGCCCGCTCTCCGAGCTGCGCCATGGAGAGTATCAAGGTCTACAGCAAGAGGGGAGGGATCGCCGGCAAGGCGCCCGGCATCTTCGCCCGGGCCCTCATGCGCCATTTCCCCGCGCTGCCTTGCGAGGATGAATGCCGGCTCAAGGACCCCGAGCGGCGCGAGAACTTCATCGAGCGGGTCTTCACCTCCGGCGCTTTCGCAGCAATGCCTAATCGTCCATCCGCGGTCCTGCGCGGGACGGGAATCCAAGGAACGCCTACGGCGAATCCTTCGGCGGCCGAGCCCCGCCGGCCGCTTCGAACTCGAGCCGGACCGTCCCCCGCCCGCCGTCCACCTCGATGATCTGTCCCGTCCGGATCCGCTTCGTCGCGACGCCCGTGTTGACGACGGCGGGCAGGCCGAATTCCCGCGCGACGATGCTGCCGTGGCTCATGAGGCCGCCCATGTCGGTGACGAGGGCGGCGGCCGAAAGGAAGTAGGGCGTCCAGCCGGGGTCGGTGAAGGGGGCGACGAGGATCTCGCCCGGCCGGACCGTGCAGGTATCCGCCCGGAGGATTACGCGGGCCGGGCCGCGGACGATTCCGGGATGGACGGGAATGCCGCGCAGGACGTTCTCCGGATGGGCGCCGGATTCTCCGCCCATGCCCGCGCCGGCGGCCGGATCGAAATTCCCGATGACGACGGAGGGGGGCGAAATCTTGCGGTTTTGTTCGTATTCGGATCTCCGCGCATCCACGAGCAGGCGCGCCGACTCCCTCGACAGCGCTCCTCCGAGGAAGGCTTCGAGCTCCTCGCAGCGAAGGAAGAACACGTCGCCGGCGTCCGCCAGGCGGCCTTCGGCGGCGGCCCGACATCCCAGTTCGAGGAGGTATCCCCGAAGAGCCGCCAGGCGGCGAACCCACTGGCTTTTCGCGTTCTCGCGGACCGAGGGGCAGGTCCGGGCCTTCCGGACGAGGAAGGAGAAGGCCGCTCGCTTCAGGGGGTTTTTGAGCCGCGCCCGGGCCTCCGCTTCCGCGCGGGCGCGTTCGGACGCAAGCGTCTCGTAGCGCGAAAGAAAGTCCCGCCCGGGGGGCGCGTCGAGGCCGGCGCGCAGGGTGGCGAGGATCTCGTCGGGCCGCTCGGACCAGCGGGGATTCGAAAGTTCGATCTCGCCGCGCGCGTGGTGGCCGTGGGAGGCGAGGAAGGCGTCGAAATCCGCGACGAACCGCCGGCCGGGTTCCGAGCCGGCGAGAACGGCCCGCAGGGCGGCGGCGTCCGGGAAGGTCCGGACGGCCTCGCCGACGAGCGGGTCGGCGGCGGCAAGGCGGACGAGGCGCGCGAGTTCGATTCCGGCGGCGGCGTTCTGGTTGTTCCCGAGACCCGCGAGGAGGCGGCTGGCGAGAGAAGAGCCGTCCTCCCCGAACCACTTGCGGCAGGACTTGTAAAGCACGCTCGGATAGACCTGCGAGACGCCCGCGCGGGCGAGCGCAACGGCGTCGGCCTCCAGATCCGAGAGGATCGTCCGAATCCGCTCGAGGATCTCGTCGTCCGGCAGATCGGCCGGACGGACGGCCGCGTCCTTGTCCGCCCGCAACCGGATCTGGTCCACGAGGAACTCGCCGCGCCGCGGAGAGAACGTGAGGAATTCCCAGAGAAGCCCGGGCAGGCGGGCCGCCAGGCGCCATTTCGAGAACTTCAGGTCCGGCAAGTCGGCGGGCTCGAACCGGATTCGCCCGACGTTCGCCGCGGCCTCCTGATCCCCGCCGAACATCTCGGTCAGCGCGTCGCCCCGGAGGCCGGGGACTTTCCGGAGGAACGCCTGGAGCGTGTTGACGTTGAAGTAGGCGCGGCCGGCGATGCGCCCGACAATGGGGGCGCCTCCGAGGTCCATTCCCAGCCGCGCAAAGAAGGAGCCGAGGAGGACGCAGACGACCTTTTCCGCCATGGACCACGTCATCGGCGTGGCGACATCGGGCAGGACCTCGCCGGTGTTGGCATTCGTCCAGACCTGGCGGGAGGGATTCGGCGCGGAAGGGGCGCCCTCGGCACGCGCCAGCACCGGGAAAGCGGCCGGCGCCGGAAGAGCCGTGATGGGCCGAGCCTGCAGCAGCCGGATCTCGCCGCCCTCGATCGCCCACTCGACGTCGGCGGGCGCGCCGAGGGCCTCCTCCGCCCGCAGGGCGAGCCGCGCGAGCGCGACGGCTTCGCCGTCCCCGAGGACGATTTCCCCGCCGGGGCTGCCCGCGCGCTCGACGACCGCGAGGCCCGGCCGCGCGAGGACGATCCGCTCGGGGCTCGCGCGCCCCGACACGAGCGCCTCCCCGAGCCCCCGGACCGCCTCGATGACGATCCGATCGCGCCGGCCCGCGACGGGGTCGGCCGTAAAGAGGACGCCGGCGGCGGAGGCGTCCGCCTGGCGCTGGATCACGATCGCCATCGCGACGTCCGCATGGGGAATTCCCCGGCGCGTCCGGTATTCGACTGCCCGGTCGCTCCAGAGGGACGCGTAGCACCGCCGGATCGCGGCGAGGCATTCCTCGAACGTTCGCACGCCGAGGAACGTGTCGTGCTGGCCGGCGAAGGAATGCCCCGGCAGGTCTTCCGCGGTGGCCGACGATCGGACGGCGGCGAAGAAGGGGAACGGGGCGGCGCCTGGCGTTCCGGCGACCGCGCGCGTTGCCGCGCCCGCCGCGAGGGTCTCCCAGGCCTCCCTCGCAGCGGCTTCGGCCTCGGGCGGCAGCGGGAATTCCTCGATCGAGCGGCGGATCGCGGCGAGGCCGGCGCCACGCTCGGCGAGCGCCATCCCCGCGGCCGCCCGGGCGAACGCCTCGATTCGCGGCGTAAGACCGGACCAGTCGAGGTGCAGGCTGTACGCCTCCGCGGGGAGGCAGAAGCCGTCGGGGACGGGAAGGCCCGCGGCCCGCAGCCGCGCCAGTCCCGCCGCCTTTCCGCCCGCCGACGTCAGAGCGTCCGGCGG
>CAYHQZ010000022.1:4303-23857 GCA_964358555.1 uncultured Planctomycetia bacterium
CGTGGCTGGACTCCGTGGCCAAGCGCCTTGCTGACATGCAGCCGGGCGACCCGGCCCGGGTCGGCGGCCCGTTCAACTGCGAGCAGAACATCTTCATCTCCGTGTGCGGCTCCGGCGGGATCGTCCCGAGGGGAAGGGCGCGCATCCGGCGCAAGCCTTGCCCGGCTCCAGGCGACCGTCAAGGGTGAACACGGCTCGGGGAGGAGGGTAGGGTTGCAACGCCATCCCCAACCGGGATACCGTAGCGTCACCATGACCCAGGAAACAAAGCCCACGCCGTCGTCGCCCGGATTCGGGATGGCAGGTTCCCTCGCCCTCGCCGCGCTCCTCGTCGCGGTCCTCGCGTGGTATCGCGCCGCGGCGAAGCCCGCGGCCGACCCCGCCGCGGATCTCCGGGAGCGCGTGGCGCAGCTGGAGAAGCGCATCGAGGACGTGAGCGCGGCCTCGACGGCCGCCGACGTGAAGGCCGCCGCCCCGATCGCGCCGAAGTGGGACCAGGACGAGGGGCTTCGGAAGGCGGTCGAGGCCATCGTGCGCGAGTCGCAGCCCGCGGCGGAGGAGAAGGCCAAGACGGCCCCGGTCGCCCTGCCGGAGGCGGCGAAGAAGGCCCTGGAGGGAGCCGTTCCGGGAATCGAAATCGTCCGTGTCCGGTCCCAGGAGCAGGATGGAACCAATCTCCTCGAAGTCGAGGGACGCGCCAACGGGGACTCCATCACGGCCCGGCTCACGCCGGGGGGCCAGTTCGATTCCCTCTCGGGGCCCGCCTCGATTGCCCCGAAGGCCGTCCGGGATTCCGCCGCCGCCGCCGTCCCCGGCGTCGAGTTCCGCCGCGTCAGACGCCGGATGGGGGACGGCGAGACGATCTATGTGCTGAAGGGCCAGGCCGGGAAGGACAGCTACGAAGTCGAGGTCCGCGCGACCGGCGAGGTCCGCCAGATCGACATGCCGTTGTCCAAGGCCCCGAAGGCCGTCCAGGACGCGGCCGCGAAAGCGGCCCCGGGCGTCAATCTCCGGAAGGACGTCGAGTGGGAGGTGAACACCGAAGGCGAGGCCTACTACGACGTCCGCGGCAAGGCCGGCGAGAAGGACGTCCGGATCCGGATCGCCGAAGACGGCAAGATCCTGCGCCGCGAGGGCCTGGAAGCCCCGCCCCCGCCCGCCGACACCCCCGTCGAACCCCCGCCGGGCGCGCCTCCCGGTCCTCCGCCCGGCCCGCCGCCGGGGGATATCTAGCCTTCCGAACCGGGGCGCCGGCCTTACGCCCGGAGGTATTCTTTTCCCGTGGAGAGCGTCCGTCGCCGGCGAACCGTCTGGATCCGGATTGCTTTCGCCTGGGTCCTCGCGATTCCCGTTCTGTGGTTCCTGTTTCGCGAACGGGATCGGGAAATCGTTCGCGTTTTTGATCTCCTCGAGATTCCGGTGACGCTGCCGACGGATTCGGACGCGGGAGATTTCTCCTCGCTTCCGGATACGCAAGTCCACGACGCCTACGACGCCGATCGGGACGGCGTCTACGCGCGGCTTTCCGCCGTCTTCACGCACGGGGACAAAACCGCGATTCGCGTTCCCGGGTTCGCGATACGGGAATCGCCAGGCGGGCCGTGGCAGTGGAGGATCCGCTGGGCGCCTCGCACGCCGGGCGCCTGGCGCTATCGAATCGAATTTCAAGGACGTCGCGAAGCCGCCCGCCCGCCCCTGGCCTGGCGCTCCGATGCGACCCGCGAAATCCGGGCCGAAGCCGACGATCGGATCGGCGGACCCTTCGTCGCGCCGCCCGCAAGTCAATCGAAACGGTTTCTCCGGGAACTCCGTCCCGACGGGACGTCGAAGGCGATCTGGCTGTTCGGCGCCTGCCGGGCATGGGTCTCGGTGAAGCAGGATCCCAACAACGACTGGTCGCCGCACGAGTGGATTGATCGCAAGAAGGAGCTCCTCGGCCCGATGCGGGAGGCCGGCTACAACCTGCTCAACCAGTGGATGGCGCCATGGGAATTCGGCCTCGTCCACCACGACCGCGCCGAGTTCTGGCAGTCGGGCGAAGGCGCCTGGACGCGGCATCCGCTTCCGGCCGCGGCGGCCTGGGCACCTTACGCCTGCTTCGACCAGGGGCGCGCACGGGCCTTCGACGATCTCGTCCGTTCGTGCGAGGGCGGACCGGAAACGCCGGTCGTGCGGCTCCTCCTGTCGCCGATTCCCCACCAGGGGCTGCAGCTGAAATCGCACCCCTGGGGCGGCCAGGAAAGCGGGTGGAGCCCGGAGGACGACGCCGGAAAGCAGACAAAGGAACGATTGAACGGCTTTTCCGGGTTCCGCCCCGGGATGCCCGTCTGGGAATTCTTCCAGGCGGATCCTTCGGCGTCCCTGGCCGATCCGCGCGCCCGCCTCTTCGACCACCAGGCGAACTTCTTCCGCTATCTCGTCGCCCGCTGGGGCTATTCGAGGGCCATCGGGTCCTGGGTCCTCATGGACGAGCTCGATGCCGTCGGTGACGAGGTCGGCGTGATGGCCTCCAAAAAGGGCTGGTGGGCGCATCCCGAATGCGACCGATGGCTCGCGAACGTCGTCCGGCTGTTCCGCGGGTCGCTCGTCCGCTCCGACGGCCTGCGCTACGAAGGCGATCCGTTCGCTCATCCGTTGCACGCAGCGACGACGAGCTACGGCGGACAGGCGGGAAAGGGCGCCAACCTGGAGTGGGCGGGCGGCCCGAAGGACTCGCGCGTGGACGTTCCGGGCTGGCATTGGTATCCCTTCTGGACCGGTGGGTTCTCGCAAGCCTGGCCCTGCGCGATCGACGGCATCGCGCACTACGCGGCGGCGGGGCCTGCGGACGCGCCGCTCCTCATCAGCGAATTCGGGGCGCCCGACCGCTCGATGCCGAGCGAGGAACCCAACCGGCTCTATCCGACGCTCTACCACCACGCAATCTGGGCCGCGGTCTTCTCGGGACTCGCGGGAACGCCGATGGATTGGGACGACGGAAAGGAATTCGGGGAGCTGCGGTGGCGGGAACGGAAGGGGACCTTCGACCGGGCGCACTATCCCATCGATCACACGGAGCATTTGCGCGTCCTGCGCCGATTTCTCGGGGACCTTGCGCCGGACGCCCTGGCCCCGTGCGGCATGCCGGGCGCGCGCATCCGCTGCGCGGCTGCGGCGGGAACCCGCGTGTTTGCGCTCCACACCCAAGCGGCCCCGGACAACGTCCTCGGATGGGTATATGCGACGGCCCCCGGTCCCATTGCGGTCGCCGGCCTTCGTCCGGGCATCTACACGATTTCCTGGCACGACCCCTGGACGGGCCGTCCCGTCGGGACGGCACTGCGCGTCGGAACGGCGGGCGCCGGCGAGCTCCTGCTGGACCCCGGGCCTGCGTTGCGGGCCCTCCGAGAAGCCGCCGAGCCATTCCCCGAGAAATCGCGCGAAGACCGCGGGCACGACGCGGCGTTCCGGATCGAGTCCACGGGGTCATGAGAAGAAGCGTTTCCCCTCGAGGATGTTTGAATGTAAGAATTGAACCGGAGGGGTTCCTTCGGGTAGCGTTCCCGTCATGCATCCCATCCGATTGGCCGCTCCGATCCTGCTGATCCCCGTTCTTGCCGCCTGCTCGTCCGCGTCCGGCCGTGCGGCGCTTTCCGCCCGCGCAACCCTCCCTGACGGGGCGGTGGCGAGGCTTGGGGACCCGAGATTCCTGCACGCCGGGCGGGTGGGGGGGCTGGCGTATTCCGCGGACGGAAAGGTGCTCGCGTCCGGCTCGCGCGACGGGACGGTGCGCGTCTGGGATGCCGCCAGCGGCGCCGAACGATGCCGGATCGAGGCCCATGAAGGCAACATCTTCGGCGTTGCCGTCTCGCGCGACGGCCGGATGGTCGCCTCGGCGGGGCAGGAAGGCGTCGCCGGCCTCTTCAACACCGAAACCGGCGAGCGAATCGGGCGGTTCGCGGGACACACGGCGGCCGTCCGGTGCGTCGCCATCTCTCCGGACGGACGGCTGGTTGCGACCGGGAGCATGGACAAGAAGGTCCGCCTGTGGAACGCGAGAACCGGCGAGCCGCTGGAGATCCTGGAGGGACACACGTCGGCCGTTCTCTCGATTTCGTTCTCTCCGGACGGCTCGGTCCTCGCCTCGGGGAGCGGGGACACGACGATTCGCCTATGGAATCCGGCGACGGCGAAGCCGATCCGGACGATCACCGGCCACACCGCCGGGATTCGCGCGCTCGATTTCTCGCCCGACGGGAAATCCATCGCCACGGAAAGCCTCGACAAGACCCTTCGGGTGTTCGATGCCGAAACGGGCGCCGAGACGTGCAAACTCGAAGGGACCGACAAGGAGGGCGGGGCGCTCGCCTTCTCGCCGGACGGCGGCCGAATCGCCGCCCTCGGAAAGGGCGGGACGCTCGTCCTCTACGATCTCTCGAAGAAGGATGCCGCCTGGCGGACGGACCCCGGCAGCCACGGAATCGTGACACTCGCCTTCTCGCCGGACGGACAAACGATCGCGACCGGCGGGTGGGACAAGGCGATCCGCCTCTGGCGCACCGCCGACGGCCGGGAATCCTTCGCCCGATCGGGACACGCCTGGGGCGTGAACGCGCTGGCCTTCTCGGGCACAGGGACGCTGCTCGCGTCGGGCGGGGGGGATCAGGCGGTGCGCCTCTGGAACGTCCAGGAAGCGCGCGAGCTTCGCGAGTTTTTCGGCCATGCGAAGGGCGTCCGCGCCGTCTCGTTCGGGAAGTTCGAGGGCCGGACGGCCGTCCTCGGCGAGGACAGCGACGGCGCCAATCTCGGCTGGGACGCCTCCACCGGCGATCCGATCCCGGCGCTGGCCGGGAAGAATCCCGACGCTGGCGAAAGCGAAAAGGTCCCGCCCCCGGCGGACGTCCTTTCTCCCGACGGCCGCCTCCGCGCGCTCGGCCAGAAAGACGGCTCGATTCAGATCGTCGCGGCGGAATCCAAGGAGGAGGTCCGGATCTTCAAAGGACACCGGGGAACCGTCCGAAGCCTCGCCTTTTCCCCGGACGGCCGCACCCTCGCCTCCGGCGGCGAGGACGCGCTCATCTATCTCTGGAAGTTGCCCTAAGCCGTCAGGCCTTCAGCGCCTTTTCGAGCGTTTCGACAAGCCCGGGAATCGACTGGACGTCGGATTCCGCGTCGATCCGGAGGCCGGCGGCGCGCATGGCGGCGCTTGTCGCGGGGCCCATCGATATCGTGCGGATGCGGGGGGGCAATCGGCGGATGCCGGCGGCGCGCAGGTTCTTCGCGAATGCGCGGGCCGCGGACCCGGAGGCGAAGAGGACGGCGTCGGCGCGATCGTCCTTGAGCATTCGGCGGGCCTCCTCCGGCAGGCCCCGGACGGGATGGGTGCGATACAAGGAGACGCAGACGAGGCCCCAGCCGAGGGCGGCGAGGCCTTTGGGAAGAACGTCCGTCCCTTCCTCGCCGCGCGGCAGCAGGATCGAAGGCCTCCCGGCTCCGCAGCGCGCCGGGCGCTTCCGCGTTCCGCGCGGAGGCTTCGGGAATTCCGCAAGCAGCCCCTCGGAGGTGTGCCGCACGGGCACAAGATCGGGGCGAAGGCCGCCCTCGGCGAGGCGCTTCGCGGTCTCGGACCCGATGGCAGCGATCCGGACGCCGGCAAGCGCGCGGGCGTCCAGGCCGTTTGCGCGCAGGCCCTCGAAAAACAGGTGCGCAGCCTTGGGGCTCGCGAACACGACCCAGGAGAACCGGCCCGGGCGGCCGAGGGCGCGGGCAAGCGACGGATTCGGCCTGATCTCCTCGATCCGGATGGAGGGGCACTCGACGGCCCAGGCCCCTTGCGCCTCCAGCGCCCGGGCGAGCGTGCCGGCAAACGCCGTCGCGCGGGTGACGAGGACGATCCGGCCCGACAGCGGCCGGCGGGAGAACCAGTCGATCGAGGCGCGGAGCCTGACAACATCGCCCGCAAGGACGAGGACGGGAGGCTCCAGGCGCGCCGTTTCGGCGTCCGCGGCAAGCCGCCCGAGCGTGGAGACGACGACGCGCTGGCGGGGGAGCGTTGCCCACTCGATCGTGGCGGCCGGCGTCTTGGCCGGGCGGCCGGCGCGAACGAGGCGTCGCGCGACATCGGCGAGGCTCTTGCCGGCCATGTAGATCGCCATCGTCCCTCCGGCGCGCGCGATCGATGCCCAGTTCACGGCGCCGCCAGCCTTCGAGGCGTCCTCGTGGCCCGTGGCAACGTGAAGGCTTCCCGAAACGCCCCGGTGCGTCAGCGGGATCCCGGCCGTCGCGGCGGCCCCGACCGCGGCCGTGATCCCGGGGATGATCTCGAAGGGAATGCCGCGCGCGGCGCAGAACATCGCCTCCTCGCCGCCGCGCCCGAACACGAGCGGATCCCCGCCCTTGAGCCGGACGACGCGCTTGCCCGCGCGGGCTTTCTTCTCGAGAAGCCGCAGGATCTCCTCCTGGCTCGTCCCGCCCTTGCCCCCGAACTTCCCGACGGAAATCCGCTCGGCCGATTCGGACGATTCGGCCACGAGGGCGGGGTGGACGAGGTGGTCATAGAGCAGCACATCCGCGCCGCGGATCGCCTCCAGCGCCCGGACGGTGATGTACCCCGGATGACCCGGGCCGGCGCCGGCGATGAGGACCGGATGCATGGGGGGATTGTAGTCCTCAACGGGAGAGGAGCCGTCCCGCCGCCTCCCGCCCCAGGGCCTCCGGGTCCGAAGCCGGGCCTTCCGCTTCCGTCTCGCAGGGCGGTGCGCCCTCCGCCCCGGGGACCCGGACGCGCAGGCGCAGGCGCTTCCCCGCGACCGTCGCGTGCGCTGCGAACGCGGCGTGGCATCCGCCCCCCGAAGCCCCAAGGGCGGCGCGTTCCGCGAGGACCGCGGCGCGGGCCGACGTCTCGTCGATCGCCGAAGCGTGCCGGGCCGCCTCGCTTCCGGCCATCGCCTCGATCGCGATTGCGCCTTGGCCCGGCGCCGGCAGGATCTCGTCGAGGGTGAAGACCTGCGAGGCCTTCGATTCGAGGCCGAGCCGGCGCAGCCCCGCAAGGGCGAGAACGACCGCATCCGGCTTCCCGGCCTCCGCCTTCCGGACGCGGGTCGGGACGTTTCCGCGGACGGGCTCGATCCGGAGATCTGCTCGCCCAAGCTGCGCCGCGAGCGCGCGAACCTGGAATTCGCGCCGGGGGCTGGAACTCCCGATCCGCGCGCCCGGCGGCAGGTCCGCGAGCCGGAGCCCGCCACGGGAAACCAGGGCGTCCCGGACGTCCTCGCGCGCAAAAACCGCCGCCAGGACCAGGTCCGCCGGCCCGTCCAGCGGAAGGTCCTTGAGGCTGTGGACGGCGAGGTCCGCCTCGCCGCGCAAAACCGCCTCCTGAATCGCGCGCGTGAACACGCCGGCCCCCCCGAGGCCCGAGAGCGGGGTCGCCCGATCGCGATCCCCCTCGGTCGAGACGAAGACGAGGACCGTCCGCACGCCCGGCGCGGCGGCCTCGATCGCGGCCGCGACGGCACGGGCCTGCGCGGTCGCGAGGGCCGATCGGCGCGTGGCGATCCGCAGGGTCGTCATCGGCGGGATTGTAGGGGCATCGCGCCCCGGCGTCCGGCCCGCCGGGAGAACGGTTGCGCACGCTCCAAGGGAGACTACAATGCCTCCCTGCCATGGCAGAAGTCATCCTCGAGAAGGTCTGCAAGACCTATTACACCCGGAAGAGTTCCTTCCAGGCCGTCAAGAACTTCACCCTCGACATCCACGACAAGGAATTCCTCGTCCTCGTCGGTTCCTCCGGATGCGGGAAGTCCACAACCCTCCGGATGGTCGCGGGGCTCGAGGAGATATCCGAGGGGACGATCCGGATCGGGCAGCGTGTCGTAAACGATGTTCCGCCGAAGGACCGGGACATCGCCATGGTATTCCAGAACTACGCGCTGTATCCCCACATGACGGTGTACAAGAACATCGCCTTCGGCCTCAAGCTCCGGGGCTATCCCCGCGACGAGATCGATCAGCGGGTCCAGGAGGCCGCCAAGGTCCTGGGGCTCGCCGAGAAGCTCACGAACCGTCCGAAGGAGCTTTCGGGCGGCGAGCGCCAGCGCGTCGCGGTCGGCCGCGCGATCGTCCGGCGCCCCTCCGTCTTCCTCTTCGACGAACCCCTCTCGAACCTCGACGCGAAAAAGCGCGTGGAGATGCGCACCGAACTCGCCAAGCTGCACCACCGCCTCCAGACGACGATGATCTACGTCACGCACGACCAGGTCGAAGCGATGACGCTCGGCGATCGGATCGTCGTCATGGAAAAGGGCGTCGTCCAGCAGGTCGATCGCCCCCTCACCGTCTACGACAATCCCGTAAACCGCTTCGTGGCAGGCTTCATCGGCATGCCCCCGATGAACTTCATCGAGGGTTCCCTCCGATCCGAGGACGGATCCCTCTGGTTCGTCGAGGACTCCCAGAAGGGCGGGAAGAACCGCGTCCGCCTCATTCCGGAGATTGCCGAGCGCGTCGCCAACCGCGTCGACAAGCGGATCATCCTGGGCATCCGACCCGAGCACCTGCAGGATCGGGCCTTCCGGCGGGACGCTCCGACGGACGCGGTGCTCCAAACGACGGTGAGCGTCATCGAAACCCTCGGAGACGAGATGCTGTTGCACCTGCAGACGGGTTCTTCGGAGATCATCGCCAAGGCGGAGGCACGACACGGTATCCAGATGGGACAGGAATTCGGCGCCGTTGTGGAACTCTCGAAGGTCCACCTCTTCCTTCCAAATGACGACCCCGCCGACCCCGATCATACGAAAGAAGTGAACCTCACCCTCCGCAAGAACGGCAGCTGAACACGGCCGCGACGGGGCACCGATGAACGAGGAATTGCTGGCCCTCGTAAAGGTTCTTTCCAAGGAACGTTCCGTCGATCCGGAAGTCGTCTTCCGCGGAATCGAGAGCGGCCTCGTGGCGGCGGCGCGCCGCCGGTTCGGGCTACCCGACAGCGCGCCGGTGAAGGTAACGGTGGATCGAGCGAGCGGCGATGTGCGGATCTCGGACGAGTCCGGAGACCGCGGCCCCCTCGAGCTGACGCGCACCGTGGCGCTCGCCGCGCGCCAGACGATCCTGCAGCGGATACGGGAGGCGGAGGTTGCCGCCGACGCGAGCGCCCTCGTCGCGAAGAAGGGCACCGTCGTCTCGGGAACCGTCCGGAGGTTCCAGGGGGATTCGATTGTCGTCGAGTTCGGCGGCGCCGAGGGCCTCATCCAGCGCCGCGAGCAGGTCCCGACGGAATCCTTCCGGATCGGGGAGACAATCCAGGCGCTCCTGCTCGACATCCGGGGCCCGGAGGGGCGGGGGCGACCGATTCTTTCCCGGACGCACGAGGATTTCCTCCGCCGGCTCCTCGAGCGCGAGATCCCGGAACTTCGCGAAGGCGTCGTGAAGATCCACACGATCGTCCGCGACCCCGGAATTCGCGCCAAAATCTCCGTGTCCACGGCCGCGCCAAAGGTCGACCCCGTCGGGACCTGCATCGGGGTGCGCGGGGCGCGGATCATGGCCGTCCGGGACGCGCTCCGTGGCGAGCAGATCGACGTTGTCACCCACGACGAGAATCCCCCTGTCTTCGTCGCCAACGCCCTCAAGCCCGCCTCCCCGACGAAGCTCGTCTATTTCGCCGCCCGTCGCCGCGTAAAGGTCCACGTTCGCCTGGAAAAGCTCCCGATTGCGATCGGGAAGGGGGGGCAGAACGTCCGTCTCACGAGCCGCCTCGTCGGGGTCGAGATCGACGTCAATACCGCGGAGGAATTCGAGAGGGGGGCGGGACGCGTGCGCTGGATCCTCTCGAAGGTCCCCGGGCTTCCCGAAACCGCGCAGGCCGCGATCCTCGCGGCCGGATTCACCTCCCCGTTCGAACTCATGGAAACGCCCGCGGCCGAACTCGCCACGCTGGGCGGGATCGAGCCGAAACTGGCGTCCGAAATCCTCGCGGTCTGCCACGCGGAGATCCGGCCGAGGGGGGAGTCGGCAGGACCTCGTCCCGGCGGCGGGCCGGGCGGTTCGCGTCCCGGCGGCCCTCGCGGCTCGCGGCGAGCGTTCCGCCCGAGGGAAGGCCGGGGCGGCCCGCCGCCCGCCGTCCCGCCGCAGGCATCCGTCCAGGCCGAAGCCCCGCCAAGCGGCGCGCCGGGCCCGGCGGAAACGACGTCGGCACCCGAGTCCCCGATCGCGCCCGAATCCCCTCCGACGCCCGCGACAGAACCCCCGCCGGCCCTCCCCGCGGAATCCGCGCCTGTGGCAGCCACGAACCCAGTCCCTTCGGAGCCCCCGGAACCGGACCCCGCGCCGCCCACCCCTCTGCCCGCTTCCTAGGCGCCAAAACCGCGCCAACCGACGACCGGCCTATCGAGGGCGCTCTCGCTTGGCCGCGGCGGCCTGCGGGGAATCGGGGAACTTCGCGATGAGCTCGTCGAAGTAGCGGATCGCCATCTCGCCCTGCCCGTTCTTCAGGGCCATCCGGGCCAGGTTGAGGAGCCGCTCGGCCTCCGCCCCGGACTGGGAGGCGACGATGGCCTTCCACGCCGCGGGGTTCGCCTTCAGGGCGTCCATCTCCTTCTTGGCTTCCGCGGCGGCGGGCGTGTCGGCGTAGACCTTTGAAATCTTCTCGAAGTCCTTCCAGGCGTCCGCCCACCGGCTCTCGCCCTTCGCGGCAAGGCCCGAATCCAGGAGTATCTGCGCGGCCTTCTGGCGGGCCTCCGGATCCTCGACGACCGGCTCCGGCGGCTTCACGGCCGGCTCCGGCGGCGTGATTGTCGGCTCCTCGACCGTCGGCGGCGTCTTCACGAGGGCTTGCTCAATCGCCTGGGCAAGGCCGCCGGCCGGATGGCCCGACCACGCGATCTTTCCCTCCGGATCAATCAGGAAAGAGGCGGGAATGCCGCGAACCCCGTAGGCCCCGCCCGACATCGATCCGATCCCGATGGGATAGGGGATGCCGTTCTGCGAAACGTAGGGACGAACCTTGGACGCATCCTCGTTCGACAGCCCGATGACGACGACGCCCTTGTCCTTGTATTTCTGATGGATATCCCTCAACTGAGGGAGAACCGACTTACAGGGCCCTCACCACGTCGCCCAATATTCAAGGACGACGAGTTTTCCCTTCACCTTCTCGAGGGAGAGCGGCTCCTTCGTGTTGACCCACTCCTTCGCGCTGAAGGGGGGCGCGGCCTTTCCCGCGAGGCTCGGAGCCTTCGCGGGGGTCTTGGCGGGGCCCTTGGCGCCCTTTCCCTTCGTCGCCGAACCGGCCGTGGAGGCGAGAAAAAGGAGCGAGCAGAGGGCCGCGGTTCCGAGGAAAACGCGGATCATGTATTCTCCTTTGGCGTGTCAGTGCGGGCGTTCGCGTTTGGCGGCAAGCGCCTGGGGGGTGCCGGGATACTTCGTCAAGACTTCATCATAGTAGCGTTTGGCGGCCTCCGCGTCGCCGTTCTTGAGCGCCGCCCGGGCCATGTTCAAGACCCGCTCGGCTTCCAAAGCCTTGGGGTCCTCCTTTCGGGGTTCCTCCTTGGGAACACCCCCGGCGGTCGTCCCGAGCGCCTTCCGGATACCGCCCTCGAGGTCCTCCATGGGATGGCCTTGCCAGACGATCCGGCCGTCCTTGCCGACCACGAAGGCGTGGGGGATTCCCTCGACCTTGTAGGCCTCTCCCGTCCGGGAGCCTATCCCGACCGGGTAGTCCATCTTCAACTCTTCGAGGAAGGGCTTGACCTTGTCCGCGGGCTCGTCGGACAGGCCGATCACGACGACGCCTTCGTTCTTATACTTGTGGTACAGCTCCTTCAAGTGGGGGATCGAGGCGCGGCAAGGCGGGCACCAGGTCGCCCAGAACTCGACGACGACGACCTTTTCCCGGAGGCCCTTCAGTGTCAGCGGCTCGGTGTTGGCCCAGCTGGACGCCTGGATTTCCGGCGCCATCTTGCCGACCTCGGGTCCTGTCTCCACGGGAGCGGCTTTCGCGGGCGGCTCCTTGCCGGTGGGCTTTTTCCCTTCCGGGGCCGGCTTGTCCGGACCGGCCGCGACGGCCGCCGGCGGGGTCTTTTCCAGGGCCTCGTCGATGGCCTTGTCGAGGCCGGCCATGGGATGCCCGCGCCAGGCGATCTTCCCGGCCGGGTCGACCACGAACGCGTGCGGAATCCCGGTGACGCCGTATTTCTTTCCGGTGCCCGATCCGATTCCCACGCAATACTTCATCCCGATTTTCGCGGCGAACGGCTTTACCTTCTCGGCGGGCTCGTTGGAAAGGCCGATCACGACAACGCCCTTCTCCTTGTTGCGCTCGTAGAGCGCGTTTAAGTGGGGAATGGAGGCGCGGCAGGGCGGGCACCAGGTCGCCCAGAACTCCACGACCACGATCTTGCCCCGGAGACCCTCGAGCGTGACGGGCCCGCCGGCGTTGAGGAACTCCTTGGCGTCGATCTCCGGCGCCGAGTCGCCGACCTGGGGGCCGGAAACGCCCGCGGCGATTGCCGCGAACCCGAGGGCGAGGATGGAAAGCCGGACGGCCCGGAACCGCTTCGTCCCGATGTTGGGCATGTTTCGCTCCTCCGCGGGCGGTGAATCCAGGATACCCCTCCGGGGACCGCCGGCGCAAGCGGAGCCGCCCGAAACGCCGACGGAGCGCGGCGAACCGTTAGAATGCCCCCGCGGAACGGCCCGTGAAATCGGGCTGAAACCCCGCGGAGGGACGCCGATGCCCGGCCTGAAACCCGATCCCAAATCGAGGCTGCTCTACGTCCGCGAGCTGCCCCGGCGGATCCAGCACGTCACGATCTTCGTCCACGACCTGCCGAAGGCGATCGCGTGGTACCGGGACGTCCTCGGCCTTCCTTTGCGTCTTGCCGACGCGAAGTGGGCCGAATTCAACACCGACGGCGTGACCCTGATCCTGCGCCCCAAGGACCCAAGACAGCCTTCGGGCGGCCGGACGGGCGTCACGTTTTCGATCCACGACCTGGGATCCTGCCTGACGATTCTCCAGACCCGAGGCGTGAAGGTCATCCGGGGTCCGGAGGCGGTCCTGGCGAACGTCCGGATCGCCGAGATCGAGGACCTCGAGGGCAACTGGATCACGCTGGCGGGGAGGTAGCCGTGGCCGGCGACGAAGTCCCCCGGATTCGCGTTCCCCTCGAGCGGATCGAGGCCTTCGTCCGCGCCGCGTTCGAGCGCCTGGGCGTCGATCCGGCCGAGGCCGGTCCGGCCGCGGTCTCGGTCGCCGCTTCCGACCTGCGCGAGAACGAGACGCACGGCCTCTGGATGATGCCCTACTACGTTTCCGCCCTGAAGTCGGGCCAGATGAACCCGAAGCCGAAGTTCCGGATCGACCGCGAGGGGCCGGCGTTCGCTCTCGTGGACGCCGACAACGCCTTCGGGCTTGTCACCGGGCGATTCGCGATGAATCTCGCGATCCGGAAGGCCGCGGAGGCGGGGATTGCCGCCGTCTCCGTCCGGAACTCGAACTCGCTCGGCTATCTCGGCTGGTTCGCGGGATTGGCCGCCGAGAAGCGGATGATCGGGATCGTGATGTCCAACTTCGGGCGTCCCGCCGTCGCCCCGCCCGACGGCCTCACCCGCCTCGTCGCCACGAATCCAATCGCCATCGCCGCACCGGGCCGGCACGAAGCGCCCTTCCTGCTCGATATTTCCACGAGCGTCGTCTCGGAGGGCAAGTCCCGCATCGCGAAGGCGAGGGGCAAGCGCCTGCCCTGCGAATGGGTCCAGGACGCGGAGGGCCGCCCCTCGACGGACCCGGACCTTTCGGGTCCCGGCCCGGGTTCCACGCGCCCCCTCGGCGTCATCCCCGAGCACGGCGCCTACAAGGGCTTCGGCCTCGCCCTCGCCGTGGACATCCTCTGCGGCCTCTTGTCCGGCGGCGTCTACGGCAACTACCGCGAGCGGCTCGGCCTGGACCCCGTCTCCGTGAACAGCTCTTCGCACTTCTTCCTCGCGATCAACGCAACGGCGTTCCGACCCGATCAGGAACTGATGAACGACATGGACATGTTCCTCGCGGTCATCCGTCGATCGCTTCCCAGGCCCGGCGTGGATCATGTCCGCTACCCGGGGCTCCGGGCGTTCGAGGCCGAGAAGGCGAACCGGAAGAACGGCGTGCCGCTCGCAAAGGATCTCCTCGAGCGGATGGCGAAGATTGCGAAGGACCTCGGCGTCCCGGCGCTGGCGTAGCGACCGCGAGCCTTTCCCTCCTGTAGCCGCAGTTGCGGGATGCGTTCGTCTTCGTCGACTTTAGACCTTGGACTTTGGACGTTAGACCCGCGCCTCCCGTCCGCGTTCCTACCCCGCCTTCGCCTCCACCCGGACGCTCGTGAGGGTGTCGCCTTGGCGGATCGCGTCGACAACGTTCTGGCCAACGGAGACCTGGCCGAAGACGGTGTGGACGCCGTCGAGGTGGGAGGTCGGAACGTGGGTGATGAAGAACTGCGAGCCGTTCGAGCAGGACCCGGAGATCTTCTTCCCTGTCGAGCGATCGTGCTGGCAGGTCCCCGCGTGGGCCATGGACAGCGCGCCCTTGCCGTGCTTAAGCGCCGGCACAATCTCGCAGTCCGTCTTGTAGCCAGGTCCCCCCGTCCCCACGGGGCCGCCGCCGTCGCGACTGTAGGGATCGCCGCACTGGATCATGAAGTTCGCGATGACGCGGTGGAACTTCACCCCGTCGTAGAACCCGCCGTTCGCCAGCTTCTCGAAGTTCGCGATCGTCTTCGGACACTCCCGGTCGAACAGCTTCACCTGAATCGTCCCCTTCGACGTCACGAACACGGCTTCCTTGGGCATGGGTTTCCTTTCTTGAAGAGAGATTATAGGCCGTATTCCTTCCACCTCCGCAGGATCTTCCCGGCAATTTCCGGGGTGGTAGCGACGGCCTCGGGGTAGGGGGCTCGGGCGCCTTCCGATGTCCACTTCCGCGTCGCGTCGAAGCCCATTTTCGAGCCGGCGCCGGCGACGGGGGCGGCGTGGTCGAGGATGTCCAGGGGACCTCGGACGATCTCGACGTCGCGCTCTGGGTCGACGTGGTTTCCCAGGATCCAGAGGACTTCCTGTTCGTTCCGCACGTCCACGTCCTTGTCCACGATGACGAGGAACTTCGTGAGCGCGAGCTGGCCAAAGCCCCAGCAGCCGTGCATGACTTTCCGGGCGTGCAGGGGGAAGCGCTTGTCGATGGAGACGAAGGCGAAGTTGTGGAAGATCCCGGCGGGAGGAAAGTGGATGTCCACGACCTCGGGGAGCGACATCTTGAGCATCGGCAAAAAGATCCGCGCGGTGGCGTTGCCGATGAAGTAGTCCTCCTCGGGCGGCCGGCCGGTCACGGTCGCGGGGTAGATAGGGCTCTTTCGGTGCGTGACGGCGGAGAGGCGCAGGACCGGGAACTCGCGGGGCTCGGTGTAGAAGCCCGTGTGGTCCCCGAACGGGCCTTCGAGGTGCCGCTCGGCGGGGTCCACGAATCCTTCGAGGACGATCTCGGCGTCGGCGGGAACCTCGAGATCCACGGTCTTGCATGGCACGAGGTCCACGTTGTCGTTCCGGAGGAATCCCGCGAAGAGGTATTCGTCGAACCCGGGCGGGAGCGGGGCCGACGCGGCGTAGGCCAGCGCCGGGTCGCCGCCCAAGGCCACGGCGACGGGCATCTTTGCGCCTGCGTCGCGCCAGGACTCGAAGTTCCGGGCGCCGTCGTGGTGGGGGTGCCAGTGCATCCCGAGCGTTTGAGCGTCGTAGACCTGCAGGCGGTAGATCCCGACGTTCCGCCGGCCGGTCGCACGGTCCTTGGTGATCACCTGTCCGAGCGTCACGAACCGCCCCGCGTCCTTCGGCCAGCACTGCAGGACCGGCAGCGTCCCGAGGTCGGGCGATTCCTGGACGATTTCCTGGCAGGCGCCGCGGGAGACGTGCTTCGGCGGGAACTTGAGCACGCGCGACAGCTGCCCCAGGCCCTTCAGCTTCTCGAAAAAGCCGCCCTCGGGGATCTCGATTTTCATGAGTCCCTCGAGGGAGGCGGCGATTTCGGCCAGATCGGAAACGCCGAGCGCGAGCGCCATCCGGGCCTCGGAACCGTAGGCGTTCACGAGAACGGGCATCCGCGACCCCTCGACGTTCTCGAACAGGATGGCCGGCCCTCCTTCCTTCACGACCTTGTCGGCGATCGCGGCCATCTCCAGGACGGGCGAGACGGAGGCCGTCACGCGCTTGAGCCACCCGCGCGATTCCAGGGCGGCGACGAACTCCCGGAGGTCGCGATAGGCCATGGCGGGGACAGTCTAGCGGCTGGAGGGGTCGAAGCCGATAAACGCGGAAGCCGCCTTCCCCCTCTGCTACCATGAACCCCATGAAGCCCTTTTTCGCCGCCCTCGCCCTGGCCGCGTCCCTCTTCGCCCTTCATCTCACCGCACGCTCCGCCGACAAGGGCGAAGAGCCGAAGAAGGACGAGCCGAAGACGGAAAAGCCGAAGGCCCCGTCGGGTGTCTCGCAGGAAGTCGCGGACGCCGCCCGCGCGGCGCTGCGCAAGGCGGGGCTCGATGCCAAGCCGGAAATCGTCACGAAGGGCGTGAGCCGGCCGAAGTTCAAGTCCGACGACGTGGAGGACGCCCTGAAGAAGGCCGGCTTCAAGGATCTGAAGGAAGTTGCCGAGAGCCTCGTGAAGTTCCCGGACGACAAGTCTCCCGCGGTCCCGCCGCCGCCGGAGCCGGGAAAGCCTCCCGAAACGCCGGGCACGCCGGGCACCCCGGCCCCGGTGGACGTCCCCAAGGGCTCCAAAGAGGCCTGCGCGCCCGTGGAGGGCGTTGGCGGCCCCGACCTCATCTGGACCCCCGAGGGTTTCGGCGCGTCGGCGACCGGCGGGGCCGGTGGCAAGCGCGTGGAGATTTCCACGGCGACCTCCGACGCCGTCGTCGCCGCCTTCAAGCAGGTGAGCGCCACGAAGGGCAACGCGGAGATCGTCTTCACCTGCAAGGGCGACATCGATCTGAATCCCCCCGACAAGCCGCTCCTGAAAGCCGACAACGTGACCGTGGACGGCCGGGGCCAGGTGACACTCTGGGGCGACAAGATTTCAAACCGGAGCAACCCGCTCTTCTCCGCCAGCGGGACGAACATCATCGTCCGAAATATCCGCTGCCGGAACGACGGCGACAATTTCTCGTTCGGCGGCGCCTCCTATCCCAGTTGCACGAGGCTGCTCATCTCCCACATCTCGTCGTCCGGGTCCGCCGACGACGGCGTCTCGATCGGCTACGGCAACAAGGACGTGACGCTCCAGTGGTCGCTCATGGCGGGGAACACCCGGTCGATCTTCCTCAAATACGAGAACAAAGGCGGCGACAAGCGGGAGATCCAGAACATCTCGATCCACCACAACTACATCACGCGGCAGTGGATCCGCGGGCCCCTCGCCGTGGACGTAAAACTCCTCGATTTCCGGAACAACATGGTCACGAACTGGCGAGAGTGGGGCAGCCGGTTCGATTCGGGCACAACCGGCAACGCCGTGAACAACCTCCACATCCTCGATGCGTGGTGCAAGGGAAAGCCCGACTCGACGGTCTACTACAAGGGCGCCGGCCCGGTCTACTTCGCAGGCAACGTCGGCCGCGGCTGCAAGTCGGGCAACGACGGCAACGCGAAGGAAGCCCTGCCCGCGGCCCCCGTGACGACGCTGCCCGTGGACGAGATGGAAAAGCTCGTCAGCGAATACGCCGGCTGCCTCCCGCGCGACGCCGCGGACAAGGAGCTCATGACCATCCAGCAGCTTGCGCCGCGCGGCAAGGTCGAAAAGGGATTGCGAACCCCGCTGACGCGCGGTGGCGCGGGTTCGGCGACGGCGCCCCCGGACGAGCCGGCCCCGAAACCCGGCCCCGATGACGGCGAGGCGGAATAATCCCAAGCCTTCCGGACGAAGCGCCTAGGAACGCCGATGCCGGTCGGCGGTAAGATCCGACCGTGGCTGATCTCCGAAGCGCCCATCCATCACCGCAACGCCGTATCCGCTTGCTCGCCGCGTTCGCGATCTTCGCGCTTCTCGCGGCAGCCGCCTGGTTTCTGTTTCTGCGCGAGCCGCCCGTCGACCCAGGCCCCTTCTACTGGCCGGCGGGCGTCCTTTCGGAAGAGGGGAAGTGGACCGGCCGTCTCGTCCGGATCGATCGCCGCCTCGCCGTCCTCACGGTGCGAGGCAGCCCCGCCGCGCGCGGGGAGGCCCACGGCCGGCTTCTCCAAAAGGAGGTTCGCGGGCTCGTCTCCGGCGTTCGCGCGGTCCTGAAGCAGGATGCGGCGGACAATCCCGAGGCCGCCTACGCGCGGCTCCTCGCCGGCGCGGTCGCGATGAAGCGCCACCTCGAGCCCGACGTCCGCGCCGAACTCGACGCCTGCGCCGCCGCCGCCGGCGTCGCGCCCGACGAACTCGTCCTCGCCCAGCTCTTCGGCGACGTGGACCGGGCCCAGGCCGCCGAGGACGAGGCCAGCGCCTCCGAAACCGAAGGGGAGGAGGAGGCGCGAAGCTCGGGGCGGGGGCTCGTCTCGCGCTCCCGGTCTCCGCACGGTCCACGGAAGGTAGACGAATTCATGGCGTTGGACCGTGCTCCGACAGGTCGCTGCGATCCGCCCCCCGCCCCTCGCAGACACTCTTTCGCCTGCTCCTCGTTCGCCGCGTTCGGCGAGGCGACGGCGGGGGGGCGGCCGCTCGTCGGGCGCAACTTCGACTTCGCCGGCCACGGCCTGGAGGAGAGCATCCACCTGATCCTCCAGGAAATCCCGGAAGGCCCGGGCGCGGGCCAGCCATTCGTCACGGTGGGCTACGCCGGGATCCTGAACGGATGGTCGGCGATGAACGCGGACGGCCTGTTCGCGAGCAACAACACGCTGCTCGGGGAGTCGGATTCGGTGGAGGGAATCTCGACCTGCTTTCTGCTGCGGAAGATCGTCGAGCGGGGGCGGACGGTGGAGGACGGCGTCGACATCGTCCGGAAGGGCCCGCGCGCCTGCGGGACCGGGATGCTCGTGGCCGGTCGGAACCGCGCAGGCGCATGGGACGCCCGCTTCGTCGAGTTCGATCACGACTCGCTCGCCGTCGTCGAGCCGGAGCGCGGCGTCGTCCTCGCGACGAACACCCGCCAGCGCCTCCCGTTCGGCGGCATCGCGCCCGCCGCCGTCCCGTCCTGCAGGCGTTTCCGGACCCTCAAGGCCGTCCTCGACGAATGGCGCGGCCGCCTCGCCTTCGACAGCCCCTCGCCGAACCCCGCCGCCAAAAAGGGCGTCTACATGGCCGGCAACCTCCACTGCGTCCTCGCCGACCCAGAATCCCGGCGCTTCCGCCTCGCCGTCTCCCCGAAGCCCGGAAAGCCCGCCGCCCGCCAGGCGTTCCGCACGTTCCGGATCGAGAAGACGGCCGTCGTGGAGGTAAAGCCGTAAAGCCCCCGCAGAGCGCGAGCGCAAGGAGGAGAGGGGGGTGCATTCCCTACTTGAAGAAACGGGAGGGGGCGGGACGCGGACCGTAGCGACCTGTCGGAGCACGGTCCAACGCCATGAATTCGTCTACAT
>CAYHQZ010000023.1:0-23590 GCA_964358555.1 uncultured Planctomycetia bacterium
GGCCGCGCCGCAACCCGGGCGGACGATTTTCAAGGCAGGACTTAGGGCTTAGGACTTTATCATGTTGTTCGTGCCGCTTCATAAATCCCTCCTCGCGCCCCTGGCGTTCGTCCTTCTCTTCTCCGCCGCCCGCTGCTCCGATTCCCGGTCCACGTCCGCCGCGGAGATCCAGGGCGAGGTGGACTCGATCTGCAAGGAGGTCGCGAACGTCCGGGAGGCGGCGTTCGCCTCCCGCGTCATCGCCTCCGAGCAGGGTCCGGACGACTTCCGCCGATACGTCCAGGGGGTCCTCGACGAGGACCTTCCCGCGGCCGAGGGTGTTGCGAAGTCGAAGGTCCTTGCGCTCATCGGGCTCGTCCCCGAGAAAACAGATCTCCGTCGGACGGTGATGGACCTGACGACCAAGGAGGCGGCCGCCTACTACGATCCGAAGACCGGGCGCTTCTTCCTCGTGAAGAAGAACCTCCCCGACATGTTCCGCCGGATCACCTGCGCCCACGAGCTCGCCCACGCCCTCCAGGACCAGCGCTTCCACCTCCGGACGTTCGTCGAGCCCCGGAAGTTTTCCGAGGACGAGGAGTTCGCGCGCCGCTGCCTCGTCGAGGGAGAGGCGCAGTTCGTCTCCATGCGCTGGCTCCTCGGCCTGCCGGGCCGCGCGAGCGCTTTTACCGACGCCGAGCTCGCCGAGCAGATGACCCTCTCCCGGGACATGCTCTGGAAGAACGACTTCCTTGCCGGCGACATGAAGGAGTCCCTGAAGAAGAGCCTCGGCGACGCGGGCTCGGATCTCGACGAGCAGGACAAGGCCCTGGGCGCCGCGCCCCTGTTCTTCCGCCGCAGCCTGATCGACCCCTACTTCATCGGGGGGACGTTCGTGGCGAAGGCCAAGGAGGGCAAGGGCTGGGCCGGCGTGGACGCCTGCTACGAAAAGCCCCCGCGCTCTTCCGAGCAGATCCTCCACCCCGAAAAATTCCTCGGCGAAAAGCCCGACGAGCCCGTCGCGGTTTCGATGCCCGGCGAAAAGGAGGCCGAGGACGCCGACACCCTGGGCGAGTTCGCGATCGAGTGCCTCCTCGAGGAGGGCCTGCGCGCCGCCGGGAAGGGCCGCGCCGAGGCCCGGAAGGCCGCCGAGAAGGCCGCGGCGGGGTGGGGAGGCGATCGCTACGCGCTCCGGAAGGACGGCCGCCTCGTCTGGCGCATCGTCTGGGACTCCCCGCAGGACGCCAAGGAATTCCAGGAGGCGTTCTCCCAGGTCCTGAAGGCCCGCTTCCCGCGTTCGGAGGATTTCGAGGCTCTCCTGATCAAGGGCGCCGACGGCAAGGGGATCGATCCGGCGGCTTCGACGATCGGAAGCGGATTTTCCGGCGACTCTCTTGCCGCCGCGCTGCACTGGACCGGGAATTCCGTGGCGTTCGCCGCCGGATCGGGAACGGACGCCCGGACCCTCTGGACTTTCGCCAAGGAGGCGCTGGCCGCGAACCCATCGGAGGAAAAAGCGAAATGACCGACGACGCCGTTCCGCCCGCCGTCCCCCCTGTCCCCCCGAAGGAAATCCCCTCGAAGAAGGTCGACGAGGACTGGAAGCAGCGGATCCAGCAGGAGCGCCAGAAGGTGGAGGTGGAACCGGTCGCGCTCGCCAGGCCCTCCGAGGCGGCAAAGGCCCCGGGCGCCCCCGGGAAGGGCGCGGCCGCGCCGAAGGGTTCCGACCCCGCGAAGGGCGCTGCCCCCAAGCGGCCCGCCTCTCGCGGCGGCCGGGGCCTTCCCGCGCCTTCGCTTCTCGGCCACATCGAGACTCTCGCGACGCAGGCCCTCATGGCCCTCGGCGAGGTCGCGCATCCCGCGACGGGAAGGGCCGAGCCCGATCCCGAGCAGGCGCGCTACATCATCGATCTGCTCGACATTCTCAAGCAGAAGACCGCCGGGAACATCGACGTCCAGGAGGCGACGGCCATCGAGGGCGTCCTCTACGATCTCCGGATGCGCTACGTCGAGGTGTTCGGGGGCTGACGCGGCCGTTGAAACCCGCGGCGGAAGGCCGGAGACTGTGGCCGCCATGAAATCCTCCATCGCCTTCGAGGACGTCCTCGCGACCCGTTACGCCTCCCCCGGGATGGTCGAGGCCCTCTCGCCCGAGCGCCGGATTCGGCACTGGCGCCGCGTCTGGATTGCGCTCGCGGAGGCGGAGCGGGAACTGGGGCTTCCCATCACGGCCGTCCAGATCGCGGAGCTGAAGAGGAACGAAGGCAATCTCAACCTCGCAGTTGCGAAGAAGCGCGAGAAGGAGACCCGCCACGACCTGATGGCGCACCTCCAGGCCTTCGCGGTCCTCTGCCCGAAGGCGGGGAAGATCCTCCACCTCGGGGCGACCTCCGCGCTCGTGACCGACAACGCGGACTTGCTTGCGATGCGCGAGGCCCTCGAGCGGGTGCGCGATCTTCTGGCCGCGTGGGTGGAGGCGTTGGCGCGCTTCGCCGGGCGCCACGCGGATCTGGCCTGCCTTGGGTTCACGCACCTCCAGCCCGCCCAGCCGACGACGGTGGGCAAGCGGGCCTGCCTGTGGCTGCAGGACCTCGCCGACGATCTGTGCGAGGTGGAGCGGCTCCTCGGGAAATTCCCCTGGCTCGGGATCAAGGGGACGACCGGGACGCAGGCATCCTTCCTGGCGCTCCTCGGGACGCCCGCCAAGGTGGATGCGCTGGAAAGGCTCGTCGGCAAAAAGCTCGGCTTCGAGGCGGCCTTCCCCGTCACGGGGCAGACGTATCCGCGGAAGTTCGACCAGCGCGTCACCGACGTCCTCGCCGGGATCGCCTCGTCCGCCTCGCGCATGAGCCAGGACGTTCGGATCCTGCAGCACATGGGCGAATTGGAAGAGCCCTTCGAGGCCCACCAGGTCGGCTCGTCGGCGATGCCCTACAAGCGAAACCCCATGCTCTCCGAGCGGATGGCGGCCCTTTCGCGCTACGTCCTCGCGACGTCGCTCAACACCGGCCTTACCGCCGCCGTCCAGTTCCTCGAGCGCACCCTCGACGACTCCGCGAACCGCCGGATCGTCATCCCCGATCTCTTCCTCGCGACCGACGGCATCCTGCGCCTCGGCGTCCATGTCTCGCGCGGCCTGCAGGTTTTCCCGCGCGTCATCGAATCGAACCTGCAGCGCGAGCTGCCCTTCTCCGCCACCGAGAACATCCTCATGGAGGCGACGAAAAAGGGCGGCGACCGCCAGGCGCTTCACGAGCGGATTCGCGTCCATGCCCACGCCGCGAAGAAGGCCATCCGCGAGTCGGGCGCCGTGAACGACCTCATCGGCCGGCTGCGCGCCGACCCCTCCTTCTCGATGCTCGCCGGCCTCTGGGACCGCCTGCTGGATCCCGCCCGCTACGTGGGATTGGCCCCCCGCCAGACCTGCGCCTTCCTCGAATCCGTCGTCCGCCCCCTCCTCAAGCGCCACCCCCGCGCGGCGAGGGTGAAGGTCGAGCTGGAGGTGTAGGGGGCGGGATCGGCTGGGCCTCGAAAAAATGGCTATACTTATGGCCAGAATTGGAGGTGGCATGAGATTCGCGAGCGTCGCGGAAGTGAAAAACCGGTTGTCGGGGTATCTCGCCCGGGCCCAGCGAAGGCGGGAGGCGATCCTCGTGACCCGGCACGGGAAGCCCTACGCTATGATCCAGCCCATAACGGAAGCCGATCTGGAGGAGATGGACTGGAAGGGAATGGCCCGGAAGCGGTTGTCGCAGGCATGGGGAGGGGAACCGGATGCCCTCTACGACTACCTATAGGCGCGGCGAAGTCGTTGTCGTTAGCGTTCCCTTCTCCAACCAGGCCGGCTCGAAGCCCCGTCCGGCCCTGGTGTTGAGCGCGGATTCCTTCCATCGCGGACTGCCCGACGTGCTGGTCTGCGCGATCAGCAGCCAGCCCCGCTACCACCAGCGGCCGGGGCCGGGCGATGTGCCGTTGTCGCACTGGCAGGCGGGCGGGCTCCATCACCCGAGCACCGTTCGCCTTTCAAACCTCTTTTCTGTGGAGAAGACGCTCATCCGCTATTCCCTCGGCACCCTCCACCCGGCGGACTGGGCTCGCGTGGAAACTGGTCTCCGCAAGGCGTTCGGGCTGTAGGGGGAGAAACCCAAGAGGAGGTGTTCGGTTATTTCAAATCGGTGCCCACCTCCCCCAAAGTGGTCACGAAAGTTACCGGTTTGTGCCCTAACTGGTAAGAAATCTGTCCGGTTTCGGGTCGTATACAAGGGAATGGATTGCAGCGACCTGTCGGAGCGCGGTCCAACGTCATGAATTTGTCTGCCTGTCGTGGACCGTGCGGAGACCGGGAGCGCAAGACGAACCCCCGCCCCGAACCCGTGCCCGGTTTGTACCACAGACCAATTCGTTTGATTCCTTCCTTCGCTCGCGCGGAGACCGGGCGCATAGGTGCCGCGCCCCCGTTGCCATTCCGGCGTCGAATCGGGACACTCGGCGCATGCCGCCGCCCGTCCGCTTCGCCATGATCGGTTGCGGCCTTGTGGGGCCGGCGCACGCGCGGAGCCTGCGCGAGATTCCCGACGCGCGGCTCGTCGCCATCGCGAGCCGCCGGGAGGCGCCCGGGCGGAACTTCGCCGCCGAATACGGGGCGGAGTGGACGCCGGACTGGCGGACGCTCGTCGCGCGGTCCGACGTGGACGCGGTCTCCGTCTGCACGCCGCCGGGGACGCATCTCGAGATTGCAGAGGCGGCCGCCGCGGCGGGCAAGCACGTCTTCTGCGAGAAGCCCGTCGAGACGACGCTGCCACGCGCCGACGCCCTCATCGCCGCCTGCAAGGCCGCCCGCGTCCGGCTCGCCATCGTCTCTCAATACCGATGGAAGAAGTCCTTCCGGGCGCTGAAAAGGCTCGTGGACGAGGGACGCCTCGGCAAGCTCCTGCAGGGGGACGCGTTCGTCCAGTGGCACCGCCCCCAGTCCTATTACGATTCGGCCGACTGGAAGGGGGGCGCGTCGGCCGGCGGGGGCGGGGCGCTCATCAACCAGTCCATCCACACGCTCGACGTGCTCCGCTGGATCATGGGCCCGGTCCGCTCGCTTTGGGCCCAGGTCGACACCGCGAACCACCGGATGGGGGCGGAGGACCAAGGTGTCGCGGCCCTCCGGTTTGAAAACGGCGCGCTCGGCCTCGTCTCGGGCTCCACCGCCTTCTGGCCCGGCGCCCCCGAGCGCCTCGAGGTCCGCGGGACGCGCGGGACGGTCGTCATCGAGGGCGGAAAAATCGCGCGCTGGGAGATCCTGGACCCCAAGCCCGGCGACGAGTCCGGGGACGTGGATGAGGCGGCCGGCACCGGCGCCTCCGATCCGATGGCGTTCCCGATCACCTGGCATATCCGTCAGATCGAGGACTTCATTGGCGCGATCCGGGAGGGCCGCGAGCCCGCGGTGGACGGCCTCGAGGGCAAGAACGCCCTCGAACTCGTCCTCGGGATCTATCGCTCGGCCCGGACGGGGGCACCCGTCGCCTTCCCGCTCCGGGGCGATGGATTCCTTCCGGGCGCCCCGGTCGAACCTTGAAACCCCCGCCCGGAAGCGGGAAACTCTCCCCATGCCGAAGCCGCCGGCCGATGCACCCGAAGGACTGCCCGAGGACGAGCCGATTCCGGAGGCCCCCGCCCGGGGCCTTCCGAAGAAACGCGCCGACATCTTTCCCATCCTGACGATCGTGCTGGGTCTCGCGTTCGGCGGCGTCGGGGTGTGGCTCCTGGGCGAGCGCTCCAAGGTCGAGAAGGGGATCGCGGAGGTCGAGAAAAACCAGCTGCACCTCCAGAAAATCGAAACCGACACCCGGCCGATGCTCCAGGTCTACAAGCAGTTCGTCCTGAAGGACGAGCTGGACAAGCGCTGGGAGGACGTGAAGGCCCTCCAGAAGAAGGCAGAGGAAGGCACGGACGCCGCCAAAGGGCTGGAGACGAAGATGGCGGACCTCGAATCCTCGTTCGTGAAGATCACGGACTTCTCGCAGTTGAAGGCGGAACTGGAGGAGAAGCACAAGGAGTTTAGGCTCCGGATCGAGCAGGTCGTCTCCGAGATCGAGCGGCTCCGCAAGAAGCACAGGAAGTTCGACACCTTCTTCTACGGGACCGGCGCCGTCACGATCCCGAAGGGCGGGCGCGAGGCCCTCCAGACGGTCGAACTCGTCTTCGAGGGAAAACCCATCCCCTTCGAGAACACCCCCTCGGTCTTCCTCGCTCCGAACGCGGTCGTCCGCTCCGATCCGCGCAACCCGAAATACATGGCTGCCACCGAGGACGTTGCAGGCGTCTCCTCCGTGGACAAGGGGCCGGAGGGCTACCGCTTCCAGGTCCGGGCGTTTTCCGAGAGCGAGCAGGTTCCGCAGGATCGCGTGATCGAGTTCATGTGGTTCGCGGTGGGGGACGTCCGGGAGGCCCCGTGAGGATCGCGGCCGCCTCGATCCTCGTTGTGGGACTCGTCGTGTTTGTCGTGGGGCTGGCCTCGTTTTTGGGCGTGCGGACGAATTTCCAGGCGGGGCTTGCGCAAACGCGGAAGATCGAAACCTCCGCCGACGCCCTCGAAAAGCGGCTCGAGGAGCCCCTGGCGCTGCAGAAGTCCTGCGTCCTCCGGACGGGCTCGCTCGATCCGGCGAATCCCGATCTCGAGACCCGCTGGAAGGAAATCCCCCCGATTCGTATGACGCTGGCCGAGGGGGCGGGCGCGCGCGGTCGGACGCTCTCGCGGATGGCGGCGGTGCCGGCGTCCTACCAGCCGAAGGCCCCCTTCGATCAGGCCCGCGCTGCGTTCCAGAAGGAGGCCGAGGAGTTCTCCGTCCGCTTCCACGGCCTGATCGAGCGGCTCGCGCGTTCGCTTCGGAAGTTCGACCGGATCTTCTTCGGGCGCGGGCGGATCGCGGGCAAGCCCGAGAGCCGGACGGCCGAGGGCTGGGTCGACCTCTCGGATCCCGAGGGACCGATCTCCTTCCGGGAAAAGCCGCAGGTCTTCGTGCTCGGCCGGCCGGAAGGAGACCACGCCTGGCGGACGGCCGCAGGATCCGTGAGCCGCCTGTCCGAGCAGCGCGGGACGTGGGTCCTCAAGGCCGTTGCCGCGCGGCCGCTGCACCGCGTCTTGAGCGAAACCGAGATCGGCGTCCTCTGGTTCGCGATGGGCGTGCGGGCCGGGGAAGAGTAGGCCCTCCCATGCCGGCTTTTCGCCGCTTCCGGTCTCGGCAATCCCCCTTGCATTTTGCCGGAAGTCAGTAAATACTTACTTAACTGAAATGCTCTCCATTCATCGTCTTTCGCCGCCCTCGCGGCGGACGCTTCTTTCCGCGCTCGCCCTCGCGGCGGTGTTCGCCGGTTGCGCGGATCTTCGCGCGGCCCGGATCGCCCGGGAGGGCCGCGTCCGAGAGCCCGGCGAGCGCACGCCCACGGCCGCCGAGTTCGGGCTCGGATCCGGGACGACCCTTGGTATCGAGCAGGGGCTGGGGCTGGCGTTGCGGCACAACCCCGCCGTGGCCGCCTCCCGCGCGCGGGTTTCGGCGGCGGAGGCGCGCGCCGGGATCCGCCGGTCTGTCCTCTGGCCCCAGATCTCCGCCTCGGCCGACGTCCAGTGGAGCCAGAAGGGGACGATCGATCCCTCGACGCACACGGACGTCGAGAAGAAGGTCTCCGGGGGGCTTTCGCTGCGCATGCTCCTGCTCGATTTCGGCCAGGCCCGCGCCGATATCCGGGCCGCCCTGGAGGAGCTCCTGGCCTCCGACCAGGACCTCGCGTCCTCCGAGAACGACACGGCCTTCAACTTCCGGCAGGCCTTCTTCAACGTGCTCAAGCAGGAGGAACTGGTCCGCGTCGCGGAGGAAACGGTCCGGCAGTTCGAGGTCCGCCTCAAGCAGACGGAGGGCTTCGTCCAGGTCGGGGCCCGCGTCCGCTACGACCTCACGAAGGCCCAGGTGGACCTCGGCAACGCCCGGCTGAACTTCGTCCGGGTCCGGACGGCCCTGACGGTGGCCCGCGCGGTGTTGCAGGGGACGCTGGGATTGGCCGAGGATCCCCGATACAAGGTGGCGCGTCCCGAATTCCGGGACGAGCCTTCGCCTTCGTTCGAGGAGGCGTTCGCCCGGGCCCGCCGGGATCATCCCGCCCTGCTTGCGCTGGACTTCCGGGAGCGCGCCGCGGAGGCCGCATTGGATGCCGCCGTCGCGGATCTCTTTCCCTCGATCTCGCTGAAGGGCTCGCTCTCCGCGAGCAAGACGATGTCCCCCGTCGCCTCGCCCTGGGGATGGTCCTGGGCCGCGGGCCCGGTCCTCGACGCGGTCCTCTTCTCCGGTGGCGCGAAGACCTTTGCGATTCGGGAATCGATCGCCTCGCTGCGCGTCGCCCGCGTGAACCGCGCCCGCACGGAGCAGGAGATCGCCCTCGAGGTCCGACGCGCCTGCGCCTCCCTCGAGGACGCCCGCGAGCGCCAGAAGATTGCGGCCCTCACGGTGAAGCAGGCCGAGGAGAACCTTGAGCTCGTCCAGGCCTCCTACAAGGTCGGGAAGTCCTCTTCCGTGGACCTGACGGATGCCCAGGTGTCGCTCTCCAACGCCCGGGGCGAGGAGGTCCAGGCCCGCTTCGATTTCCAGATCGCGCAGGCGTCCCTGAAGAAAGCCATGGGGATTCGGGAGGGCGGCGCAAAAAAGCCAGAGGAGAAGAAGGCGGAGGACCAGAAGCCGGAGGAAAAGAAAGGCGAGGGGGAGAAGGGCGGCGGGCCGTGAAAAAAGTCGTCGTCATCCTGGTTCTCGTTCTGGTCGCGGGAGTGCTCGCCTGGAAGATGTTTCTGGGCGGGGGCGAGAAGCCGGTCTCCTTCCGGTTCGCCAAGGTCGAAAAAGGCGAGATCCTCGTCACTGTCAACACGACTGGGACCGTGCAGCCGGTGAAGCAGGTCCAGGTCGGCACGCAGGTTTCGGGGACGATCGCCCGGCTCCACGCGGACTACAACGACCTCGTGAAGGCGGGGCAGGTCCTCGCGGAAATCGACCCCGCCCCGTTCCAGGCGCGCGTGGACCAAGATCGCGCCAACCTCGCCCGCTCCGAGGCCGACCAGGAGCGCGCGAAGGTGCTGCTGGAACAGGCCAAGCGCGAGATGGAGCGCTCCAAGGAGCTTGCGGACAAGAAGCTGATTTCCGACTCGGATCTCGACACGGCGGTTTCCAACTACAAATCCCTCGAAGCCCAGCAGAAGATCGCCGCGGCCGTCGTCTCCCAGGCTCGGTCCACCCTGAAGATGAGCGAGGTGAACCTCGGCTACACCACGATTGCCTCGCCCATCGACGGCGTCGTCGTGTCGCGCAACGTCGACGTCGGCCAGACCGTCGCCGCGAGCCTCTCGGCCCCGACGATCTTCGTGATCTCGGACAACCTCGCCAAGATCCGGATCCTGGCCAGCGTCCCCGAGGCGGACATCGCGCGGATCGCGGCCGGCCAGGAGGTCGCCTTCGCGGTGGACGCTTTCAAGGACACCACGCTGCGCGGAAAGGTCGCTCAGGTCCGGCTGGAGCCGACGACCCAGCAGAACGTCGTCACCTACACGGTCGTGATTTCCGCCGACAACCCGTCCTCGAAGCTTTTGCCCGGGATGACCGCCGACGTCACTTTCGAGATCGAGCGGTTTTCGGACATCCTCAAGGTCCCGAACGCCGCGCTTCGCTACACGCCGCCCGAGACGGCCGTACTGGCCGAGCCGGCCCCGGCGGATGAGGGGGAGGCCCGCAAGGGAGAAGGCGAGCCGAAGGTCGAAGGCAAGGGCGAGGCCAAGAACGGCGGAAAGAACGGCGGCAAGAACGGCGGCGAGCGAAAGGGCAAAGCCGAACGGAAGGGCGGCGGCGAGCGGAAGGGCGGGGCAAAGTCGTGGGCGACGGTTTGGGTGCCCAGCGGGAATCTCGCCCGTTCCGTCCGCGTGCGGCTCGGGGCCACCGACGGAAGCTTCACCCAGGTTGTCGCCGGCTCGCTCCAGGCGGACCAGGACGTGATCGTGGGGGTCGCGATCGAGGGCGGCAACTCGGCCAGCGGGATGAAGAATCCTTTCCTGCCGTCCCGTCCCCCGGGTGGCGGCCGCGGAGGCCCCCCCGGAGGCGGTCGCGACCACTAGGGGCCCGGGCTCGATGTCCTCCGCTCCGATCATCTCCCTCGAGGGAGTGACGAAGATTTACCGCGTGGGGGAGGTGGAAATCATCCCCCTTCGCGAGATCTCGCTGGCCCTTGAGCCGGGGGAGTTCACCGCGATCACGGGCCCCTCGGGCTCGGGCAAGACGACGCTCATGAACATCGTCGGCTGCATGGATCGCCCCACATCGGGCCGCTACGTCCTCGAGGGTCGGGAGGTCTCTGGGCTCAAGCGCGACGAGCTCGCGCGCGTCCGGAACCGAACGTTCGGCTTCGTTTTCCAGAGTTTCAACCTCCTTTCGCGGACATCGGCCCAGGAGAACGTGGAACTGCCGCTCCTGTACGCGGGCCGGGAGGCATCGAGGGATCGCCATGTGCGCGCCGCCGCCGCCCTCGAGCGCGTCGGCCTCTCTGATCGTGCGACCCACCATCCGAGCCAGCTCTCCGGCGGCCAGCAGCAGCGCGTCGCGATCGCGCGGGCGCTGGTGAACAAGCCGTCCATCATCCTCGCCGACGAGCCGACGGGGAACCTCGACACGAAGTCCGAGCAGGAAATCCTCGGGGTCTTCGATCGGCTGAACGCGGAGGGGATCACCATCATCGTGGTCACGCACAACCCCGAGGTCGCCGCCCGGGCCCGCCGGCGGATCCGGATGCGGGACGGGGAAATCCAGGGGGACGAGTCGTGAGCCTGACCGCCGTCTTCACGCTGGCGCTGCGGGCGTTGCTGCGGAACAAGGTCCGGACGGCGCTGACGATGCTCGGGATCGTCATCGGAATCGCCAGCGTTATCGCGATGGTCGCCATCGGGCAGGGGGCCTCCTCGATGGTCCAGAACTCGATCGCCTCGATGGGGCGGAACTTCCTCATGATCCGCCCGGGCGCGGCGTCCATGGGCCGGATTTCGGCCGGGGCCGGGTCGGGCGCATCTCTCACCCCCGAGGACGGCGATGCCATCCTCCGGGAGGTCCCCGCCGTCGAGGCGCTTTCTCCCGTGATCTATCCCTCGCGCTCGCAGGTCGCGTTCGGGGACAAGAACTGGAACCCTTCGAATTTCTACGGCGTTTCCACGGCCTTCCTCTCGGTGCGCGACTGGGAGGTCTCCGACGGGAACTTCTTCACCGAGCACGACGTTGCCGCCGGCGCGAAGGTCTGCGTCCTCGGCCGGACGGTGGCCCAGAACCTTTTCGAGAGCGACTCGCCGATTGGCAAGTCAATCCGGATCCGGAACCTCCCCTTCCGGGTCGCCGGGGTCCTCGCTGCGAAGGGGACGAACGCGATGGGGATGGATCAGGACGACATCGTCCTGATCCCCTGGACGGCCGCCCGGCGCTACTTCCAGCGTTCCACGCTGAACAGCGTGCATCAGTTCCTGGTCTCGGCCGTCTCCGCGGCCGCCGTGGAAGACGCGCTCCGGGAGATCAAGGCGCTCCTGCGCCAGCGCCACCGCCTGGGGGAATCGGAGGAGGACGATTTCAACATCATGACCCAGGCGGAGATCGCCTCGATGATGACGCAGACCTCCCGCGTGATGACGATCCTCCTCGTTGCGATCGCGTCCATATCCCTCGTCGTCGGGGGGATCGGGATCATGAACATCATGCTCGTGTCCGTGGTGGAGCGGACCCGCGAGATCGGCCTTCGGATGGCCGTGGGCGCGCGCGGGCAGGACATCCTCCTGCAGTTCCTGGCGGAGTCCATCGTGATCGCCATTGCCGCCGGCATCGTCGGGATGGCGATCGGTTACGGCGCTGCAGTGCTCATCTCTCGCCAGTTCCAGTGGCCGACGTTCCTCTCGCCGGGATCTGCGGCACTGGCGGTCCTCTTCTCCGGCGGGGTCGGCGTCTTCTTCGGGCTCTACCCGGCGCTTCGCGCCTCCCGTCTGGATCCCATCGAGGCCCTTCGATACGAGTAGCCGCGCGGGGAATTCCTGTTCTCGAGGGGTTGGAGGAGGGCTTTCCGGGCGATACAATGACACCTTCGCTGGCCCCCGGGGGGGGTGGGGACGGGGCCCGGCCGTAGGGAGATTTCTCCATGAGCCTTCGTCGAGCGGGCCTTTCGGGCGCCGTCGTCGTCGTTCTGTTCCTCGGGGTCGTTCTCTTCGGACCTTCCTCCCCGCCCGATGCCGGCCGCGGCTCGAAGCCGTCCGCCGTCTCGCCGGCAGCCGAATCCGTCCCCGCCACGCGGACGCACGATCCCTTCGCGCTGGCCATCGAGCGCGCCCGGGATCGTGCCGCGGGCCTCGCCGAGGCGGCTCCCGGCGTCTCGATTCGGGAGACGATCCGCTCAAGCCCGCCTTTTTCCATCCGGAAAATCGAGTCCGTGGGATCCGCCGGCCGGGTCCTCGGAACCTCCGAGATGATTGCGGGCGAGGCGTTGTTCGTCCTCGACGAGCGCATCTCGGAGCCCGAAAGCCTTGCGTGGTTCCAGGCGCGCTCGCTCGAGCCGATCCGCCGGTCGGCCAGCCGGAATCTCTGGCGGGTCCGCTGCCCGCCGGGATTGCAGCCCGAGGATCTCGTCGCCCGGTTCGCCGGCGCGCCCGGTCTCGACGAGGTCTTCGCGAACGTCATCGCGCGCGTCGCCGCGACGACCCCGAACGACGATTTCTACTCCTCGCAGTGGGCGCTCCCGAAGATCAAGGCGAACCTGGCCTGGGATCTCACGAAGGGATCCACCTCGATCGTCGTGGCGGTCCTCGACACCGGCGTCGCGCTCACCAATCCCGATCTGACCGCGAACCTCTGGAAGAACCCCGGGGAGCTCGGCAAGAGCGGCGGCGTGGACGACGATGCCAACGGCTACGTGGACGACATCTACGGCTACGACTTCCTCCGCAACGACGGCAGCCCGAACGACGAGAGCGGCCACGGCTCCTGCGTCACGGGCGTCGTCGGCGCGGTCGGGAACAACGCCGAGGGCGTCGCGGGCGTGGCCTGGAACGTAAAACTCATGAACCTGAAGTTCATGGGGCCGGCCGGGGAGGGCAGCGTGGCCGACGCCATTGAGGCGATCGACTACGCCCGGCTCAAGGGGGCCAAGATCATCAACGCCTCCTGGACGGTTTCGGGGTCGTCGGTCCCGGTCGAGCTGCAGAACGCCGTCCAGCGGGCCCACACCGCGGGCATCCTGATCGCTGCCGCTGCCGGCAACGCCGCCTCGAACAACAACACGACGCCGGTCTATCCCGCCAACTACACGACCGGGAACGTCATCTCCGTCGCCGCCTCGGACATCAACGACGAGTACTATTCTCTTACGAACTGGGGCTCCACCACCGTCCATCTTGCCGCGCCCGGCGTGGAGGTTCTCTCCACGAACATCTACACCTCCGGGACCTGGTACGCCTGGATGAACGGCACCTCCATCGCGACGCCGCACGTCGCCGGCGCCCTGGTCCTTCTCTACGCCCGGTTCCCGGGGATGAGCCACACCGCCGCGCGCGCCCGGCTCCTCTCCTCGGTGGATCCGGCGACCTACTGGGCCACCCGCTGCACGACCGGCGGGCGGCTGAACGTCTACAAGCCCCTTCTGAACACCGGGCCGACCGCGGTCGCGGCCGCGAGCCCGACCTCGGCCGAGGTGGGCGACACGATCGCCTTCAGCGGGGCTTCCTCCACGGACGCCGAGGGCCCGATCGCCTCGTATGCCTGGGACTACGGGGATGGCGCCACGGGTACGGGAGTCTCGCCCACCCACGCCTACGCCTCCGAGGGCGTCTACTCCGTCACGCTGACGGTGACGGACGGCACGGGCACGACGGACACGGACACGATCGACGTGACCATCTATCCCGACGTCCCCAACATCCCCCCGGCCTTCAACGCCATCACGGACCGGACGGTCAACGAGGACTCGGGCACGACGAGCTTCTCGATCACCGGCGTCACGGCCGGGAGCGCGGACCAGGACGCCTACCAGACCGTGACGATGACGGCCGTCTCCAGCGCGCCTACCGTTATCCCGAACCCGACGATCACGGGCACGGGCGCGACCCGGACGCTCTCCTTCCGGCCCGTCGCGAACATGAACGGCAACGTCACGATCACGGTGACGGCGAACGACGGCGCGAGCGAGAACAACACGTTCCAGCAGGCCTTCACGATCAACGTGAACCCCGTCAACGACGCCCCGTCGTTCACGAAGGGCTCCGACCAGAACGCCTCCTCGACCGCCGGCGCGCAGACGGTCGCGGGCTGGGCGACGGCCCTCTCGAAGGGTCCTGCGGACGAAGCGGGCCAGACGCTCGTCTTCGCCGTCACGAACTCGAATTCCGGCCTCTTCTCCGTCCAGCCCGCGATTTCCGCGGCCGGGACGCTCGCCTACACCCCGCGCGCCGGCGTCGACGGGACGGCCACGGTCACCGTCATCCTCCGGGACGACGGGGGGGGGAGCAACTCGTCCCTGGCGCAGACGTTCCTCATCGCCGTCCGCAGCGCCCTCTTCTTCGACGACTTCAACGACAATTCCCTGAAGGCCGCCTGGCTCATCAAGGGCGGGACGTGGTCCGAGACGGGCCAGATCCTGCGCCAGGCGAGCACGGCGGCGGCGAGCCTGAAGAAGGCGATCGCCAACGACCAGGCCTACGGCGGGAACCTCACGATCGAATCGAAGGTGCGGGTGGACACGTGGGCGGCCGGCGACTCGGCCCGCGCGGGGGTGAGCCTGCGCAACGACGCCAGCGGGAACGGCTACAACCTCCTGTTCCACGGCGTGAACCAGGTGCAGTTTTTGAACGACGGCGTGGTGTGGGGGAACAAATACGCCTTCACCTGGGCGGTGGGGACCTGGTATCGCTTCAAGATGAAGATCGAGGGCACGACCCTCTACGGCAAGGTCTGGGCGGACGGCGCCGCGGAGCCGGCGACCTGGCCGTATACGCAGGCGGGCTGGACCAGCCGGACGACGGGCAAGCCGGGGCTGAACGGAAGCTCTTCCGGGACCGGCTCGGCGACGGTTTCGTTCGACGACGTCTCGATCCAGGGCACGCCGTCCTACACCGTCGCGAATTCCGCCGCGTTCGTGGCGGCCTCCAACCCGCCCGCCGCGATGGCCACCGGCGAGACCTCCGCCGTCTGGGTCTCGATGAAGAACACCGGCACCGCCACCTGGACGAAGGCGGGCCTCTTCAAGCTCGCCTCGCAGAATCCCGCGGACAACGCGTCCTGGGGCATGAGCCGCGTCCTCCTGGGCGACGCCGATTCCATCGGGCCGGGACAGGTCGTCACGTTCTCGTTCACCGCGATGGCCCCCGGCTCCGCCGGGAACTACAACTTCCAATGGCGGATGTCCAAGGACGGCGTCGGGGCCTTCGGGGATTTCAGCGCCAACCAGGCCGTGACCGTCGGGACGCCGATTCCGAACAACGTCCCCTCCTTCGACGCGATTTCTCCGCAAACCGTTCTCGAGGACGCCGCGGCGACGCCCGTCTCGATTACGAACGTCTCCGCCGGCGCGGGCGAGGACGGCACCCAGACCGTGACGATGACCGCGACGTCCAGCGCTCCCGCGGTCGTGCCGCACCCGACGATCACCGGCACCGGCGCGACCCGCACCCTCTCCTTCACCCCCGTCGCGAACGCGAACGGGTCGGCGACGATCACCGTGACGGCCAACGACGGCCAGTTCCTGAATCCCACCGCCACGCGGACCTTCACGATCACGGTGACGCCCGTCAACGACGTCCCGTCGTTCGCGAAGGGCGCCGACCAGACGGCGCTTTCGACCCTCGGGGCGCAGACGGTGGCAGGCTTCGCGACCGCCGTCCGCTCGGGCCCCTCCAACGAGGGCGCGCAGGCGCTCACGTTCGACGTGACGAACAGCAACAACGCCCTCTTCACCGTTCAGCCGGCCGTCTCGGCCACCGGAACGCTGACCTATACGCCGGTCGTGGGCGCGAGCGGAACGGCGGTCGTCACGATTTCGCTGCAGGACGACGGCGGGACCGCGAACGGCGGCGTGGACGAGTCGGCCGCCCAGACGTTCAGCATCACGCTCCAGGGCGCCCTCTTCTTCGACGATTTCAACAACAACTCGCTCGGGACCGCCTGGCTCTTGAAGGGCGGGACGTGGTCGGAAACGGGGCAGATCCTGCGCCAGACCAGCACGGCCGCCGGCGATCCGAAGAAGGCAATCGTGAATGATCTGGCCTACGGCGGGAACCTCACGATCGAAGCGAAGGTGCGGGTGGACGTCTGGAACGTTGGCGACTTCGCCCGCGCGGGGGTGAGCCTGCGCAACGATGCGAACGGCAAGGGCTACAACCTGCTCTTCCACGGCGTGAACAAGGTCCAGTTCCTCAATGACGGCGTGGCCTGGGGAAACAGTTACGCCTTCACCTGGACGGTGGGGACGTGGTACCGCTTCAAGATGAAGATCGAGGGCACGACGCTTTACGGAAAGGTCTGGGCGGACGGCGCCGCGGAGCCGGCGACCTGGCCGTACGTGCAGACGGGCTGGACGAGCAGGACCACCGGCAAGCCGGGATTGAACGGAAGTTCTTCGGGCACGGGCTCGGCCACGGTTTCCTTCGACGACGTCCTGTTGAAGTAACTTCTTTCCGGGACGTGGATTGCGTCTCGAGGCCGTCATGAGCATTGAACCCTCCGACGTTCCAAGGAGATAAGAGGGATCCCTTGTTCAAGACTGCCGCCCGAACCGCCTGGAGGACGGCGCTCCTGCTGACGTTCCTGCTCGTCTGCCACCTGGCCCCACGGATCAAGGCATCGGAAAATGCGATTGGCGCTCCCCGGGGGCTGTCCGCGGCCTCGGCGACGGCCGTTCGGGCGGAAACGTCCGGGAAGACGTCCGCGGTCTCTTCGCCCGGCTCCCCGAAGTCGGCGGTTCCGGCTAAGCGCTTCCGCGTCCGAAAATAAGCCTGCCGCGGCCCGGCCTGTTTCTGAACCTTCCTCCGCACGGTTCGTTCCCATGAACATGAGCGACAGGGAAGTCCGCGTCGTCGCGCCGTCGTGGATGGCGTCCTGCGGCTTCCACACGATCCTGCTCCTGATCCTGTCGCTCTTCGTGGCGGCGGCGGTCCGGCCGCCTTCCATCGATGCCATCGACACGCGCGTCCAGACAGAGGACCCGCCCGCCGAACCGTCGCAGCCGATTCTGTCCCCGGAACCGGTGGAAGGGCCGGTCCTTCCCGAAGTTCTCCCGGTCGCCGAATCCGTCCGCGTCGTTTCCCTCGATCCCCCCCGGCCGATCTCGGTTCCCCGCGAGGAATTCGAAACCGCAGGTTCCGAATCGCCGGCCCCCGAGTTCTCGGGCGCCTCTCCCGGGTTCGCCTTCCTGCCGAACGACGACTCGGGTCTCGCCGAGGTGCTCGGGATCGGCACCCCTTCCTCGGGCGGCCAGAATCCCGCCGGGAATCCCGCGGTCAAGGATCGGTTCCGGCATCGCCGGATCGGAGCATCCGAACGCCTGGCCATCGGCGGGCCGCTCAACCCGACGCCCGCGAGCGAAGGTGCCGTCGAGCGGGGCCTTTCCTTCCTGGCGCGGACGCATCTCAACGGCCATTGGGATTGCGGCCGGTTCGGGGGGCGGCGATTGCCCCATCCCGAGGTGGTGCCCGAGGACCAGGACGGCTACGACGTTGCCGTGACGTCGCTGGGGCTTCTGACCTTCCTCGGGGCCGGCCATACGACGACCTCGCCGAAATACGGGCCGCTTGTCCGGGAGACCCTCTACTGGCTCGAACAAAAGCAGGACAAAACCACCGGGAAGTGGCCCGGAAGCCACTACACCCAGGGGATCGCCACCCTCGCCGCCGCCGAGGCCTACGGGATGGGTTGTGGCCAAGAGGAGATGGCCCGGCGGGGACTGGCGTATCTCGGGAAGGCCCAGAACCCCGGCGGCGGCTGGAACTACTTCCTCCAAAATCGCGCGCGCAACGACACCTCGATTTCCGGGTGGGCCCTGATGGCTCTGAAGTCCGCGCAACTCGCGGAGCTTCCGGTCGACCCGTCCCTCTTCGCGGGGGCAAAGCGGCACTTCGACGGCGTCATCCCGGATGCCGGGACCTCGAACGCGGGCGACTGGAAGATCTTCTACGCCCGCGAGGGGGACAAGTTCATCCGGAACACCACCGCCGGGATCGACGCGGTGGGGGCGATCACGATGCTTTCGCTTTTGTATCTCGGGATGACGCCCGACACCTCCATCGCGATCAAGGCCGCCGAGTACTACAAGGCCCGAAAGCCCAATCTTTCGGACCTCTACTACACCTACTACGGGACGCTGGCGATGTTCCAGATGGGCGGCGACTATTGGAAGGCCTGGAACGCGAACCTGCGCGACCCGCTCGTGGCCGCCCAGATCCGCGGCGGCCCGGACGACGGCTCCTGGGACCCGGGTGGCGATCTCTGGGGAGCGGCCGGCGGCCGGATCTACTCCACCGCGCTCGCCGTCATGACCCTCGAGGTCTACTACCGCCACCTCCCGATTTACAAGGACGCGAAAAAATAGAACGCAGGTCGCCGATGGCTCTTGTCGTTCAGATGTCTATGTATCTCGGCAGCACGATAGCGACGATATTCGTCGCTATCAATATCCACGGATTCGTCACGATATACGGACTTGCGCACATGTAAACGCCAGAGATAAGCGGCATTGCGCGCCTCTGTTTTTTCCCATATATGAAGTATCCCATGCCAATGCATCCAAAAAGCAGGCCCAAAAACAGCGTGCTTTCATCCATGCATATATTCCGTTATTCACCAGGGTGTCTCGCTAGGACATGTTCGCATATCCGCTCCCAATCGGAGTATAGCCAGTCGCGGGCGGTCTACAATCCGGGATGATGCCGGCCACGACGGGACTGCCGAAGGCGTCAGTGCGCAGCGGGGATTCTGGGCGCTTCGGCAGCTGGATGCGATTCAATGGCAGCCAAACGCCAGAGCGAGGTTACTTCGAGCGCCCGCGCGTCGTGCAGCGGATCGCTGGCATCCGACGCCTTGGGATGTCGTGGCTTGGCATCGATTCGGCCCACGACCTTTAATCCGCCATTTTCAAACGCAGCCAACAGATCAGCGCGTGAGCGCAAGCCCAGGTGCTCGGCAAAGTCAGACAAGATGAGCCAGCCCTCGCCGCCCGGTGCAAGGTGAGCCGCCAAGCCATTCAGGAACCCAAGCAGCATGCGGCTGTCCTCGTCGTACACCGCGGACTCAATGGGCGCGCTGGGCCGCGCGGGTAGCCAGGGCGGGTTGCACACCACAAGGGACGCTCGGCCCTCGGGAAAAAGATCGGCCCGCACCACCTGTACCTGGCCAATCACGCCCAGCCGAGCGAGGTTGTCACGCGCACAGGCCAGCGCGCGCGGGTCTTGATCGGTCGCCACGACATGTTCGATGCGGCGATGCGCCAGCACGGCAGAAAGCACACCGGTGCCCGTGCCAATGTCAAAAGCCACAAACATGGACTGCCCGGTCAGCGGCAAGGGAGCCGTGGCGACCAGGTTCACGTATTCCCCCCGTACCGGAGAGAACACTCCGTAATGCGGATGAATGCGGTTGTTTGGCGCATCGCCAAGCGCTGGAATCTCAACGCCCTTTTTGCGCCACTCGTGTGCGCTGATGATGCCCAGCAACTCGCGCAGGGATGCCACGGATGCGCCCGCAGCCGCGTCTGCTGAACCCCAGGCTTCCGCGCAGGCTTGTCGCGCATCGGGAGCACGGCGCAGTGCAATACTATAGTCCGCATGGAAGGGAAGCAGCAGCAAGCCCAACATGCGCGCCCGCTGCGACTGGGCCTGACGATGCCGGTGAAAGGTGTCGGCAGGGGATGTCGCTTGGCCAGATTTTCTTGCTATCTTTCGTTGCTTGCGTGCGGGGGTTTTGTCGGCGCGCCGCGCCAGCGCCTGAAGCAACTGCGTGGCGACGTGAAAATCTCCACGCCAGAGCAAGGCCGTGCCTTCACAGGCCAGCCGATAGGCATTGTCAGCCGTGGTGGTGTCGTCAGCCAGAGTGACCCGCCGGGGTGGTGGTGCGCCGCGTTCAGATCGCCAGAGCGTGGAACAACCTTTGCCCGCCTCAGTCCAGTGGATGCTAGGCAACGGGCTGGCGAAGAGCTCCATGCTGGCACGGAGAGGTGGAATGGGCATCGGCTTGGTAAACGACGCCCGGGCGCGCGGCGGCCGCTTATGTTGGCGTTTCGATCCTTTACTTCGCCATGTCCTTGAGGGCCTTGAGGGCCCGGACCTTGACAACCTTCCGGGCGGGCTTCGCCTTGAAGATCTGCTCCTGTTTGGTGAACGGATTGATGCCCTTGCGTTGCGGGGTCGCGGGCTTGAGGATGACCATGATCTTCAGCAGGCCCGGCAAAGCAAAAACACCAGGACCTTTCTTGCCCACGGCGGCTTCGATCTGGCCGGAAAGGGCTTCAAATACGGACGCCACCTGCTTGCGGGAAAGCTGCGTGGCATCTGCGACATTTGACAGTATCTCGCTCTTCGTTGCGGGCTTAACGCTCTTTGCCATTCTGCTGCTCCTTGGAAGGTTAGAAGACAAGGGAACGACCGTCCATGACGCCGGCATTCTATGGGGACAGCGCCAGGGCTTCAACAGCGGCGCTTGGCGTCTTGTGCAAAAACCAAGTGCCGATCAGAAAGCCGACACGAGCGAGCCGGAGGAGCGATGCGGGGATGGCCACCCGCCTCCGCGCCCGGGTGCCGATTCCGGGCGAACCCTTGGCCTTTGGACGTGCCTTTCCCGGCCTTGGGCCCCTTCCTTCGTCTCCCGGGACCGCGCACGCCCGCGCGCCCTACGGGCTCCAGGGCGCCAAAGGAGCCGGCTTGACTTTGCGCTGCATTTTCGGGGATGATCCGTCCGTGGGCATGACTTGGGCTTGGGACTCGCGGCGGGCGTCTTGCACGCTTCCCATCCCGGGGCACTTGTTGCGTCCGGATGAGTATGCGCAGAAATTACGGCGCGAGTACGGCGGATAGATAATGAAGCGTCAGTGGCTTCCGAATTAAAATGGCAAAAAAGGTCATCCGGGATCTAAGGGAGGACTGTGCTTGCGCTAAGCTTGACTATTGCCCGATGGCGGCATGGGTCGAAAATGAGCCCGAAAAGTTCTTAGAGCAGCACAAGATGGTCGAGGCCTTCAAGTGGGAGGAAAGCAAGATCGAGGGGAGGGAAGTTCCGTGGAAGGAATCTTACAGGCGATGGATGGGACGAGGATTGGTGGCAAGGTTCATGAGCGTATATTCACCAAAAAAGACGCATGAGCAGATCAAGTGCGAATTCTTTGAATCGTTGGCGAATTCTCCGGCGCAACAAAATGCGGGGCAAGGTTTATCGGATGAAATACCCGGGCTGCGCTCTTGGCTTAAACGCATAAATGAATCCGGGGAAAAAATATGCTTGGCGCTTAAGGAAATTCGGCGGGATTGTCCGTGCTTTGAACTTGAGTACTGCCCGCTGGAGATCATACTTCGGGCTTCGGCCGAAAGATTTCTGATGCAGAATAAGCTGGTTGAGGCTTTTAAATATGACGAAAGCACGGCGGAAGGCCGGGAAGTATCGCTTGAGGAGTCATTGCGCCGCTGGGCGCAAAATGGCTTTGCGGAAAAATTCGCAAGGCTTTATGCGACAGGCAAGAACCTGAAGCAGCTCAAGAGGGATTTGTTTGAGCCGACTCATGCCGTTCGGTCAATAGGCTTCCTTGAAAAGCAGGGCGGAGAGTTTTATCTTAGCCGGAAGGAGCGCATCGACCCGATGATTACTGATTTGCATTCATGGCTTGACCAGTTTTGCGGCAAGACGGGCGAGGGTTATGATTTTACAGGAGAGAATGCAATGAAGCATTGGGAGAAATTACACCACATCCAGGGAGTTCGGAAAGCTGTCGAATACTTTACGGGAATTCATGGCATTGAGTATAAAGGCCTGGTCGAGCAGGAAGCCGTCAGGCACATCACTCTCGATGTGGGGCATATTCCTGACGAGAGCTTTTACAAGCGACCCGAGGCGTGGATAGAGTTGAGGGGATTTTAGATGTGGGCAGCAAATAAACGGGCTATTTTGAAGGTTGGCCTATCGACAAATAGATTCGCGCCCGCAATTGCTTTATGACGCCGCTCTCTTGTGGCCATTATGCTGTGCTGCCATGCCCCCGCCTCCCGTTCCTCGCCGCCGCCGGACTCGTGGCGCCGGTGTCCGGGAACGGGGAGGGACTTCAGGGCGCGGGAGGCGGGTTCGGACGAACGGGGCCTCGAATCAATCGGACGTTCCAGACGAGGATGGTTCCGTCGAAAAGCCGGGCGGCCAGGCAGTCGCCGGCCGGGGAGAAGGTCACGCCGCCGACGGGCTTGGCGCCCTGCGGAATATCGCGAATCTTGGCGCCGGTTGCTGCGTCCCAGAGGGAGAGAACGTCGGTCTCGCCTGCGGAGGCGAGGGTCTGGCCGTCCGGGGAGAAGGCGACGGAGCGGACCCAGCCGGGGCAGTCGAGTTTCCGGATTTCCCGTCCCGAGGGAATGTCCCAGAGGCGGATGGTCTTGTCGCCGCTGCCGGTGGCGAGGGTCTTTCCGTCCGGGGCGAGGGAGAGGGATCGGATCCAGGCCTTGTGGCTGTCGAGGAGGCGGATTTGCCGGCCGGTCGGAACGTCCCACATCCGGGCCGTGCCGTCGTCGCTGCCCGTGAAAAGGGTCTTTCCGTCCGGCGCGAACGCGACCGAACGGACCCACCACTCCCCATGGTCGTCGATGCGGCGGGTCTCCTTGCCGGTGGCCGCCTCCCAGATTCGTGCGGTGCCGTCCTTGCCGCCGGTGGCGAGGGATTTTCCGTCCCGGGAGAAGGCGATCGCGTGGATGTCCTCCTTGTGTCCCTGGAGGCGCCGGATTTCCTTCCCTGCGACGTCCACGAGGCGCACGGACCCGTCCGTGCCGCCGGCCGCGAGCGTGGCCCCGTCCGGGGAGAAGGCGAGGACGCGCACGCGATCGGGGAGGGCGATCGCGGGGCGTGATTCCTTGCCCGTCGCGGGGTCGAAGAAGCGGACGGCGCCCCCGGCCGATCCGGTGACGAGCGTCTTCCCGTCCGGAGCGAAGGCGAGAGTCCCCGGCTTGTCGTCGGGTTTCGCGTCGGGGCTTCCGATCCGGGAAACTGCCCCCTCGGGGAGCGGGATTTCCTTCGCCTTGGCGGGGGGCGGAGCCGGGGCGGGTGGCGTCGCAGGCGGCGGCTTCGCGGGCGTCGTTTCCGGCGGCGCGCCGGCGAGGGCGAGGGCGGCGGCCAGAAAGGCGGGAAGGAGGGAGGTGCGCGCGGGGCTCACGGGCTTGGGCTCAGGGCGGATACGGGAGTCTAAGGGCCGGGGCCTGAAGTCCGAAGCCGGCGGAACGGAACAGGGGGGTGCCGACGACGCCCGGAACGAAGGCCGGAGATTCCGCGGAAGACGCTTTCAGCGGCGGATTCCGGGTCGAATCCCAAGGTCCGGCCAGACATGCGCCAAGGCAGGGGAGCGTTTA
>CAYHQZ010000024.1:0-4289 GCA_964358555.1 uncultured Planctomycetia bacterium
GGAGGTTGTATTTGAGGATGCACCAGATCGCGCGCAGGCCGTCGCGCCAGCCGATCTTCTTGCCTTCCGCGTAGGTGCGGCCGGCGTAGGAGATGCCGACCTCGTAAATCCGGCAGCCCAGCTTCGCGACCTTCGCCGTGATCTCGGGCTCGAAGCCGAACCGGTTCTCCTCGATCTCGATCCGCCGGCCGATCTCCCGGCGGAACACCTTGTAGCCGGTTTCCATGTCCGTGAGATTCATGTTGGAAAAGAGATTGGAAAGGAACGTGAGAAATCGGTTTCCGAGGGAGTGCCAGAAGAAGAAGATCCGGTGGGATTCGCTCCCGACGAATCGGGAGCCGTAGACGACGTCGGCCTTGCCCTCCAGGATCGGCCGGACGATTCGCTCGTAGTCCGCCGGGTCGTACTCGAGATCGGCGTCCTGGACGATCCACACGTCGCCCGTCGCGGCTCGGAAGGCCTCGCGCAGGGCCGCCCCCTTGCCGCGGTTTTTCTCCTGGAGGATGACGCGGACGCCCATCGGCTCGATCTTCGTTCGGAGGATGTCGCGGGTCCCGTCCGTGGAGCCGTCGTCGACGACGATGATTTCCTTGCCTGGGAACGGTGCGGAGACAACCTTCCGGACGATCGCCTCGATCGTGGCGGCCTCGTTGTAGCAGGGGATGAGGACCGAGAGGCGGGGGGCGGCGGGCGCGCTCATGGCGGTCATACGAACTTGAAACGGCGGGCCGCGAACGCGCACATTCGGAGCAAGAGCCAGCCGTGCCGCCAGCGGGAGATGTTCGTTTCCCCGTAGGTGCGGCTGCGGTAGCGGACGGGAACCTCGGAAATCTTCAGGTTGAGGCGCGCGGCGCCGAAGAGCAGGTCGTAGTCGCCGAACGGATCGAAATCGCCGAACACCTTCCGGTTCGCGCGGATCCGCTCGTAGTCGGAGCGCCACAGGACCTTCGTGCCGCAGAGCGTGTCCTTGAACCGCTGGCCGAGGATCCAGGTGAACGCGGCGGAGAAAAACTTGTTTCCGAAAATGTTCAGGAGCCGCATGGACTGCTTTTCGATCGGGTAGACCAGGCGCGAGCCGTGCAGCAGATCGGCCCGGCCCTCGAGCAGAAGGTCGTAGAAGCGGGGCAGGACTTCCGGGTCCACGGAGAGATCCGCATCGAGGATCATGAGGACGTCTCCGGTCGCGTGCTCGAAGGCCTTCCGGACGGCGTCGCCCTTGCCCTTTCCGTCCTGCGAAAGCAGGCGCAACGCAGGTTCCGGCCCCGCCTCCCGGATGACCCGCTCGATTTCCTCGCGGGTGCCGTCGGAGGATCCGCCCTCGATGAAGAGGACCTCCCGGCTTTTCCCGAAGGCGGGGAGGCGCCGGACGAGCGGCTCGATGTTGCCTTTTTCGTTGCGGGCGGGGACCACGATCGAGACGGAGGCCTCGGGACGGCGCGTCCGCGGGCAGCGGCGCGCGACGAGCCAGGAGGTCAGGCACAGGCGGTTCACGCCGGGCAGCGGCGCCACCCAGCGGTTGACGAGGGGTCCGAGGAGGGGGACGCCCTTGGGGAAAAGGCAGCGGCGGCCCTTGCGGACCACCTCGAAGCCGGCGAGATCGAGCAGGCCGTCGAGGTCCTGGGGGGAGAGCCAGTTCTGGATGGGCTGCGGGGATCGCAGCCGCAAGGCCCGGGCGATGCCGAAGGCCGCTTCCCAGAGGGGATTGTGGAAGGTGATCACGAGCCGCGAGCCGTCGTGCATCGCGTCTCGCGCCCGCTCGAAGGCCGCCTGGACGTCGCCGAGGTAGCCCACCAGGTTCGACATGATCACGACGTCGAACGTGCGGCCGGGCGCGAGCCGTTCCGCGTCCATGACGGAGAGCTTCAGGTCGGGGAAGCGCTCGCGCCCCCGGCGGATCATCTCCTCGCTGAAGTCCACGCCGAGGGCCTCCTTCTCGCCGAGGAAGGCGAGCAGGTCCCCCTGGCCGCAGCCGATCTCGAGGACGGAGGAGCCTTCGGGGACGAGGGAGCGGATGTGGCGGTGGAGGTCTTGGTAGTAGCCGCGGCTGCGCCGCCGCCAGCGCTCGAGGTCCTTCGAGAAGCCGTCGAAGAAGGGGCGCAGGCCCTGCGGGGCGCCGCCGCCTTCCGGTTCTGCATTCGCCACGAGGCGCATTCTAGCAATGGAAGGCGCCCGCCTCCCGTTTTACGGAACCCGAACGGCCGGCTTGTCCGTGGGGTAGCCGTAGGTCTGGCGGTAGTCGATGGCGGTTCCGTCCCACTTGAAGTTGCCGTTCTTGTCGAGGTCCCAGACCGCCCGGCGGACGATTCCGATCTCGTCCTTGCCGTCGCGGTTCCAGTCGCCGATGACGGGGGTGTCGCCCGTCAGGCCGTAGACCGTGTAGCGATCGAGGGTGTTGCCGTCCCAGCGGAAGTTGGCGTTCCGATCGAGCAGCCACTGGCCGCCGCTGCGGAAGACCCCGACTTCGTCCTTGCGGTCGCCGTTCCAGTCGCCCGCGACGGGGATGTCGCCGACATTGCCGTAGGTGAAGCGGCGGTCGGTCGGGGAGGCGTTCATGACGCCGTTGGCGTTGAGGTCGAGAATCCAGGTGGTGCCGCGGACCACGCCGATCTCGTCCTTGCCGTCGCCGTTCCAGTCGCCCACGATCGGGCGATCGCCCGTCTGGCCGTAGGTGCACTGCCGGTCGGCGGCCGGGCCGTCCCAGACGCCGTTGTCGTTCAGATCCAGGCGCCACACGCCGGCGCGGAACGTCCCGATCTCGTCCTTGCCGTCGCCGTTCCAGTCGCCCACGACGGGGGTGTCGCCCGTGGTCCCGAAGATCGTCCGGCGATCCGGCGGGCTGCCGTTCCAGATGCCGTTGCGGTTTTCGTCGAGGTCGAACTGGCCGTTGCGGAAGACCCCGAGGGAGAAGTTGAGCGGCCCGAGCGGCGGCGCGGCCGTGATCGTGATGGTGAACGTCTGCGCCGCGCTCGTGTCCACGCCGCCGTTGGCGGTCCCTCCGTTGTCGTGGATCCGGACGGTGACGGTGGCGACGCCGAGCGTGGCGGCCGAGGGCGTGTAGGTCAGCGTGCCCGTCGGGGAAACCGCCGGCTGGACGGCGAAGATGGCGGTGTTGTCGTTGGAGACGATGAAGTCGACGACTTGGCTGGATTCGTTCGCGGGCCCCTTCGCGATGGCCGTGGCCCACCCCGCGACCGACTTCGCCCCGCTGCCGACGATGGCGGACTGGTCGGCGCCCTTGGTGAAGGAGGGGACGTCGTTGACGGCGGTGACGGTGATGGAGAACGTTTGCGCGGCGCTGGTATCCGCGCCGCCGTTTGCGGTGCCGCCGTTATCGGACAGCGTGATGGTGATGGTGGCCGTTCCATTGGCGTTGGCGGCCGGGGTGAACGTCAGCGTGCCGTTGGAAGCGATGGCGGGCCCGGCGGAGAAGAGGGCGGCGTTGGTGTTTCCGGTGACGTTGAAGGCGAGGGTTTGTGCGGCTTCGTCGGAGGGCCCCTTGGAAATCGCGGTGGCCCATCCAGCGACGGTTTGAGCGCCTGCATCCTCGAGAACCGTCTGGTTGGCGCCCTTGGCGAAGGAGGGGACGTCGTTGACGGCGGTGACGGTGATGGTGAAGGTCTGATCGTCGCTGGTGTCGTCTCCGCCGTTGTCGGTGCCGCCGTCGTCGTGGAGATGGACGGTGACGGTGGCGGAGCCGTTTTGGTTGGCGGCGGGCGTGAAGGTCAGATCCCCGGAGGCCTCGTCGACGTCGGGCTGGCTGGAGAAGAGGGCGTTGTTGTTATTGGAGACGTGGAAGGTGAGGGTTTGCGCGAATTCGTTGGCGGGCCCCTTGGAGATCGCGGTGGCCCATCCGGTGACGGTCTGGGTGCCGGCGTCCTCGAGGACCGTCTGGTCGGCGCCCTTGGTGAAGGAGGGGGCGTCGTTGACGGCGGTGACGGTGATGGTGAACGTCTGATCGGCGCTGGTATCCGTGCCGCCGCCGTTGTCGGACAGCGAGACGGTGACGATAGCGGAGCCGTTGGCGTTGGCAGCCGGCGTGTAGGTGAGATCGCCGGTCGTCTCGTCAATCGTGGGCAGCGCGGAGAAGAGAGCGTTGTTGTTGGTGGAGACGTTGAAGGTGAGCACCTGGCCGGATTCGTTGGCGGGCCCCTTGGAAATCGCGGTGGCCCATCCGGCGACGGTCTGGGCGCCTGCGTCCTCGAGGACCGTCTGGTCGTCGCCCTTGGTGAACGAAGGGGCGTCGTTGACGGACTGGACGGTGACGTTGACGGTGATGGTGTCGGTGCCGC
>CAYHQZ010000024.1:4389-23542 GCA_964358555.1 uncultured Planctomycetia bacterium
GACGGGGGCGTCGTTGACGGACTGGACGGTGACGTTGACGGTGATGGTGTCGGTGCCGCCGTTTCCATCGGAGACCTGTACGACGAAGGAATCGGAGCCGTTGAAGTTGGCGTCCGGCGCGTAGGAGATGGCCTTGGAGGCTCCGGTGCCGGAGGCCGACGCGGAGCCGTCGGAGGCGTCCGAGGAGATGCTCCAGGTGAGGGTATCGGCGTCTGCGTCGGTGGCGTTGAGGGTGAGGCTGAACGCGGTGGGCGAGCCGTCCTCGCTCATCGTGACCGTGGTGGTGGCGCCCTCGGTGATGACGGGGGCGTCGTTGACGGACTGGACGGTGACGTTGACGGTGATGGTGTCGGTGCCGCCGTTTCCATCGGAGACCTGTACGACGAAGGAATCGGAGCCGTTGAAGTTGGCGTCCGGCGCGTAGGAGATGGCCTTGGAGGCTCCGGTGCCGGAGGCCGACGCGGAGCCGTCGGAGGCGTCCGAGGAGATGCTCCAGGTGAGGGTATCGGCGTCTGCGTCGGTGGCGTTGAGGGTGAGGCTGAACGCGGTGGGCGAGCCGTCCTCGCTCATCGTGACCGTGGTGCTGGCGCCCTCGGTGATGACGGGGGCGTCGTTGACGGCGGTGACCGAAACCTGCGCCGTGACGGCGCCGGTGGACGTCGCGCCGTCGTTGTCCTTGGCGATGACGGCGAAGGCATTGAGGGTGCCGTTGGCATTGGCCGCGGGGGTCCAGTAGGCGTTGCGGGTGGCGTCAATGGTGTCGTTGGTGTTGGGGGCGTAGGGCGTGGCGGAGCCGGCATTGGCGCCGATCTTGAGGGTGCCGGTGGCGACGGACTGCACGACGAAAGCGTCGACGGTGCCGTCGGCGTCGGCTTCGTCGCCTTGGTTCGCCAATTCGACGCAGGTCAGCTCGACCTCGGTATCCTCGTTGGTGGTGTCGATAACCGCCGAGAACGACGTGAGCGTGGGCGGGTCGTTGGCGCCGGTGACGGTGACGGAGATGTTCTGCGTGGTGCTGCCGCCGTTGCCGTCATCGGCGGTGACGGTGACGAGGTAGACGTTGTTGGTGTCGGCGTCGGTGGGAGTTTCAAAGTCCGGAGCGGCGGCAAAGGCGAGATTGGCATCCGTGAGCGTGAACTTGGCCTGGTCGTCGCCGCCGGTGATCGAGAACGTGACGGTTTGCGCCGGGAGGTCGACGTCGGTGGCCGCGAGCGTCACGACGGCAGTGTTGCCTTCAGCAACGCTGGGGGAGTTGCTGGAAGTAAAGACGGGGGCGTCGTTGACGGACTGGACGGTGACGTTGACGGTGATGGTGTCGGTGCCGCCGTTTCCATCGGAGACCTGTACGACGAAGGAATCGGAGCCGTTGAAGTTGGCGTCCGGCGCGTAGGAGATGGCCTTGGAGGCTCCGGTGCCGGAGGCCGACGCGGAGCCGTCGGAGGCGTCCGAGGAGATGCTCCAGGTGAGGGTATCGGCGTCTGCGTCGGTGGCGTTGAGGGTGAGGCTGAACGCGGTGGGCGAGCCGTCCTCGCTCATCGTGACCGTGGTGGTGGCGCCCTCGGTGATGACGGGGGCGTCGTTGACGGCGGTGACGCTCACCTTTACCTGGACGGCGGTAGCAGAGGCGAGCGATCCGTCCCAGGCCTTGACCGTGAAGGCGTCGAGCGTGCCGTTGGCGTTGGCGGCGGGCGTCCAGACGAGGGTCTCTCCGCTGGAGAGCAGCGTCGTGCCGGGAACGACCGCCACGCCGCCCTTCGTCAGGGTGCCGGAGGACACGGCCTCGACGCGGAAGCTCAAAGCGTCGCCGTCGACGTCGGCTTCATTGGCGGCGGAAGCCATCATCGCGTAGGTGATGTTGAAATCGGTGTCTTCCGTGGCCGTGCCGAGCGTGCCGATCGTCGTGAGGGTGGGCGCGTCGTTGACGGCGGTGACGTGGATCGTGACGGTCGCCTCGTTCGAATCATTGGTCCCGTCATTGGCCTTGTACTTGAACGTGTCGTCGCCGTTGAAATTTCCGTTCGGCGTGTAGGTGAAGGACCCGTTGGAATTCAATACGACCGTTCCGTTCGACGGATCCGTCGTCTTCACGGCCGTCAGCGGATTGCTTTCGGCGTCCGTGTCGTTCCCGAGGACGCCCGGGGCCGAGATGATCAGCTCGGTGTCCTCGTTCGTGGTGTAGGAGGAGGTGTCGTCGTAGGCGACGGGCGCGGTATTCGCCGCCGGCGCCTCGTCCGCCCCGATGTCCGGGACGGTCGCGGAGCGCGTCTCGAGGTCGTAGTCGTCGGAGACGTCGCTGGTCAGCGCGGCGGCTTTCTCGACGCAGACCTCGGTGCCCGGGCGGGTGGAAGAGAGGTGGAGGTTCGAGGCGCTGACGAGCCCCGGATCCCCGTAGGCGCCGTTCGACGATGCGGTGTCGTAGCCGAGGTATCGCCACTCGGCGAAGCGGGCGATGGTGTCGGTGCCCGGGGTGAACGTGTCGCTGTTCGGCCCCTCGGCGCCGACGGCGCCGAGGAGGAGCTCGTCGGCCGTGGTCGTTGTCGCGGTGGCGCCGGAGGCGGCGGCGGTCGTGCCGGAGTCGTTCGCCGTGCTCTTCTTGTCCAGGGCGCCGCCCGTCTTGAGCCCGGTGAAGCTGCTCGCCGAGATCGCCCGGGCGTTCACGCTCGGATGCGTGACCGTGATGGTCTTGCCGCCGCCGTTCAGGCCCGAGACGTTGTGCCGGGAGAAGACGACCGTGGTCACGTTGGTGTTGCTCGGCGAGGGGAAGTCGGACCGGGCGTCGATGGCGTAAGGGGTGTCGCCGCCGCTGAAGGCGTCGGAGGTCCCGTCGCTGACGCAGCAGATGACGATGCTGTCGCCGTCGCTGACGACGCCGGCGGGGATGGCGATGTCCAGGGTCTTGTCCGAGACGTTGCCCGAGTTCGCCCGGCCGAGGAACGCGACGTCGGGCGTGCTGGAGTACGGGAAGGTAACGACCACCGCGGACCAGTCTGTCGCGGTGCCCAGGTTCCCGTCGGCGGCATAGGTGCCGTTGGAAACCCTGTATATGGGGTTGACCGTCGCGAAGGCGGCCGTTCCGGTTCCCGTGCCGCTCCGCCAATTCGTGTTGTCGTAGGTCCAGCCGCTCGAGTTGCTGAAGGCCTGGTCGGTCCCCCCCTCGACGCCGATCGCGCCGAAGAAGAGTTCGCTGTTGGTGGAGGTGGCGGTGCCGGAACTCGCGGAAAGGCCGGTGCCGACGGCGCCGTTCGAGTGGTCGGGGGCGCCGCTCAAGCCGCGGACCCGGAAGACGGACATTGCCCGGGCGGTCTGCGCGTTGGGCAGGCTGACGTAGAGACTTCCGCCGCTGGAAAGGCCGTTCACGCCGTGCGCCGAGAGGATGGAGGTGCTGACGTTGCCGGTTCCGGGCGATCCCGCGTTCTGCCGTTTGTCCTCGGCATAGGTGCGGGTGTAGGCGGACCTCGTGTCGTCGCTGCAGGTGACGAGTTCTCTCGTCCCGTCCACGGCGAAGGAGACGATGACGCTCGAGCCGTCCGGCGCCGTGCCGGCGGGGACGGACAGCGTCGTGGTCGTCCCGGCGACCGAGGCGTCGCCGGAGTTGTTCGTGCCGATGTCGGCGGCCTTGGCGATGGCGCCGGCCGCGCCGTCCTTGGCGTAGGTGGCGATGGCCGCGGACCAGTCGCGCGCGACGCTCAACGTGCCCTGGGCGTTGTAGGCGCCGGTGGCGGCGACGATCCGGTATTCGGGATTGACGGCGACGTTGCTGCCGGCGGTGATGTTCGTCGTCCCGATTCGGGGCAGGGCCGTCCAGCCGGCCGTGGAGTAGAAGTGGTTGTCGGCGGAGAGGCCGCTGTCGGCGGTGTCGTAATAGACGTTGTGGTCGATGGCGCTGGCGCAACTCGGGCTCGACAGGTAATGACAGTATCCGGACGCGGTCGCGGCCCGGACGACGATGTTGTTCCGGATCAGGGCGCCGGTCCCGCCCTCGACGTCCAGGATCTTGAGCGTCGTTGCGCCGCCGGCCGCGTAGCCGTTCCGGATCGTGTTGAAGTAGATCTTGGTTCCGCTCGTGCCGCTGCCGCCGAGATAGAGGCTCGAAAGCGTGAAGGCGCCGGGAACGAAGTTGTTGGCGATGAGGTTGCCGGCCCCGCCGGGGATGACCCGGAGGCCGTACTCGGTCGCGGCGGTCGTGTCGATGGTGCAGCCGGACACCTGGCTGCCGGCGGTGCCGTTCTGGAGCCGGACGGCGTAGGAGCCGGTTCCGGAGGCGCCGGCGACGATATGGCAGTTCTTGAGCGCGCAGGCGGTCGTGGCGGAGAAATCCGCCGCCGGGCCGGCCGTGTTGGTGATCTTGAAGCCATCGAACGTGACATAGGAGGAGCCGGAGAGGGTGAGGGTGACGGCGGATCCGGCCGATATCTCCGTTTCGTCCACGACTTTCTGGCCGCCGCTGGTCCGGGTGGCGCCCTGGAACGTGATCGTGTTCGTCGCGCTGGCGCCCTCGATCGCGCCGACCGAGACGTTCTCGCTGTAGGTCTTCGGCGAGCCGGGGGTGCCCTTGGCCACGTGGACCGTCACGGCGCCGGAGACGCCGTTCTGCGCCAGTTGGGCGGACGCTTTCTGGATCGTTCGCCAGGGGGAGCCGGAGGAGCCATTCCCGGTCGTGTCGCTGCCGGCGGTGTCCACGTAGAGATCCCCGCTGTAGGGGGTGGGTGCCACCGCCTCGTCCCCGCCGATGTCCGGCGTCGTTGCCGAGCGCGCCTGGAGATCGAAGTCGTCGGGGACGTCGGAAAGCGGTGCGCCCTTGTCGAGGCAGGCCTCGGGGCTGGGGCGGGTGGAGGAGAGATGAAGGTCGGTTCCGCTCACGAACCCCGGGTCGCCGTAGGTGCCGGTCGCCGCCCCGCCGGAATAATCGTATCCGAGGGCCTTCCAGTTGGCGAACGTGACGGCGCCGCCGCCGTAGAACTGCAAGGCGGCGTCGTCGGGATTGGAATCCGCCGTGTCGTAATAGGCGTTGTACTGGATGGAACTGACGGTCGCCGTGCCTGCCCGATAGATGATGTAGCCGGCCGTGCCCGTGGCCCGGACGAACACGTTGCCGCGAATCGCCGTGTTGACGCTGCTGTTCTCCACGAGCACGACGTAGTTGCCGCCGCTGGCGGTATTGCGGGCGGAGTTGTGGTAAATCCTCGTTCCCGACGACGACCCGCTGGTGACGTCGATGCACGAGCTGGCGAAGGCGCCGTAGATGAGGTTGTTGGCGATCAGGGAGTTGGTGCCTTCGGCGACCTTGATGCCGTAATAGCTGCCGTTCGAACCCGTGGCGTCGATGAGACAGCCGGTGATCGCGTTGTCGACCGGGGTCGTGCTGGCGGTGTTGGTGATTTCGAGCACGGTGGCGTTGACGCTGTTGTTGTTGGCCGACAAGTGGCAGTTCTTGATCGCGCAGGAAATGGTGCCGTCCAATTTCAGGGCGGTGCCGCTCGTGGTGGCGATCCTGAATCCGTTGAGCGTGACGTGCTTGCTTCGCAGCAGCAAAACCATGGTGGAGACGGTTCCGGAAAGAACGGTCTCGTCGATGACCTTCTTCCCGTTCGACCAGCGGAGGGAGCCCTCGTAGGTGATCGTGTTCGTGGACGAGGCGCCGGGCACGGCGTCCATCTCGAGCTGGGTGGAGATGGAATACGTCCCCTTGGCGACGTGGACGGTGACGGGGCCGGTGACGCCGTTGTTGGCGAGTTCGGTCGCCGCCTTCTGCACCGTGGCCCAGGGGTTGTTCGCCGATCCGTCGCCGGTCGTATCGCTGCCGCTGGTTGCGACATAGAGGTGGCCGTTCCACGGGGCGGAGGCGAAGTCGGTGGCTTCCTCGTAGGTGGCGATCACTGTGGTCCAATTCCGAGAACTGCCCAGCGTGCCGTCGGCCGTATAGGTGCCGGTGGACGCAACGGTTCGGTACTCGGGGAAAAGGACAACGTTCGTGTTGTCGTCCGTGGCGCCGGTGCCGCACGGGGTGGTCGCCGTCCATCCGCTTCCGGCGTTGAACGTCTCCGTGGTCGGCCCCTCGACGCCGACGGCCCCGACGAGGAGCTCGTTCGCCTGGCGCGTTACCGAGGAGATCGTGGCGGCGGGGGTAGTGTTTGTGTTCTTGGCGTCCGCGGGCCCGATTCGGTCGTAGTTGTTGCTCAGCGAGCCGGACTGGGTGCAGGCCCGGATTCCGCGGAAGACCATCGCCGTGGCCGAGCGGGCGGTCACGTTGGGATGCGTGAGGGTGATCGTTCCGCCGCCGGAAAGCCCGGTGACGTTGATGGCCGAGAAGATATAACTCCCCGTGCCGGTTCCCGCGGTCGTGCCGAAGCTGGAGCGGGTATCGTTCGTGTTGTTGTCGCACCAATTATTGGCGGCCGTATCCGCGCACGTGACGCCGGTCGCCGAGGCGATGTCCATCGTGAAGCAGACGATGATGCTGTAGCCGTCCAGCACCTGTCCGGCCGGAATGGTGATCTGGAGCTGCGTGCCGGCAGTCTTGTTCGACGCCGTGATATCGCTCCCGACCTTCCCGATCGCCGCCTCCGCCCTCGCCGGCAAGGCGAGCGAAAGCGCGAACACCGCGAGGAACGCGGCCGCCATTCGCGAGCCGCGGACGTCCATGACATTCCCCAGGCCATGCGTTTCGATTATCACAGAGTTTCCCCTTTTCAAGCCCGCGCGCGATGGGCTTCGTAATCCGAATGGATTGTAACCCGAATGGATTATAGCCCGGCAGGCATCGGGCGGGACAGGGAGATATCCATCGGATGAGTGGGATGCAATTTCCTGTTGGGCGAGACTATTTTCCGCTTGTTCCTCTCGAATCCGTCTTTCCCGTCTTCGCCCCCGCGCTGCCCCCGTCGGCGGCCCGCAGCATCCCCGATCCCGTTGCCGGCGGCGGGACGTCCCTCTCGCGCTCGAGGATCTGCTTGAGGAAAACCCCCGTGTGCGACGTCGGGTGGGACGCGAGGTCCTCGGGCGTTCCCTCCGCGACGATCCGGCCGCCGGCCTCGCCGCCTTCGGGGCCCAAATCGATGATCCAGTCGGCGGTCTTCACGACGTCGAGGTTGTGCTCGATGACGAGGACGGTGTTGCCGCGGTTCACGAGGCGGTTCAAGACGTCGAGGAGCTTCGAGATGTCGGCGAAGTGCAGGCCCGTCGTGGGCTCGTCGAGGACGTAGAGGGTCTGGCCCGTGGCGGTGCGTCCGAGTTCGGTGGCGAGCTTGATTCGCTGGGCCTCTCCCCCGGAGAGCGTCGTGGAGGACTGCCCGAGCGGCAGGTAGCCGAGGCCCACGTCGAAGAGCGCCTGGAGGGCCGGCTTGATTTTCCGGAACGCCGAGAAGAAGGGCAGGGCCTCCTCGATGCGCATCGCGAGGATGTCGGCGATGTTTTTGCCCTTGAACCGCACCTCGAGGGTTTCCGCGCCGAACCGCAGCCCCTTGCAGGCCTCGCAAGGCACGAACAGGTCCGGCAGGAAGTGCATCTCGATGCGCTTCGTGCCCTGGCCCTCGCAGGATTCGCACCGCCCGCCCTTCACGTTGAAGGAAAAGCGCCCGGGTCGGTAGCCGCGGATCCGCGCCTCGGGGACCTGCGCGAGCAGCGTCCGGATCGGGTCGAGAAGACCCGTGTAGGTCGCCGCGTTCGAGCGCGGCGTCCGGCCGATGGGGGACTGGTCCACCTCGACGACCTTGTCGAGGTGCTCCGCGCCGAAGAGCCGGTCGAAGGCGCCCGGGCGCTCCTTCGTGCGCTGCAGCCGGCGGCGGAGCGCTTTGAGGAGCGTCTCCGTGACCAGCGTGCTCTTGCCGGACCCCGAGACGCCCGTGACGCAGGTGAACGTCGAGAGCGGGACGCGCGCCCGGACGTTCTTCAGGTTGTTCTCCCGTGCCCCCGTGATCGTGACCGCGCGATCCGGGCGCACGGGCCGCCGCCGGTCCGGCATCGGGATCGAGAGCCGCCCCGAGAGGTAGGCCCCCGTAAGGGATTCGCGCGAGGCGAGGATGTCGGGCAGGGCGCCTTGCGCGATGATCCGCCCCCCCTCGGCGCCGGCCCCGGGGCCGAGGTCGAGCACCCAGTCCGCGTGGCGGATCGTGAACTCGTCGTGCTCGACGACGATGACGGTGTTGCCGAGGTCGCGCAGGCGCTCGAGCGTGTCGAGGAGGCGGCGGTTGTCGCGCGGGTGCAATCCGATGGTCGGCTCGTCGAGGACGTAGCAGACGCCGACGAGGCCGGAGCCTACCTGGGACGCGAGCCGGATCCGCTGGGACTCGCCCCCCGAGAGGGTGGAGGTGGTCCGGTCGAGCGTGATGTAGGAGAGCCCCACGTCGCGCAAGAAGCCGAGGCGGGAAAGGACCTCCTTCAGGATGGGGCGCGCGATCGGCTCCTTCGCCGCGTCCCAGGGAAGGCCGGCGAAGAAGGCGAGGGCCTCGCCAATGGGCATCCGCGAGATTTCCGTGATGGAGCGCCCCCCGATTTTCACGGCGAGGGCCTCCGGCTTGAGGCGCGCCCCCTTGCACTTCGGGCAGGGCAGTTCGCTCATGTATTCGAGGAGGCGGCGCTTCACCGACTCCGATTCCGTGCGCTTGAAGCGGCGCTCCAGGTGCGGAAGCACGCCCTCGAACTTCGGCGGCCCCGCCTGGCCGTCCATCAGGATCTTGAGCGTTTCCGTTGGCCAGGCCTCCAGCGGCGATCGCGGGTCCAGGCGGAATCGCCGGCAGAACTCCAGCAGGACCCGCTTGTAGTGGCCGCGCATCATCGGGTCCCCGCGCCCCCAAGGCTCGACGGCGCTTTCGAGGACGGATCGCTTCCGGTCGGGCAAAACGAGGTCCGGGTCGAACTCCATCTTCGTCCCGATTCCGTCGCAGGCGGGGCAGGCCCCGTAGGGGGAGTTGAACGAGAACGTCCGGGGCGCGATCTCCTCGAGGCTCACGTTGCAAGCAAGACACGCGAACCGCTCGGAGACGAACTCGTCGCGCGCGCTTGCGCCCTCCCCGATCGAGAGGATCGCGATCCCGAAGCCCTTGCGCAGCGCCAACTCGACCGACTCCTGCAGGCGCGTCCCGAGGTTCGGCTTCACGACGATCCGGTCGATGACGGCCGCGATGTCGTGCTTCTTGAACTTGTCGAGCGCCGGCGGGCTCGACGCGTCCGTCAGCGTTCCGTCCACCCGGACGCGGGGGAATCCCTCCTTCGCGAGCATCGCGAAGACCTCGCGGTACTCGCCCTTGCGGCCCCGCACGATGGGGGCGAGAAGCGAAAGCCTGGTTCCCTCGGGCATCGCGAGGATCCGCGCGACGATCTGGCGGGCCGTCTGGGCCTGGATGGGCTTGCCGCACTTCGGGCAGTGCGGGTCCCCCGCCCGCGCGAACAGGAGCCGCAGGTAGTCGTAGATCTCCGTCGTCGTCGCGACCGTCGAGCGCGGCGAGGAGATTCCGGCGCGCTGCTCGATCGAGATCGTCGGGGGCAGGCCCTCGATCCGCTCGACGTCGGGCTTCTCCATCTGCTCCAAGAACTGCCGCGCGTAGGCCGACAGGCTCTCGACGTAGCGCCGCTGCCCCTCGGCGTAGATCGTGTCGAAGGCGAGCGATGACTTCCCCGAGCCGGAGAGCCCCGTCACCACGACGAGCCGGTCGCGCGGGATCCGGACGTCCAGGTTCTTGAGGTTGTGCTCCCGGGCGCCCTTGACGGAGATCCAGGCGGTCGGCGGCTGCATGGGAATTTTCGCCTCGAAGCGATCCCCTAGCATGCCCGACTCGTCCCGGAAATGGTAGAAAGGCGGGCTCGACGCGCGGGCGCATCCCCATGGGACACATCGAATTCATCCGCAAGGCCGCCGGCCGGATTTCCGACGCCTTCGTGGAGCGGGCCTGGCGCCGTCTCGGGATCGCGCCGGAGCGGATCGGCTACGACGTAGGCTTCGGCCCGCTCACTCGCGCGCGGGCGAAGGCCCACCGGGCGCTTACGCGCCGGATCCATATCGCCTTCGTCGAGGCCCCGCCGTTCGGCCGCTCCCTCGGGCCGTTCATGACGTTCTGGGTGAACGAGAGGAGCCGCGACTGCACGGCCTCGCTGAACGAGCGGATCGAGGAGGCCGACGCCCTGTGGGTCTTCGACCAGGACCCGATCCCGAAGGCTGGGTTGGAGGCGATCGAGCGGACGCTGGCGCGGAAAAAGCCCGGCGCCGTCGTGGTGAATCCCCCGGCGGCCTACAACCTCTACCACGAATCCGAGGGCTTCCGGCGGATGGCGTCGGCCGGCGTTCGCGCCCCGCGGTTCGAGTTCGGCGCCTCCGACGTCGGCCGGACGGAGGTCGTCTACAAGATGGAGAGCCGGCAGACGGCGCCGAAATTCAAGGCGCCGTATCGCGGTCCCGTCGAGGGCTACCGGCCGTTCGAGTTCTTCGACGTGCGGGACCCCGACGGCCTGTGCCGGCGCTACCGCCTCTTCTGGATCCTGGGCGCCGCCTGGCCTTGGAGCATCCTCGTGAGCCTTCATTGGAACGCCACCGACAAGAATCTCTTCCGGCTCGAATACGACTGGACCCCGCGGCCCGACGAGATCGATGGCGTCCGCAGGATTTCCGAAGCCCTCGGGATGGGGTTCTTTTCGGTCGATTGCCTGCGCCCGCCGGCCGGCGGGCCGCCGATCTTCACGGACGTGAACATCTACACCAACGTGTTCCTGCGCCGGGAGCTGAACCGCCGGCCCCGCGATTTCGGCCGCTGGCACATCTTCGACACCCGCGCGCGGTTCGGCCTGAAGGAACCCCTCGGGCGATCGCCCTGGGACCTCTTCGACGAGGGGATGTGCGCCCTCACGGGGCGATGATTTCCGGCGGGCGGCCGAGGAGCCGGCCGAACAGGCGCCGGCGCTGCCATCGCCGCAGGTGCCGGCGGAAAGCCGGGTCGGCGATTCGCGGCTCGCGGCGGACGGCAGCCCCGACGTAGCCCAAGAGGACCGAGAGCCCCCCGAGGATCCAGGGCCGCTCGAACATCCGATAGAGGGACCCGCACAGCACCCAGGCAAGGCTCGATCCCATGAACCACTGCGAGCGCCCCCAGAACATCCGGCCGTGGAAGAGGCTCTTGTGGGACGCGCCGGTCCGGCGGAGGACCTCGACCCGCAGGTCGGCGTCGTCCAGGCTGCCCGCTTTCCATCCGAGCATCCGGCACCGGTGGCAGTCGGCCGCGTCCCAGCCCGGACCGTGCTCGAACCCTCCGATGGCCTCGAAGCACGCTCGCCGGTAGAACTTCGCGCCCCCGAAGGAGACGTCCCCGGAAAACCGCTCGGACACGAACCGATCGCCGAGCCGGTAGTGGGTCCTTCCGCTCAAGGTGCCGAGCCGGGGGTCCTGCGCGAACCGCGCGAGGATGTGCTCGTAGTAGCGCGGCGGCAGCACGACGTCGCCGTCGATGTTGCCGAGAAACCCGAAGTCCCTCGTCTCGGCGTGCGCGAGCCCCTGCTCGAAGAGCGCGACGTTCGGGGCGCCGAACCGCCGCTCGCCGGTCCGCTCGATCCGGAGGACGCGGATCCAGGGATTTTCCTTCGCGGCCTCCGCCAGGATTGCGCTCGTCGCGTCCGAGGAGGCGTCGTCCACGATGACCCACTCGACCGGCCGGATCGTCTGCCGGATGACGGACTCGATCACGCGCGGGAGGAACGCGGCCTCGTCGCGGACGCCGGAGACGAGGACGAAGCGCGCTTCCGGGATCGGGGCCGCGGCCTTAGGCGCGTTCATGGCGCGGGGAGTGTAGCGAAGGAGCCGCCGATCGCCATGCGAGCGGGCGCCGCCACTGATAGGATGCCGCCGAATGAGGAAGCGCGCCGCGCCGAAAAAGACCCCCGGGCCGTTCGCTCCCTTCGCCGACTATCTCGTCCTCGTCGGGGGCGCGCCCGTGGATGTCTGGATCCTGGACGACGGGACGCCCATCTCGGGCTTCTACCAGTCCTTCGGGATCCTCGCGCGAACGCCTCGGGAGGCCGAATCCATCGCCCGGGACGCGATCGCATCCGAGCATGCCCGGGTCCTCCGGGTCGAAAGCGTCCGGCCGGTGGATAAATCCATCTTCGACCCCAGGATTTTGAGGAAGCCCGCCAACCTGAAGAAGCCTTTCTGGTATCGGAGCGGGAGAGTCCTCTTCCAGGATGCAATTACCGTAGAGCCAGAGAGTTAGGCCTTACGTCTGCACGCTTGCGTTTTTCGCTGAAATTGTTAAAATCTCGCAGTTTCCGCGCCATGTTCATTCATGGGCGCGAGAGGAGGTCGATTCCGAGCATGAGGGTTATCGCTGGTCGGGCGAGGCGTCTGCCCCTGAAGGCGCCGTCGGGCAAGGTGACGAGGCCGATCCTGGATCGCGTGAAAGTGGATCTCTTCAACATCCTGGGGCAGGGATTCGACGGCTGCGACGTTCTCGATCTCTACTGCGGGGCCGGCAGCCTCGGGATCGAGACCATCTCCCGCGAGGCGTCCTCCTGCACGTTCGTGGATGCGACCTACGAATGCATCGAGACGCTCCGGCAGAACCTGGGGCGGACCCGCACGGCGGATCGGGCTCGCGTCATCCATCTGGAGGCCGACAAGGCGATCCGGAAGCTGCTCGGCGAGGGCGCGCGCTTCGACCTGATTTTCGTCGACCCGCCATTCGCCATCACGCAGGGACTCAAGCCCGGCGCGCCCATCACCGAGTTGTTTTCCCGCGCGAGCGGGCTTTTCAAGGAGGCCGGCCGGCTCGTCCTGCGCCGCGAGGCCGACGGCGAGCCGCCGGAACTTCTCGGAGGGCTGAAGCGGGTCCGCTGGAAGAACATCGGGCGCAACCAGATCGCCATCTACGTCCAGGCGCCCGTCTTCTGACGCCGTCATGGCCTTCGCGCGGGCGTTCGTTCTCGCGGCCGCGGCCGTCCTGTCCGCGGGCTGCGGCAAGGCGGCGCCGGCCCCCGGCGGCCCCGTCCGGATAACGCTTTGGCACACCCAGACCCTCCGCGTCGCCGCCTCCCTCGAGGACGCAGTCGCCGCCTTCCACCGCGTCGAGCCCGGCGTCCGGATCGAACTCGTCTACGGGGGGGACTACACCCAGCTGTTCCAGAAGGTCCGATCCGGCCTGGAAGGGGGCAAGCCCCCCGACATGGCCGTCGCCTACGAGAGCATGGCGATCGAGTATTTCGATCGCGGGGCGCTCCGCTCCCTGGACGACCTCGTCTCCGATCCGACGGACGGCCTGACACCCGCGGATCGTGCCGACTTCTTCCCCGGCCTGCTCGAGCGCGGGCGGCTTCCGTCGGCCGGCGGGAAGATGCTGACGTTCCCCTTCACGAAGAGCGTCCTGGTCCTCTACGCGAACCTCGATCTCCTGAAGGCTTCGGGCTTCGATACGCCCCCGCGGACCTGGGAGGAGCTGCTCCGGCAGGGAGAGGCGATCTCGAAGGCGCGGGGCCGGCCCTGCTTTCCCTTCAGCGGCGACGCATCCACGCTCCACGGGATGCTGCTCGCCTGCGGGGGCGGCATCGCGAACGGCGACGAGTCGCGCGCCCTCTACGATACGCCTGCGGGCCGGAAGGCCTTCGGGATCCTCCGCGCCCTCAAGGAAAAGGGGGTCCTCTTCCGGGTGACCCCGAAGACGGAGGAGGACATCCAGGCGTTCGCGCGCGGGGCCGCCGCCTTCATCGTCCGCTCCTCCGTCGCCCGCGGCAACCTCGAGGAGGCGATCCGGGACCGCCCGGCGTGGACCATCGCCGCCTTTCCGAGCGCCGAGGGTTGTCCGGGCGCGACGATCCTCTACGGCGGCAATCTCTGCATCTTCAAGTCGACGCCTTCGCGCGAAAAGGCCGCCTGGAAGTTCCTCAAGTTCTTCTCCTCCACGGCGCAGACGGCCGCCTGGTCGGAACGGACCGGATACCTGCCCGTCCGCGCCTCCGCGCTCCGGGAAGCCGCCTACGAAAAGTTCCTCGAGGCCCATCCCCGCAACCGCGTTCCCGTCGATTCCCTCGCGTTCGCCCGGCCCGAACCCTCGGCGAAGGGCTGGCAGGCCGTCCGGGGCCGCCTCGAGGACGCCGTCGCCCGGCTTCTGGGGGGGGGCGATCCGGTCGAGGCGATCCTCTCCGACCTCCAGCGCGAAGCCGATCGGGCGCTGGCCAAGGCGCGCGGGGTCGTCGCGCCCTAGAATGCCGGGCCCATGGATGCTCATACCCTGATCCTCTACGGGCGCCAGCGGCGGTTCTTCTTCTCGATCCCGCCGGACGCCGACCTCTCGGTGGGCCGGGCCCTCGAGAATTCCATCCGGGTCGCCGACGTCAGCGCCTCCCGGAAGCACTGCCAGATCCTCGGCCAGCCGGGCGGCTACGTCCTCGAGGACTTCGGATCGGCGAACGGGACCTACTTAAACCAGCGCCGGATCGAGGGCAAGGTGGGGCTCACGCCGGGGGACGTGATCCGGATCGGATCGACCTACCTGCGCTTCCTCGAAATCCCTCCGCGCGCGGGGTCCAAGGAGACGCTCCGGCGCAGGCTGCGGCTCCAGAACCGCATGCCCGGCCTCGCCTATTGCGACCGCTGCGATAGGCGGTTTTCCGAGGAGGCCGTCCGCTACAACGTCCCCCATCCCGACGGGGTCCTCGTCGTCTGCGACGCCTGCTACGGGCAGGACGCTCTCATCGGCAAGACCATCGCAGGCTACCGGATCCAGGAGTCGATCTCGCGCGGGGGCTCCGGCCGCATCTACAAGGCGGAGCAGGTTTCCATGCGGCGACTCGTCGCGCTCAAGGTCCTCGACGACCGTCTCGCGAACGACGAGGAGAGCGTCGCGCGTTTCCTCCGGGAGGCGCGCTCGGCGGGGAAGCTTACCCACCCGAGCATCGTGCAGCTCTACGACTGCGGATTCACCGACGGCCATTACTTCATCGCGATGGAATACGTTCCCGGGCATACCCTCGACGAGGTCGTCTCGAAGTCCGGCCCCTTCCCGATCCCGCGGGCCATCCGCTACCTGCACCTCCTCGCCGACGCGCTCGCCTTCGCCTTCCGTTACCAGATCATCCACCGCGACATCAAGCCGGAGAACATCATCCTGGCGGAGGACGACATGCCGAAGGTCCTCGACTTCGGCCTGGCGAAGGACCTCGGCGAGTCCAGCCACGGCGTCATCACGGATTCCGGGACGGGGCTCGGGACGCCGGAATACATGCCCGCGGAGCAGCTCGAGGACGCCAAGGCCGCCGACCAGCGGGCGGATATCTACATGCTCGGCGGGACGTTCTTCTTCATGCTCACGGGCCGGCCCCCGATCCGCGGCAAGACCATCCTCGAGATCATCCAGAAGATCCGCGGCGACAAGAAGGGCAGCCTCCGCCAGACGAGCCCGTCCACCCCGGCCGCCGTCTGCGTCCTCTACGAGAAGATGACGCAGCACCTCCCCGCGGATCGCTACCAGAATCCGAACGATCTGCTCAAGGCGATCGAGGGGGTCGAGCGGGAACTGGGCATCCCCCCGCCGACGCAGAATGTGCCATAGGGGGGCAAAGTCCTGCGTCTAAGGTCCAAGGTCCAACGTCCAATGTCACGAATCCGCCCGCTGCGTTCCGTATCCGTCGACTTAGGACCTAGGACTTAGGACTTGTCTTCAGTGGCCCTGAAGTCGATGAGTTCGGCCTCGAGGGCTTTCGACCAGTCGTTGCGCCGCACCTTAAACGCGGCGTCCAGGCCCGAGGCTGCCGCCTTCATCTCGTCGAAGCGTTCGCCCATCCGGAACGCGACGGCGGGGACGGAGGCGCGGCCCTGGCGCAGGACCAGGCGGAGGTGGCTGCCGTCGGCTCCCATCCGGCGGAGGGTGCCCGCGATCTCGACGGCGCGCGCGGCGAAGACGGGCTCGGGGTTTCCCTCGCCGAAGGGCGCGATCCGGGAGAGATCGCCTTCGAGGTCCTTCGAGATCGAGGACAGCGGAATCACGGCGTCGATTCCGAGGCGCGCGGGTCCGGCCCCGGCGCCGGCCCGGCGGACGGCGCTCGACAACTGCTCGCGGAGCGCGTCCAGGCGATCCGCCGGGAGCCGGACGCCGGCCGCCTGGGCGTGGCCCCCGAAGGAATCGAACAGGCCGCGGCACTCGCACAGCGCCGCGTGCAGATCGAAGCCGGGGATCGAGCGGCCGGACCCGCGCGCGACGCCGTCCTCGATGGAGAGGATGATGGCGGGCTTTCCCGTCGCATCGACGATGCGGGCGGCCACGATCCCGACGACGCCCGGGTGCCAGGCGGGGTCGCCCAGGACCACGGCCTCGGCGGAGGCGAGAGAGGCGTCCGCGGACAGCATCCGGAGGGCCGCGTCCGTCGCGGACTTCTCGATCCGCTGGCGCTCGCGGTTCATGTCCTCGAGGGCTTGCGCGTGGGCGTCGGCCACTTTCGGGTCGTCGGTCGTGAGCATCTCCCAGACGATCCGGGGATCCCCGAGCCGTCCGGCGGCGTTCAGGCGGGGGGCGACGCGGAAGGCGATGTCCACCGGCGTGGGCGGGCCCGCCCGTTTGTCGCAAAAGCCCCGCAGGGCGCGGAGCCCCGGCCGCTCGGATCGGTGGAAGGCGTTCAGTCCGTGGCGGACGAGGATCCGGTTCTCGCCGATCAGGGGTGCCACGTCGGCGATCGTGCCGAAGGCGGCGAGCGCCGTCGCCTCCAGCAGGAACGCCCGCGCGGCCGGCTCCAGGGGGCGGCCGCCCGACAGCGACTTCAGGAAGGCCCAAGCGAGCTTGAAGGCCATCCCGGCGCCGGTGATCTCCCGGAACGGATAGGGGCTCGCCTCGAGTTTCGGGTTCAGGATCGCGATGGCGCGGGGCAGTGTCGGCCCCGGCTCGTGGTGATCTGTCACGATGACGTCCACGCCGCGCTCCACGGCCGCCTCGATCGCTTCGTTCGCCGTCACCCCGCAGTCCACCGTGACGATGACGCGGGCGCCCTCGTCCGCGAATTTCCGGAAGACTTCGGGGCGGGGGCCGTAGCCGTCCTGGCGCGTGGGGAGGTGGACGTCGGCGGTCCGCCCGAGGAGCCGGAAGAGCGACGAGAGGATCGCCGTCGCCGCGAGGCCGTCCACGTCGTAGTCCCCGTGGATGGCGACTTTCTCGTTCTTTGCGAACGCCTCCCGCAGGCGTTTCAGCGCCACGTCCATCCCCGGCAGGAGGGCGGGGTCGTGCAGCCCCTTCCAGTCGGCCGCAAGAAACGCGCAGGCCTCGCGCGCGCCCCGCAACCCCCGTCCCCAGAGGATCGCGGCGGCGGCGTTCGTCACCCCGGCCTCGCGCGCCAGCGTTTCGGCCTCCGGCGGCGGCGTGGCCGGCAGGTCCCATTCCCCCGCCGCCGTCTTCCCCCGCCGTCTCGCCATGGGCGGAGTCTACCGGCCGAGCCTCGAATTGCGGGTATTCATCGCACGCGATAGCATTTACCCGTTCTGGAAACAGGCGCATCCGGGAGAACCGCCATGAAAAAAATCCTTGCCGCCGCCGTCGTGTTCCTCGCCGCCCGCGCTACCCTCGCAGGCGAGGTTTCCCTCCGCGTGGACGAGCCGGCCGGCGTGCCGCGGAAGAATTTCCACGTCCGGAGCGGGGTGCCCTTCCCGAAGGGCCTCGTGAAGGACGCCTCCGAACTCGCGCTGAAGGGCGGCGCAGGTCCGATCCCGGCCTCGATCCAGGACTGGGTGAAGTGGCCGGACGGAACGCTCATGTGGGCGATGATCGATTTCGGCGTGAACCTCGAGGCCGGGAAGGCCTCGACCTTCAACCTCGAGTGGGGCGGCGGCGGGTCGCCCAAGCCCGCGAAGCCTCTTTCCGTGGACGAGTCCGGCGGCGAGGTCCGGGTGGACACGGGCCCCTTGCAGTTCTCCGTGAAGCCCGACGGCCTCGCCTCGGCGACCCTCGACGGCAAGAAGGTTCTCGACGACATGTCGCTCTCCGTCACCGCGGACGGCTCCGATCTCGCGGGCGCGGGCTCGAGCGTGGCTATCGAGGAGAAGAGCCCCGTCCACTGCGTCATCCGCTGCGAGGGGACGCACGCCGGCAAGTTCCCCTATGTCCTCCGGTTCATCGCGCTCGCAGGCTCGCCGACGGTCAAGATGGAGCACACCTGGATTTCCGATCAGGACGGCGAGAAGGTCTCCGTCACGAGCCTGGAGGTCCGCGCGAAGGTCGCGGGGGCGAAGGGCGTCGCGGTCGGCCCGGGGCTTCTGCGCAAGAACCAGTGGGGCGACTACGGGATCGATCCTGGCGCGCCGGAGGGGGCGGGCAGCGGAGAGACGCAGGTGACCCAGGGGACGTGGAACGCCTTCCAGACCACCGGGATTTCCCAGAAGGGCAAGCACCACCGCGGATGGATCGCGCTCGCGGGCGACGCGGGCCTCGCGGTCGGCGTGCGTGACTTCCACCGGCTCTATCGCAAGGGCCTCAAGGCCGATCCGGGCAGCGGCACGATTACCGCCTTCCTCTGGGCGGGCCCGAACCCCATGCCGCTGAAGCGCCACTCGCCCATCCTCAACGCCCACAAGCCGAAGAGCCGGGGCAAGCCCGACCCGGCGGCCGAGGAGAGCATCGGCAACTCCCGCGGGACCGCCCGGACCCACGAACTCACGCTGCACTTCTTCAAGGGCGGCGCCAAGGAGGCGGGCGTCGACGCCGTGATGGCCGCCGCCGACCGCCCGTCCATCGCCTACACGAACCCGAAGTGGGTCGCCGACTCCCGGACGTTCGGCTCGATTCATCCCCTCACGCCGGGGCAGTTCGCTTCCGTCGAGGGCTGGACCGACCGCGCGATGAACTGGTGGATCTGGAACCAGCACAACGACCCGGCCGGGCACGGCAACCGGGGCCCCTGGTACGGCTTCTTCGACTACGGCGACTGGCAGACCTCCTACATGGGAGAGGAGTGGCAGTACCTGAACGGCCGCTATTCCTGGAACGACAACGAGCCGGACACCGGCCACACGCTCTGGCTCCAGTATGCGAGGACGGGGGATCGGCTCTATTACGACGCGGCCGAGGCGTTCTCCCGCCACGCGATGGACGTGGACGTGACGCACATCAAGGGCAACCCGGACGAGTGGGGCGCCGGCCGGCGCCACGGCGTCAGCCACTGGGGCGAGGACGCCGGCTACTACGGCTGCTCGCATACCGGGGTC
>CAYHQZ010000025.1:0-23506 GCA_964358555.1 uncultured Planctomycetia bacterium
AGACGAATTCATGGCGTTGGACCGTGCTCCGACAGGTCGCCGCGATCCGAGCCCCCACCCCTCGCCCTTCTTGTTTTTCGGTTCCAGGAATACAAAGGAACGGCGCCCCCATGCCGCCATCGGGATCTCGGGCGTAAAAGTTTGTAGAAGGTAGAATGTAGAAGAGGCCGGGAACGGCCCGGGAGGCGAGCGCGATGAGAGCGATTTCGGCGGCGGCCCTGCTGGCCTTCCTGTTCATCCCCTTCGACGCTTCCGCGGACATCGTGCGCCTGCAAAACGGCGAGGCCATCGAGGGGAAGATCGTCTCCGACGAGCAAGGAAAGCCCCTGAAGATCGAGCTCGAGCACGGGACGATGGAATGCGCCAGGGACAAGATCGTCTCGATCGAGCGCGGCCCGACGGTCCGCGAGCAGTTGGAGGCCCGCCGCAAGGACCTCCCGAACACGGCGGACGCGCACGCAAGCCTCGGGAAGTGGTGCGAGGAGAAGCGCCTCCCCGCGGAGGCGAAACGCGAGTACGAGGCCGCCGTGAAAATCGACTCCGACCACGCCGCCGCGCGCGCGGCCCTGGGCCACGAGAAGATCCACGGAGTCTGGCTGGACGCCGACGCCGCCAAGCGCGCAATGGGCTGGGTCCTGGTGGACGGGAAGTGGCTCTCCCCGGAGGAGCGCGAGAAGGAAATTGTTCGCGCGAAGGAGGAGGCAGGTGCCGCCCGCGCGGACGCAGAGGCCGCCCGCGCCGAAACCCTCGACCTGAAGGCCCGTCTCGAAGGCGCCCAGGGCGAGATCGTAAGACTGGCGACCGTCCTTGCGGAACTGCAATCGCAAATCGACCGCCTCCGCGCGGCGCTCGCCTCGCCCCCCATCATCATCGTCCAGCCGCCACCGGCCCGTCCCGCCGTCTGGCCGCCGCCGCACCGGAAAGGCGACGAGAAGAAGAAAAAGGGCGACGACCGGGACGACACGGATTCAAAAGACAATCCGCACGGGCACGGAGCGCCGCCACCTGCCGTCCCCTAAGGACACATGCGGATCGGCATCGACATCCGCCTCCTCGGGGAGAACCGACGGGGGTTCGAGCGCTACACGCGGGGGCTGCTCGCGGGGCTCGCCGCCGCGCCGGGCGACCACGAATACTGGCTCTATTCGACGCGCAAGGAGGGCGATCCCGATCTCCCGAATGACCCGCGGATGCGCCTGCGATTCGTCCCACCCTGCAGGCATTCGTTTCTGTGGACGAATCTCGCGCTGCCGAAGGCCGTCCGGCAGGATCGCATCGACGTCTTCCACTTCCCCGCGTCGTCCATCTGGTTCCGCCGGGGCCCGCCGACCGTCGTGACGCTGCACGACATCTCGCCGCTGCTCATCCCCGAGGTGCGCCCGCCTTCCTTCGCGATGCGCTGGTACATGCGCCGGATCTACGCCGCCATCCGGCGGCGCGCGGCGCATGTGATCACGGACTCCGAGTCCTCCCGGGCCGACATCGAGCGGGTCCTCCGGATCCCGGCCCGACGCCTCGCCTCCATCCCCCTCGGGGTGTCCCCCAACTCCGTCAGCGTGGCCGAGGAGAACCCGGAGCCCGTCCTCGAGCCCTACTTCCTCTACGTCGGCGCGCTGGACGGGCGCAAGAACATCCCGGGCATGCTCGAGGGATTCCGGCGCTTCCTCGAGCGCGAGAAGTCCCGGCACGTCCTGGTCCTCGCGGGACACTCCCAACCGTCCCCGGGGGCCCGCTACCTCGACCCGCGCGAGATCCTCGCGACCCACCCGTCGGCCGAGCGTCTGCGGTTCCTAGGCGAGGTCTCCGAATCGCGCCTCGACGCGCTCTACCGGGGCGCCGTCGCGACACTCCTCGTCAGCCTCTACGAGGGCTTCGGCTTCCCCATCCTGGAATCGTTCGCCTGCGGGACGCCCGTCATCGCCTCGAACCGCTCCTCCTGCCCCGAGGTCGCGGGCAACGCAGGCCTGCTCGTGGATCCAGACGACCCCGACGCCATCGCAGGCGCGCTTGCCCGGCTCGCATCCGACCCCGCCGAGCGCAAGCGACTCGCCGATCTCGGGCGACTGCGGACGCGGGCCTTCACCTGGGAGACGACGGCCCGGCGCACGATCGAGATCTACGAGTCGGTCGCCCGGGAGAGAGCGCCATGAGAGTCTGCCTCGACGTCACCTCCACGGCGGGCGTCCGCGCCGGGATCTCGAACTACGCCGCGGCCCTCGCCGAACGCCTGCCCTCCGCGATGCCGGCGGACGAGCTGGTCCTGTTCTCCTCGTTCCGACCGGGCCCGGGACGCGCGCCGGTCCGCTCCGCCGCACCGAATGCCCGCGAGAGTACGTGGCGGATCCCGATGCGCCTCCTGGAGGCATCCTGGCGGCTGTTCGGCGCCCCCTCGTTCGAACGGCTCGCGGGGCCCTGCGACATCGTCCATGTCCCTCATCCGAGATTTCCCCCGCGCCGCCGCGCCCGCCTCGCCGTGACGGTCATGGATCTCTCGGCCTATCGGAATGCCGCCTGGGGAGGCCCCTCGCCTTCGATGGACGCGCTGCAGCGGGGGCTCGATGCGGCCGATGCCGTCATCGTCCCCTCCGAGGCGACCGCGCGCGCCATCCGGGAATCCTCGCTGTGCAAATCCTCGAAAATCCACGTGACGCTCCTCGGGGTGGACGCCGATCGCTTCGCCGCCCCGCCGCCGGAAACCGTCCGCGCCCGTCTTGCGCCGTTCGGCCTCGAGCCCGACACCTACGCCCTCTTCGTCGGCGCGATCCAGCCGCGCAAGAATCTCGTCCGGCTCATCGATGCCTTCGGCCGCGTCCGGGTCCGGCTGCCTTCGGACGCGCGGCTCGTCCTCGCGGGGCCGGCGGGCTGGGAGAACGAGGACGTCGGGCGCGCGGCCGCCGCGCCGGGCCTCGACGGAAGCGTCCGGCGCCTCGCCTACGTTCCGGACACCGACCTCCCGGCCCTCTACGCCGGCGCCCGCCTGCTCGCGCTTCCCTCCCTCGACGAGGGCTTCGGCTTCCCCGTTCTCGAGGCGATGGCGGCGGGCACGCCGGTCGCCTGCTCGAACGCGGGCTCCCTGCCGGAGATCGCAGGCGATGCCGCGCGGATCTTCGACCCCCTCGACCCCGCCGCGATCGCGTCCGCCCTGGAATCCTGCTGGCTCGACGAGGCGCTGCGCGCGCGGCTCCGCGTGGACGGCCTTGCGCGCGCGAGGTCGTTCACCTGGGAGGCAACCGCGCGTCAAACGCTCGAGGTCTACCGCAAGGTCACGGCGTGACGGCGCGGCGGCGGCGCGAAAGCGCGAGCAGCAGCAGCCCCAGCGCGAGCGCCGCGGCGCTGGCAAACGCCCCGATCCGGAACGATCTCGGGCGGTAGTCCATCTCGAACCGGTGGCGACCCGCCGGCGCGCGAACCGCGCGGAACAGAAAGTCCGCCCGGGCCAGCGTCGCGGGCTCGCCGTCGAGGCTCGCCGTCCAATCCTTGTCCCAGGCGTCGCTCACGACGAAGACGGCTTCCCGCGGGGACTCCGTCTCGAAGACGAGCCGCTCGGGCAGGCACTCGAGGATCCGCGCCCGGGGCTGCCCGCCCTCTCCGGGAGCCAAGGGGCCTTCCGACGCCGGAAGCGGCCGATCGAGGAAGGCCGTCTCCCTCGGATCGAACGCAGGGTCCGCGAGCCCGCGGAGCGCCTCGGCGTCCGTCGCGACGACCGTCCGCCGGACCGCAAACACGCGCTCGAGGGCCCGGCGGTTCCGGTAGACCTTCACGGGGCCGTCGTGGATCCGCTCGAGGCGATCCGGATTCTTCGGGTCCGAAAGGGCGTCCGCCGACAGGATGTAGCGGACGTTCGCGAGATCCAGCAGGGGCGAGTCCCACCTTGAAAAATGGACGGCGGAGTCGAACCGGACCCGCCGGGGATCGTCGTTCAGAAGGCTGAAGAAGACCTTCGTCCTCATCGGCAGGAGGCCGCACTTGCCGCGCACGTCCGGCAAGCCGTAGGCGAGCGCCGAGGCGGGAGGAAGCATGTCCCCCTTCCAGGGGTTGCACGACCCGTCCGGCGGATTCCGACCGAGGAACCGCGCGGGACGCCCCTCCGCGCAATCCCGCTCGATGGCGGTTCGGAGGGCCGCGATGGACGGCGTCTCCGGATAGCAGGCCGCGAGCGGCGTGAACGGGTTGTAGCCCGTCGCTGCCCAAAGCAGATCACACAGCGCGAACGCAAGCCAGGCCGCGGCGGCGAGCCGGAAGGCGGCGGCCCCCGCCGGCGGCCGGAGCGCGAGGAGGACGGCGGCGCCGAGCCCGAGCGCGAGCCCCGTCCCGATCCGAAGCCCCATGGGCAGGCAGGCGATCGCGGCGACCGTGATCGCGGCCGCCCAGGCGGCCGGAAGCCATCGCGGGACCCGGCCGTCCCGCCAGGCCTGCCAGCCCTCCGCAATCCCGAAGGAGAGGGCCAACCCCAGAAGGCACATCATCCGCGGCCCCGGCATGGCGTTGAGCAGGGGAAACAGGCGGCTCAAGGCGGAATCGAACGCCCCCCATCCAAGGAGGAGATGGAACAGGAGCGGGGCGACGGCATAGAGGGCGTGCCCGGCAAGGGCGCGCGAGCGCCGCGCGAGGCCGGCCGCGATCGACAAAGGAATTGCCGCGGCCCCGACATAGGCGATGTGCAGCCCGAGATAGGAGTTTCCGAAGAGGGCCCCGCCGACGTAGTTCCCCCGCCCGGGATTCCCGAAGGGATCGACGAACAGGTATCCCAGCAGGGTGAGGGGGTCGATGAAGTTGAATCCCTTGTATTTCCCCATCTCCCGCGACGACTCCCGGACGAGGTCCAGCGTCGGAAGAATCTGGATCGCCGCGAGCGCCGTCCCGAGGACGAGCGCGAACGCCGTCCACGCCCCCGCCCGGAGGGCCCGCGTCCAACCCTCTCCCCGGCGCGGCGCGAGGATCGCGCCCGCGTAGACGAAGGCCGCAAAGAGGAAATAGGCCGAGAACTGCAGGCTCCCGCCCAGCCACTGGGCCGCGCACGCGAACGCGGCGGCGGCGAATCCCGAACGGACGCGCCCCTCCGCGATCCGGTCGGCCCCCCAGAACGCGAGAGGAAGCCACAGGATGCCGCCGACCAGGAACCCCAGCTCGAGCCAGGTGACGAAAACCCCGTTCAGCATGAACGCCCAGGCGCCGAGGAGGACCGCAGGCGTCGAGAGCCCCCGGCCCCGCAGATAGATCGCCATGCAGACCCCGGCCAGGAGGGTCTGGAAAAAGAGCGCGAGGCCGTGCCCCGTTCCGCCCGGGACGAGCAGATAGAACGGAAGCATCAGGGAAAGCGGCGCCGTGGCGCCGTCGGCGAGGAAGGGCACCCCGCAGAGCATGTCGGGGTTCCAGAGGGGAATCCCGCCCGCCCGCAGCCGGCGCGCCGCGGACTCCCGAAACGGGTAGTGCATCACGGCGGGGTCGTCGAGTTCGGAATTCGCGACGGCCGGAGGCGGCGCCTCCAGGCGCCAGGGAGAGAAGTTCGCGGCGAGCCAGTCCGCGTTGACGGGAACGTCCCCCCTCGAGACGAACGGCCAGAAGAAGACGATGCAGGGGATCAGGATCGCCATCCCCCAAAGCGCCCAACGCAGGAGAGGGCTTTTCATCGGCCCGGCATCATATTCGACCGCGCCGGACGTGCCGAAGGGGGGATTTGAACCCCCAAGGCCGTTAAGCCACTAGGTCCTGAACCTAGCGCGTCTGCCAATTCCGCCACTTCGGCAAGGCGACTTATTTGTACACATATCGAGGGAATAAGGCAACCGAGCGAGACGGGCCTCCAAGTGCCAGCGTTGCCCTGCCCCGAGCCCTTAGACTGCCCCGGATGCGCCAGCGCCTCCCTGAATGGATGCGCCGGCCGCTCGTTCCGGCCGAATCGGCGCGCGAAGTCACGGAACTCGTCCGGGGCCTGCGATTGCACTCCGTCTGCCAGGAGGCGCTTTGCCCGAACCGCCCGGAATGCTTCGGGCGCAAGACGGCCACCTTCCTCGTCGGAGGCGTTCGCTGCACCCGCGATTGCCGCTACTGCGCCGTCGAGCACGGCTTGCCCCCGCTTGCCCTCAATCCGGACGAGCCGCGCCGGATCGCCGAGGCGGCCGGGACGCTCGGATTGCGCTACGTCGTCCTCACGGGCGTCTCCCGCGACGACCTCGCCGACGGCGGCGCGTCGCACTACGGATCCTGCGTCCGCGCGATCCGGGCGCTTCCGTCCGCGCCCGCCGTGGAGATCCTCGTGCCCGACTTCCAGGGCCGGGCCGATTCGATCCGGATCGCGATCGAGTCCCGCCCCGACGTCCTCAACTGCAACCTCGAGACCGTGCGGCGGCTGTATCCCTCGATCCGCCCGCAGGGCCGCTACGAGTGGCCGCTCTCCGTCCTGGAGGCGGCGGCGGCCGCGGGGCTCGCGACGAAATCGGGCATCATCCTCGGCCTCGGCGAGACGCCGGACGACGTCCGCGAGGCGCTGCGCGACCTGCGCGCGGCCGGCGCAACGATCCTCACGCTCGGCCAGTATCTCCGCCCCTCCGAGGCCCACGCCGAGGTTGCCCGGTTCGTTTCACCCGCCGAGTTCGACGCGTGGCGGACGGAGGCCCTCGCGATGGGATTCCGGGAGGCCTGCTGCGGCCCGTTCGTCCGCTCCTCCTACCGTGCGCACGAGGTGTTCGAGCGGGCACGGAGCCGATAGGCTGTGGACGCCATGCGCCGCCGCGGCCTGTTTCTCGTCCTCGAGGGACCCGACGGATCCGGGAAGAGCACCCAGGCGACGCTTCTGTGCGAGGCGCTGCGCGCGCGGGGCCTGCGCGTGACGCGGACGCGCGAGCCCGGCGGGACGCCCGCCGGCGAGCGGATCCGCGAGATCCTCCTTGACCCCGAGCTTTCGGCTATCACGCCCGCGACGGAGGCGCTGCTCTACACGGCGAGCCGGATCGAACTCTGCGAGCGCGTGATCCGGCCGGCCCTCGCTCGCGGCGAGATCGTCGTGAGCGAACGGTTCGTCCCCTCCACGCTGGCCTACCAGGGCTTCGCGGGGGGCGTTCCCCTTCCCTCGCTCCGAGCGCTTTCGAGGGACTTCCTGGGCGGGCTGTGCCCCGATCGGGTGATCCTGCTCGACGTCCCGGCGCCGCGCGGCCTCGGCCGGATCCGGCGCAAAAAGGATCGGATGGAAGCGCGCGGCCCGGCCTTCCACGCCCGCGTCCGTCGCGGCTTCCTCGCCCTCGCGAAATCGGAGCCCCGGCGCTGGCGGATCGTCGACGCTCGCGGCGAGCCGTCCGCGGTCCACGCGAAGGTCCTCGGAACGGTGGAAGCGTGCATCGGATCGTGAAGCCGGGAATGAAGAATCGCTAAAGTCCGGCGATTCCGCCCCTCCTTCCGCTCCCCGTATATATAATTTCTTCTCCCACATGAAACCGACCCCAGGAAACGAACGCAGCACGCGGACGGGCCGGCGGGCCTTTCTCCTCTGTCTCCCGATTTTTCCGCTCCTGGCGATTGCCGGCGCCCCCGGCGAGAAGTCCAAGGGCGGCGACCGGCCCGTGCCCGTCACGATTGCGCAGGTCGTCCAGAAGCGCATGACCGTGGACGTCGCCTCCTTCGGAACGGTCGAGGCGAACGCGACGGTGACGCTCCGGCCGCAGATCACGGGCCCGATCGTCGAGGCGCACTTCCGCGAGGGGCAGGACGTGAAGAAAGGCGACCTCCTCTTCACGATCGATCCGAAGCCCTCGGAACTCTCCCTCCAGCGCGCCGAGGCCTCGCTGACCGGCGCCAAGTCCCAGCTCGCCAACGCCCTGCGAGACGTCGCGCGCCTCAAGGAACTGGTGGAAAAAGGCGCCGTCTCCCAGGGAGACTTCGACAACGCCCGGACCAACGCGGACGCCCTGTCCGCGACCGTCCAGTCGTCGGCCGCCGCGGTCGAGAGCGCGAAACTGGACCTCGGCTACTGCCGGATCCGCTCCCCCCTCGACGGCCGGATCGGGGCAAGGCTTAGCGACCCCGGCAACATCGTGAAGGAAAACGAGACGGCGCTCGCCGTCATCCACCAGATCCGCCCCATCCAGGCCTCCTTCGGCCTTCCCCAGCAGTATCTCCGTGAGATCCACGCGCGGATGTCCGCCTCCAAGCTCTCCGTCCGCGCCTTTCCGACCGGCGACGACGCGACGGCGGAGATGGGCGAGTTGACGTTCGTGGACAACGCCGTGGATGCCGCCACGGGCACGATCCGCCTCAAGGCGACGTTCCCGAACAGCACGTCCCGCCTCTGGCCGGGGCAATTCGTCCGCGTTTCCCTGACGCTGCGCGAGGAGCCCGGCGCCATCGTCGTCCCCGCGCGCGCCGTCCAGATAGGCCAGGCCGGCCCCTACGCCTTCGTGGTCAAGGACAACTCGACCGTCGAGAGCCGCCCCCTCGTCGTGAATCGCGCGAACGAACTCGAGGCCGTCATCGATTCGGGCCTCGAGCCCGGCGAGCGCGTCGTCACCGAGGGCCACCTCCTTCTCGTGCCGGGCTCCAAGGTCGAGGACAAGGGCGCCCTCCCCGGCCCCGGCAAGGCCCCGAAGGACGTTTCGCCGGGCGGCAGGAAGGCCGGCGGCCGGACGTCATCGCCCCGCCCGCAATAGCCCGCGATGAGCCTCTCCGAAACCTTCATCCGCCGTCCGATCATGACGACCCTCGTCATGGGCGCGGCCTGCATCTTCGGGGTCATGGCCTACCGGCTGCTCCCGGTCAGCGACCTGCCGAACGTGGACTTCCCCACGATCTCGGTGTCCGCGAACCTCGCCGGGGCGAGCCCCGAGACGATGGCCACGGCGGTCGCCACGCCCCTCGAGAAGGAGTTCGCGACAATCCCCGGGATCGACTCGATGTCGTCGACGAGCAACCTGGGGCGGACGCAGATCACGATGCAGTTCGCCCTCAACCGCAACATCGACGCCGCGGCGCAGGACGTCCAGTCGGCCATTTCCAGGGTCGTCCGGCACCTCCCGGCCGAGATGACAACCCCGCCGGGCTTCCGCAAGCAAAACCCCGCGAGCGATCCCATCCTCTTCATCGCCTTCACGAGCCCCACGCTTCCGCTGTGGGAGTTGAACGAGTACGCCGATCGCATCAGCCAGAAGATCTCCATGGTCGAAGGCGTCGCCTCGGTGGATGTCTTCGGCGAGCAGAAGTATGCCGTCCGGATCCAGCTGGACCCGAGGGAACTCGCCTACCGCAACCTCGGGATCGACGAGGTTGCCAACGCCGTGGACAAGGGCAACGTGAACATGCCCACGGGAACGCTGTGGGGCCCCGACCGCGCGCTGACGCTGCAGACCACCGGGCAGATGCTGAACGCCAAGCAGTTCGGATCGATGGTCGTCTCCTACCGCAACGGCCGGCCGGTGCGGCTAAAAGACCTCGGACAGGTCTTCGACGGCACCGAGAGCGAGACATCCGAGGCCTGGTTCTATACGCCCGAAAAAAAGGAGCGGGGCGTCTTCCTGGCGGTCGTGCGCCAGCCGGGGACGAACACGGTCGCCGTCGCGAACGCCGTCAAGAAGATCCTGCCAAGCCTCCAGGCGGGGCTGCCGGCCTCCATCCGCTTCCGCGTCTTTCGGGACTCGAGCCTCAACATCCGCGAGTCGGCCCACGACGTCCAGTTCACCCTTTTTCTCACGCTCGCCCTCGTCGTCCTCGTCATCTTCCTCTTTCTGCGGAACATCTCGGGAACGGTGATCCCGAGCCTGGCCCTTCCGATGTCGGTCCTCGGCACGTTCATGGTGATGGTGCTGCTCGGCTACAGCCTCGACAACCTGTCGCTCATGGCGCTGACGCTCTCGCTCGGGTTCGTCGTGGACGACGCGATCGTGATGCTCGAGAACATCTACCGCCACATGGAGATGGGCAAGCACCGCTGGCAAGCGGCGCTTGACGGTGCCAAGGAAGTCGGATTCACGATCGTCTCGATGACCCTGTCGCTCGCGGCCGTCTTCATTCCCGTCCTCTTCATGGGCGGAATCGTAGGCCGGCTCTTCCAGGAATTCGCGGTCACGATCGGCGCCGCCGTCCTCGTTTCGGGCGCCGTGTCGCTGACGCTCACCCCGATGCTCTCCAGCCGCTTCCTGCGCGAAGAGTCCGAGACGCGACACGGCCGGCTGTTCGGATGGAGCGAGGCCGTCTTCCGGGCGGCCCTCGCCGTCTACGGCTCGACGCTGAAGGTCGTGCTGCGCTTCCGGCTCGTAACGCTGGCCTTCTCGATCATCGTCCTCATCGCCACGGGCTTTCTCTTCAAGGCGATCCCGAAGGACTTCTTCCCGAGCGAGGACCGGGGCATGATCTCGCTCCAGACGGAGGGGCCCGAGGGGATTTCGTATCTTGCGATGTTCGACCGGCAGAACGCCGTGGCGGAAATCGTCCGCAACGACCCCGACGTCCAATGCTTCATGTCCAGCGCCGGCGCCGGCGGCCCCGGGGGCGCCGCGAACAGCGGGCGGATGTTCATCATCCTCAAGCCCCGCAAGGAGCGCCCGTCCTCCGCCGACGAGATCGTCCAGCGCCTCCGCCGCAGCCTCGCGGTCGTCCCGGGCGTCCGAGCCATCCCCCAGAACCCGCCCCCCATCCGCCTCGGCAGCCGGATGAGCCGCGCCCTCTACCAGCTCACGCTCACGGGAATCGACACGGGGGTCCTCTTCGATTCCGCCGGGCAGCTGACGAAGCGGTTCCAGTCCGAGGCCGACACCCTCGGGATCCAGGACATCTCGAGCGACATGCAGTTGAAGAACCCGGAGCTGCGGCTGGACATCGACCGGGACCTGGCCGCCTCGCTGCAGCTGAACGAATCGCAGATCAAGTCCGCCCTCTCCTACGCCTACAGCTCCCGCCAGGTCTCCTCGATCCTCGCCCCCAACAACCAGTATTCGGTGATTATGGAACTCGCCCCCGAGTTCCAGCGCGACGCCGGCGCCCTGGGCCTGCTCTACATCCGCTCCGGCTCCGGCGTCCTCGTCCCCGTGAAGGCGGTGGTCGCGCAGAAGGAGCAGGCCGGGCCCATGAGCATCAACCACACGGGGCAGATCCCCTCCGTGACGATCTCCTTCAACCTGAAGCCCGGCGTCGCCCTCGGAGACGCGCTGGAGGCCGTCCAGATCTTCGCCCGCCGGACGCTTCCGGACTCGATCGGCACCCAGTTCTCCGGCACCGCCCAGGCCTTCCAGGATTCGCTCACGGGGATGGGACTTTTGCTCGCGCTCGCGATCTTCGTCATCTACATCGTCCTCGGAATCCTCTACGAGAGCTTCGCCCACCCCGTCACGATCCTCTCGGCGCTTCCGTTCGCGGGCGCCGGCGCGCTCGTCACGCTCATGGCCTTCGGCCTGCCCCTCTCCATGTACGCCTTCGTCGGGATCATCATGCTGGTGGGGCTGGTGAAAAAGAACGGGATCATGATGGTGGACTTCGCCATCGAACTTAAGCGGGGCGGCAAGCCGGCCGAGGAGGCCATCCACGAGGCCTGCATGATCCGGTTCCGGCCGATCATGATGACCACGTTCTGCGCGCTCATGGCGTCGCTGCCCATCGCGTTCGGTTGGGGCGCGGGCGCCGAGTCGCGCCGGCCGCTCGGCCTCGCCGTCACGGGCGGGCTCATCTTCTCGCAGACCCTCACGCTCTACGTGACGCCCGTCTTCTTCCTCTACCTCGAGAGCCTCCAGAAATTCTTCAGCCGCCGCCCCGCCGCGATCGCGGCGCAGGCCCTTAAGCCCGTCGACCTGCGGCCCATCCCCCCGGACGAGGAGAGGCACGAATGACCCCGGCGTCGGGCGCGCTCACGGCCGAGGTCAAGGATGTCGCGAAGGCGCAAGGCGCGGTCCTCGTCGGCGTCGCGAACGTCGAACGGTTCGAGGCCAGTCCCCCGTTCCGCGACGCCCCTCCGACCGGCCACCGTCCGGCCGACTTCCTCCCCGGCGCGCGATCTGTCGTGTCGATCGCGATCCCCGTCCTCGATCCCGTGATGGACGCCCCCGCGAGGCTCGCGGATCAAGACCTCGAGATGATCCCGGCGCACGTCCGGCGGCCCTATCTCGAGGCCCTCTACAACCGCGTCGGCCACGTCCTCCACGACAACCTCCTCGAGGCCATCGCCCAGCATGTCGGCATGCGGCTGCTTGCGCACGGCTTCCAGGCGATGATCTTCCCCACGACCGGCCTGCACCCGGGCGTGCCCGGGATGACCGACGAGCAGATATGGGAGGGCGTCCCGGGAAAGCCGGGCTCCCCCTTCGGCTTCACCTTCGGCCCCTTCTCCCACCGACACGCCGCGGTGCGAGCCGGGCTGGGCGAGTTCGGCTACTCGAACGTCGTGCTGACGCGGGCGTTCGGCCCCCGCCAGCGGTTCAACTCGATCGTGACCGACGCGCCGCTCGCCCCCGATCCGCTCGTCACCGAGCCCATCTGCCTTCGCGACAAGTGCCGGCTCTGCCTGGACGCCTGCTCCATGCAGTGCATCCGCCTGCGCGACGATCCGTCCGTGCGCGACTATCGATCCCTTCTGTCGGACGACCGGACGCGCATCTTCCTCGACACCCCCGCCATGACGTTCCCGAAGCTCTGCCGGCGCCGGCGCGAGGGACGCACCGATCCTCCCGTCCGCGGCGACTGCATCCGCGTCTGCCCCGTCCCCGCTCCCCCGAAGAACCCCCCGCCGCACCTGAAGAAGATCCTCGACGACTGGATCGCCCGAAGCACGCGAGCCTGACGGCGCGCCCCGCGGCTACTCGATCCCCGGCACGTTCTCGCGCAAAAACTGGATGTCGCGCTCGACGAGGCCGGCATCGGAAAAGCCCTGGGGGCGCTTGCCGTGGGAGGGATTGAGGCAGATCACGGGCGAGACGCCGTCGTCCACCACCCGACGGACGACTTCGAGGACCGGCCAGGAGGAGTCCGAAAGCGCGCTGCGCCAGATCCCGCCCTTCGTGTCGGCCCGCCCGCCCTTGACGTGGACGTAGCGGATCAGGGGCTTGAGCGACTCGTAGACGGCGAGGTCGGGAAGCGTCCCCGCCTGCCACATGTTCGCGGCGTCCCAGGTAAGCGAAAGGCGGCCCGGCCGATCGACCATCCCGAAGAAGGTGCGGATCTCGGCGGGGTGCGCGAGGATGCAGCCCCCGCGCTCGTTCTCGAGGGTCGCGGAAAAGCCGGCGGCGGCGATCCGATCCACCGCCTCCCGAAAGAGGCCGACGAGCCACGGATGGGAATCGCGGAGGTGCGCGGCGCCGTCGGGGATCTTTGCGCGCGGGAGCGTGCGGGGCGGAAGGAGCCGGACGAACGTGGGCTCGAGGACGCGCGCGGTCCGCAGCAGCCGATCGAGCGGCCCGAGGGCGCGCGCCCGGAAGAAGTCCTCGCCCGCCTCGAGATCCTCCTGGAAGAGCTTCGAGGAAAGGCACGTCACGTGGAGGCCCCGCGCGCGCGCGAGGTCGCGGACGCCCTCGGCCTCCTCGTCCGAAAGCTCGCTTACGTCCTTGCCGAAGAGGGAGTCCTTGAGGTCGAGCTCGGTGAGGCCCCAGTTCACGCTCGCGTCCATCGAAGCGGCGATGTCCCGGTCGGCCATCCCGTTCAGGATCGTCAGCTTCACGCAAGGCATCGGGGGGATACCGCCTTTCCCGCGGCCGCCGATTCGTCGGCCGCGACGCACGCCGCAAGGGATTCAAAGGCGTCCCGCCCGGACACGGGGGAAGGCCGGCCCGACGACACGGCGCCGACGAAGGCCTCCACGCAGCCCTCGACGCCCGCCGCGAGAGGCCGCGCGTCGTCCGGAAGCGGCGCCCAGCCGTCCTGGCCCTCCGCGAAGACCCGCCCGTCCGCGATCATCCCCTTCGTCCCGAGAATCTGGAGGGAATCGGACGGCTTGCCGCGCGGCGGGAACCGCGCCTCGAAGCTCACGGTCACCTGGCCGATCGCGCCGCCTTCGAAACGGAAGATCGCCGCCGTCGTCTTGTCGCGCGGGAAGGCGAGGGCGCCGAGACGGTTTCCAAAGGCGGAGACGGCTTCGACGGGGCGGCCGGCGAAGTGGCGCAGGAGGTCCACCTCGTGGATCCCGGTCCCCACGATCGCGGAACGGCCGGCCTCCTCGGAGGCGTACCACGGGGCCCGCCGGAACTGCTCGCGCTTGTCCGAGAACGCGTCGATCCGCAGGTGGATGATCTCCCCGATCCCGCCCGCGTCGAGAATCGCCCGGATCGCGCGGGTCCGCGCCCGGAACCGCCGCTCGTGGGCGACCATGAGCGTCCGCCCGGCCCGCTCGGCGGCGCGGACGATCGCGTCCGCGTCCGGAAGCGTGCAGGCCAGCGGCTTGGTCTGCAGGACGTGGCAGCCGGCCTCGAAGCAGCGCTCCGAGTGCGGGCGGTGCATCGAATCGGGGGTGACGACGCAGACGGCGTCCAGCCGCCCCGCGGCGAGCATCTCCTCGAGGCCGGCATGGTCGGCGGCGATTCGCTCGCACTCGCCGCGGAGCTTCGATCGCCGATCGGGATCCGGATCGCAGATTTCGATCCGGCCGACGAGGGGGGACTTCGCCAGGGCGAGCGCGAAGTGGCGGCCGAGCCCGAGGCCGGCGACGCCGACGGAAAGACCGCTCAAGGAGCGCCCCCCGGCTTCGCGGGTACAACCTCGCGGCGCGACGAGGAGAACGCAACGATCAGGTCCGCGTCCTCCTCCCCGATGCTCTTCGCGTTGTGCGGGACGCCGGGCGGGACGAGGATCGTGTCGCCGGGCCCGAGGACGTCGACGTCGGCGCCCGTGCGATGCTCCACGCGGCCCCGGACGACGTGCAGGACCTCCGCACAGTTCGGATGGGCATGGGGCGGATTTTCGCATCCGCGCCGGATCACCACGCGCCCGAGCGCAAGCCCCGCCGGGACGCCGGCGTCGTCGCCTGCAAACCAGGACAGGCTTCCCCACTCCGTCTCCCGCGGGCGGACGTCCGCGGCGGCACGCACGATCTTCTCCATGGTCGGCCTCCGTTCGTAAAGAGGCGCCCATGGTACACAATGCCGTCCCATGGCGCCCTCGCCCCCCCTGCCCGCCTTCCGCGACATCCTCGGCCACGAGGAGGCTATCGCCTTCTTCGTCGGGGCCGCGCGGCAGGAAAGGCTCGCGCAGGCGTATCTGCTGCACGGCCCGGACGGCGTGGGGAAGACCGCGCTTTCTCTCCGGCTCGCCGCGGCGATGACCTGCCCGGCGCCCTTCGGCGAGTGCCCCGGATGCGACCCCTGCCGCGCCGCGGCTGCGGGGAACCACTCGGACGTCGTCGTCCTCGCGGCCCGCGGGGGCCAGGCCCGCCACAAGATCGACGCGGTCAAGGACTTCGCGCGCCAGGCCTACCTCTCCCCCGAGAACTCCCCCTGCCGGGTCCTCGTCCTCGAGCGCGCCGATCTCCTCGGGACGGACGCCGCAGACGCGTTCCTGAAAACCCTCGAGGAGCCGCCCGCGACGACGCGATTTTTGCTCACGGCCGTCCGGCGCGGCCGCGTGGCCCCGACGATCCGGTCCCGCTGCCAGTGCCTCGGCCTCGGGCCCGTCGAGCCGGAGCGTCTGGCGGCGTGGCTGTCGGCGCGCGGCGGCGACGGGGCGCGCGCGACGCTTGCGGCCGCCGCGGCGGGCGGCGCCCCCGGACGGGCCCTGCGCCTGCTCGAATCCCCCGCCATCCTCGAGGCGCGGGACGGGGCCATCCGGGGATTCCTCGAAGGAGAATCCGGCGGCGAGCCGTTCCCCGAGTGCCTGCACGAGGCGGCGGCGAACGACGACTTCGGCGGCGCGAACGATCCCGAAATCCCCAAGGGCGAGCGCTCGCGCGACGGGATCCGGCTGCGCCTCCTCGCGGTCCTCGCCCTCCTGCGCGATGCCATCGCCGCCTCGGCCGCGCCGCGGGCCTGCCCGGCGCTCGCGCCCAACCGCGCCGCGGAATCCTCGGCCCTCGCATCCTCGCTCGGGATCCCGTCCTTGCGGTCGATGTTCGACGCCGTCGCGGACGCCCTCGCGGAAATCTCCCGCAACCTAAACCCCCGCCTCGTCCTCGACGTCCTCGGGGACCGCCTGCGCGCGGCCGGCTGGCGCCCCTCCCCGCAGGCTCGCGCATAGGAGCGGCCATGGACGATCCGATCCCCGCCTTCGCGGCCAAGGACGGCCGCTATTCCCCGCAGGCTTTCTATTTCCTGCTCCAATCGCTGGACCACACCTTCCAGCGGATCGGCGAGCGCCGCCACGTCTCGGGCCGCGAGCTGCTCGACGGCATCCGCGACCTCGCCGAAAAGGCCTTCGGTTTCCTCGCGAAGACCGTATTCGAGACCTGGGGCGTGCGGGATACGGAGGACTGGGGTCGGCTCGTCTTCCTCATGGTCGAATCGAAGGTGTTGTCCCGGACCGAGCAGGATCGGATCGAGGACTTCCAGGGCGCCTACGATTTCGGGCAGGCCTTCGAGGCCGCCTACCAGATCCCGATCCGCTTCGATCCGTCGGCCTGGAAGCGCGACTACGCGGGGATGCCCGCGGCGGAAGAATCCCCGAAAAAGCCGTAACGCCCGGCCCGGCGGCTCCCCGGCCGCGTAAAATGGCGCGACCGTGAAAACGAAGATCCTCATCCTCGTCGTGGCCGTCGCGGCCGCGTGGCTCTCGCTCCGCCACCGCGGAGAGGCGCCGGTCGGCCCCGGGCCGATCCCGAACGCCTTCGCGCCGGAGCCCGCCGGCCTCGCCGCTCCCGTGGAGCGCCGCGAGATCGAGGACACGATGGAATGGCCAGGAACCGTGCAATCGCGCACGGTCGCCCAGATCGCCTCCAAGGTCCTCGCGCGCGTCGTCGAGATCCGCGTGAAGGCGGGCGACCGGGTGAAGGCCGGCGACGTCATCGCCGTCCTCGACGATCGGGACCTGAAGTCCCGCGCGGCGCAGGCCCGCTCCGCCGTCGCCGCCGCCGAGGCCCAGTGCGCCCAGGCCGCCTCCGAGTTCTCGCGCGCGACGCAGCTGTTGGAAAAGCAGGCCATCACCCGGAGCGACTTCGACGCCGCGAAGGCCCGCACCCAGGCGCTGGACGCCCAGCTCGCGAGCGCGAGGGACGCGCTGCGGGAGGCCGAGATCGCGGTGGGCGAAGCGACCGTCCGGGCGCCGTTCGACGGCGTCGTCGAGAATCGCAGCGCCGAGCCGGGCGACCTTGCGACACCGGGAAGAACACTGGCGATCCTGCACGATCCGACGCGCCTCCGCCTGGAAGCCCGCGTCCCGGAATCCTGCGCGCTGAAGGCTTCGGCCGGTCGCGAGGTCGTCGCCCGGATCGACGCCCTCGGATCGTCGCTCTCCGCCCGCGTGGACGAGGTCGTGCCCGTGTCGGATCCCGTCAGCCGCAGCATCCTCGTGAAGGCGTCGCTGCCCGAGACGAAGGGGCTGCGCCCCGGCATGTTCGGGCGCTTCGTCCAGCCCTGCGGCGCCCGATCCGCCCTGCTCGTCCCCGCCGCGGCCGTCTCGCGGGTGGGCCAGCTCGAGACCGTCCGGGCGCGCGGGCACGGCGAGGCCTGGGCCGATCGCCAGGTCCGGACCGGAAAGTCCTTCGGGGACCGGCTCGAGGTCCTGTCGGGCCTGAAGGAAGGCGAGGAGGTCGTCTTGCCCCAATCCCCGAAGTGAGGCCCCGACCGCCGTGGAACCCCCGCCCGACGCCGGCCCCTACGCCCCCCGCTTTCTCGCCGGGCGGCTGGCGTCCGTCTTTTTGACGTCAAAGCTCTCGATCCTCTTCCTCCTCGCCTCGCTCGCCGCGGGCGCGGCGGCGCTGCTTCGGACCCCGCGCGAGGAGGAGCCCCAGATCGTCGTGCCCTTCGCGGACGTTTTCATCTCGATGCCGGGGGCGCCGGCCGAGGAGGTCGAAAAACTGGCGGCCACGCCCGCCGAGTCGCTGCTGTGGCAGATCGACGGGGTCGAGAACGTCTACTCCGCGTCGTCCCCCGGCGAGGCCGTCGTCACGGTCCGGTTCCGCGTCGGCGAGGACCGGGAGCGGAGCCTCGTGAAGATCTGGAACCAGATGATGTCGCACGCGGACCGCCTGCCGCCCGGCCTCGCGGGCTGGACGGTGAAGCCGGTCGAGGTGGACGACGTGCCCGTCGTCTGCATCGCCCTCTGGTCGCGGCGGCCGGGCACGGGGCTTGCCGAGCTGCGCCGGATCGCCGACGAGGTCCTCGACAAGCTCCAGCGCGTCCCCTCCGCCGGGAAGGCCGAGGTGTTCGGCGGCCTGCGGCGAAAGATCCTCGTCCGGCTGGACCCCGGCCTCCTCGCCGCGCGAAACCTGGCGCCCGCGGACGTCGTGCGCGCGCTCCGGGGCGCCAACGTGAACGTCCCCGCGGGGACGCTCTTCTCCCCCGGCCTGGAAACCCGCCTGGAGGCCGGCGCCCCCCTGGAATCGCCGGCGGACGCGGCCTCGATCGTCGTGGGCGTCTCCGATCGTTCGCCCATCTATCTGCGGGACGTGGCGGCCGTCTCCGACGGCGCGGACGAGCCGGAGGCCACTTCGCGAATCGGGTTCGGCCCGGCGGGCGGACGCGCGCGCTTCCTCGGAGGCCCCGAAGCCCTTCGGGCGGCCGGGGGCGCGCCGCCCGCGGGGGACGAACGCCCCCAGGTCACCATCGCCCTCGCGAAGCGAAAGGGCACGAACGCCGTCACCGTCTCCCGGGACATCCTGGAGGCCGTGGAGCGCCTGCGGGGCGTCGCCATCCCGACCGACGTCGTCGCGACCGTCGTCCGCGACAGCGGCCGGACCGCCGACCGCAAGGTCAACGAACTGGTGAAGCATCTCCTGATCGCGATCGGGACCATCCTGGTCCTGCTCGCCCTCTCGCTCGGGCCCCGCGAGGCCCTCGTCGTCGCGCTGGCGGTCCCCACGACGCTCTCCGTCACCCTCGCCTGCGATCTCGTCTTCGGCTACACGGTGAACCGCGTCACGCTGTTCGCGCTGATCCTGTCGCTGGGGCTGCTCGTGGACGACCCCATCGTCGGCGTCGAGAACATCTTCCGCCACCTAAGGCTCGGGCGGCGCTCACCCCGCGACGCCGCCGTCGAGGCCATCGACGAAATCGGGGAGCCCACGATCCTCGCGACGCTCGCCGTCATCGTCTCGTTCCTGCCCCTCTTCTTCATCACCGGGATGATGGGCCCCTACATGGCCCCGATGGCGTTCAACGTTCCGATCGCGATGCTGGTCTCCCTCCTCGTCTCCTTCACGCTGACCCCGTGGGCGACGCTCGGCCTTTTAAAGGGCGGCGCGCGCGGCGGGCACGCCCCCGGCGCGCGGCCGGGCTTCGCCGTCCGCCTCTACGGGCGCCTGCTTCGCCCGATCGTCGAGACCCGGGCCCGGGCGCTCAAGTTCCTCGGGTTCGTCGCGCTGGCCCTCGCCCTCTCCGCGGGCCTGGCCGTCGCCGGCCTCGTGCCCATGAAGATGCTTCCCTTCGACGACAAGAACGAGCTCTCGATCGTAATCGACGCCCCCGCCGGCACGCCGCTGGAGGACACCGACGCCCTGGCCCGGCGCCTCGCGCGCTTCCTCGCGACGGTCCCCGAGGTCACGGACTTCGAGACCGCCGTCGGCCTCGCCTCCCCGATGGACTTCAACGGTCTGGTCCGGCATTCCTACCTGCGCCGCGGCGGCCGCGTAGGCGACATCCGCGTGAACCTCCTTCCGAAGGAATCCCGCGTCCAGGCCTCGCACGCGATCGCGCTCCGGATCCGTCCCGAGATCGAGCGCATCGCGCGGACGCTGCCCGGGACGTCGGCGAAGATCGTGGAATCCCCGCCGGGCCCGCCGGTCCTCTCGACCCTAGTCGCGGAGGTCTACGGCCCGCCGGAGGGGACGCACGCCGATCTCGTGGCGGCCTCGAAGTCCGTCCGCGGTCTTCTCGAGCGCGTCCCCGGCGCCGCCGACGTGGACGACTTCTCGGAGGCGTCGAGGCGTTCGGTCCGGATCCGGATCGACCGCGAGAAGGCGGCCCTGCACGGCATTCCCGTCGCCGAGGCCGCGGAGGCGATCCGCCTTGCGAACGCGGGCGTCGACGTCGGCGCCCTTCACGTCCCGAACGAGCGGCTCCCCCTGGACATCAACGTCCGTCTGCCCCGCCCCGATCGGTCGAGCGCGCGCGACCTCCTCGCGGTGCGGGTGCGCGCCGCGGGCGGCGCCCTCGTGCCGCTCTCCGAAATCGCGAGCGCCGTGGACGAGCCCGACGAGACGACGATCTACCACAAGGACCTGCGGCGGGTCGCGTGGGTCGTGGGCGAAGCCGCCGGCCGCAGCCCCGTCTCCTGCATCCTCGATCTGAAGCGCTCCCTCCGGGCGAATCCCCTGCCCATGGGCTACAAGGTCGCGCTCGCAGGCGAGGGCGAATGGAAGATCACCGTGGACGTGTTCCGGGATCTCGGGATCGCGTTCGCCGCGGCCCTCGCGATGATCTACCTCCTGCTTGTGGCCCAGACGGGCTCGCTCCGCCTGCCGCTCGTCTTCATGGCGGCGATCCCCCTGACCGTCGTGGGGATCATGCCGGGCTTCTTCCTGCTGAACGCCCTCTTCTCGCGCCCCGTGGGCCCCTACGCCGATCCGATCTTCTTCACGGCGACCGGGATGATCGGGATGATTGCACTCGGCGGGATCGTGATCCGGAACTCCATCATCCTCATCGATTTCATCGGCCGCATCCGCGCGCGCAATCCCTCCGCCCCCCTCGCGGACGTTCTCGTCGAGGCCGGCGCGACGCGCCTGCGCCCCATCCTGCTCACCGCCGCGGCCGCCATGTTCGGATCCTTCGTGATCACGCTCGACCCCATCTTCTCGGGGCTCGCCTGGTCCTTCATCTTCGGAATCTTCGCCTCGACCGCATTCACGCTGCTCGTGATCCCGGCGCTCTACTCGATGGGCGGGCCGGCGGCGAAGGCGAAACCGGACGAGGCGCCCCCGAGCCCCAATCCCACTGGGACGCCGGCGCCGTAGACTCCACACAATCACGAGCGGAGCATTGCGCTCTTTCGTTGGGGGTATAAACCGGGTTCGGACTCGGGGTGGGGGCTCGGCTCGCGCTCCCGGTCTCCACGCGGTCCACGGCAGGTAGACGAATTCATGGCGTTGGACCGCATTCCGACAGGTCGCTTCGATCCGAGCCCCCGCCCCTCGCCCTCCTTGTTCTTCGTGTTCCAGGAATACAAGGATCGGCGCCGCCATGCCGCAATCGAGAAGCCGGACGCAAGGATCCTGTAACTATCCCTTGCCCTTGCCCTTCCCTTTTCCCTTCCCCTTCTTCCTCGGGGCGTCCGGGGGAGCGCGGAAGGATTCCACCGGCGCGGCGCCGACCGTTCCGACGTTGAGCGGATCGATCGCGCCCGGAACGATCCGGGGGGCCGCGACGACGCTCGGGAAGTTGCCCGAGCCGTAGGGCGAGTAGTAGTGCTTGAGATCGGAGACGTCGCTCGTGATGTCGCGCAGGCCGTATTCGGTGTATTCCTGGCGGCTCTCGGAATCCGACTCGCACGCGACGGGGACGGCCATGCAGGCGAGCGCCGAGACAAGGATCGCCAGCCGGATCGCCGTTCGTTTCGCGTTCGGTCTCATCGGGTTTCCGGGCGCGCCGCCGCGCCGACGGCACCCATCCTACCCCGGGGCCTCCCCGGATTCCAATCCCCTGGAGGCGCCCCGGGGGGGACGCTACACTCCCGCCCCATGCCGCAAGCCACCCTTCCCCTCTCCCGCCGGGCCCGTGAACTGAAGGAATCCGCCACCCTCGCCATCGACGCAAAGGCCAAGGCCCTGAAAGCCCAGGGCAAGGACGTCGTTGGCTTCGGGGCCGGCGAGCCCGACTTCGACACCCCCGCCTTCATCAAGGACGCAGCCAAGCGCTCCCTCGACGCCGGCGAGACGAAATACGTCGACCCCAAGGGGATCCTCCCGCTGCGCCAGGCCGTCGCGGACAAGTTGAAGCGCGACAACGGCCTTTCCTTCGCGCCCGATCAGGTCCTCGTCACCTGCGGGGCGAAGCAGGCCCTCTACAACGTCCTCATGGTCGCCGTCGAGGAAGGCGACGAGGTGATTCTCCCCTCGCCCTGCTGGGTCTCGTATCCCGAGATGGTCCGCCTCGCCGGCGGAACGCCGGTCCTTTTGCCGACGGATGAATCCGACGGCTTCAAGGTCCGCCCCGAGGCCCTTCGCAAGGCCCTCACGCCGAAGACGAAGATGATCCTCTTCAACAGCCCCTCGAACCCGACGGGGGCGGTCCAGGAGGAATCCGAGTTCCGGGCGCTCTCGCCGGTCCTCGAGTCCACGAACGCCTGGATCCTCTCCGACGAAATCTACGAGCGCCTCGTCTACGGCGGCGCGAAGTTCGCCTCCCCGGCCGCGCTCTCCGACGGCATTCGCGCGCGGACGATCGTGGTCAACGGCTTTTCGAAAACCTACGCGATGACCGGCTGGCGGCTCGGCTACGCCGCCGGCCCGAAGGACCTCATCGCCGCCGCAGGCAGGCTGCAGAGCCAGACCACCTCCAACGCCACCTCCTTCATCCAGAAGGCGGCCATCGAGGCGCTGAAATCCGCCGAGCCCGACATCCGCCGGATGATCGAGGCCTTCGACCGGCGCCGCAAGCGGATGATCGAGCGCCTCCGGAATATCCCCGGCGTCTCCATCGTCGAGCCGAAGGGCGCCTTCTACGCGTTCGCGAACGTCTCGCGTCTCTTCGGAAAGTCCTGGAACGGAAAAAAAATCGCCGGCTCCATGGACTTCGCCGCGGCCCTCCTCGAAGGCGCGAACGTCGCCGTCGTCCCAGGCTTCCCCTTCGGCTCCGACGCCCACATCCGCCTCTCCTACGCCCTTTCCGACGCCGAGATGGAAAAAGGCCTCGACCGGATCGAGGCGTTCGCCAAGGGGCTCGCGTAGGCGGCTCCGCCTTGCCTGCGTGGCGTCAGATCTCGCGCCGGATTCGAATCTGTCCCGGCGAAATGACTGTAAACGCATTCGCCATTTCCTTGCCGTGAGCATCCATCGCCTCTTTCGAGAGCGGATAAGCGACGTCAGCCCGCAGCGCTTCCGCGCCGAATTTCAGGGCTGCCAATACCCCCTTGCGGTTCAGGCGTGGATGGGCTTCGAGGATCTGGTCAACGCTCTCCCCGGCACCCATCTTCTCGAGAATCAACTCAACCGTCACCCGCGCACCTCTCACAACGGGCTTGCCCATCATGACCTTGGGATCGGAGCAGATAAGCGCGTTCTTCACCAGATCACCTCACGGCATAGCGGAGCGGATAGGAGCGGATAGGAAAGTGGATTTCGTGCATGTGAGTTCCTCGGAGCGCCCATAGGCTGGGAGAGGCACCGAGGGCGTCGAGGGGCGGCCCTGGGGGCCCGCGGTGGGCCCCCCGGGCCCGGCCCCCCCCACCCCCCCCCCCCCCCCCCCCCCCCCCCCCCCCCGAGAGGCCCCCCCCACCGCGCGGGTGGCCCCCCCCACCCGCCCCC
>CAYHQZ010000026.1:0-5826 GCA_964358555.1 uncultured Planctomycetia bacterium
AACGCGCGGGCGAGCCCCTTGGGCGCGGAACGTTCGTAGACTAACCAGGGAGGGGAGGACATGGGGTTCAGATTATCTCGAATATCGTTTTCAGTGTTGCATGTTGTAGGGGCGAACCTGCGTGTTCGCCCGCGCCGCAACCGGGACGGATACATGGGGCTATCCGCGCCGCATCGGGCGGACACATAGGTCCGCCCCTACTAGACTCTCTGCATGCGTTGGCTCTTGATCCGCCCCGGCGCGCTCGGGGATCTGTTGCTGACGATCCCGGCGATCGAGGCGATCCGGGGCGCGGACGGGACCGCGCGGATCGAAGTCTGGGCGAGGGGCGAAGGGCGGACGCTCCTCGGATTGCCGCTCGTCGACGCAACAGACCGGATCGATTCGGCCGGATTCGCGCCGCTCTTCGGGGAGGGCGCGCTTCCAGGATCCCTCGCCGCGCGGCTCGCGCGGTTCGACGCCTGCGTCGCCTGGCTTCCGGACGAGGACGGAAGGCTTTTACGGAATCTTCGCGCGGCGGGCATCGCGCGCGTCGAGGTCTTCGATCCGCTGGCGGCCGTCCGCGCGGCGGAGGCGGGGACGCGGCCGAAGAGGCACGTCACGGAGATCCTGCAGGAGCCGCTCGACAGGCTCGGAGCCTTCGAGGCCGTGAGCGGGGTCGAACGGCCGCTCGAGCGGCTCGGCGTCGCACCGCGCCATGGAACGCCCGCACCGGCCTTGCCGGCCGAAGAACGATCCGTCGGTAGGGGCACGGCATGCCGTGCCCCTACGGCACGGACCGAAGACCCCCGCCCCCTCGCCCGGCACCAAGCCCGTATTCCTTCGCCTCCATCTTCGTCGCGCATCCCAGGAATACGGGAATCGGCGCCGCAGGCGGGGCGTCCGTGGGTCGGGATCCATCCCGGCGCGGGGTCCGAATCGAAGTGCGCCCCCGCGGCGCTCTTCGCCGCCGTCGCGCGCGGCGTCCGCGAACGGCTCGGCGGGACGCCGGTCTTCATCGAGGGGCCCGACCCAATCGACGGGAAAGCCCTTGGCCGCGTGCTCGCGACGTCCGACATTCCCTTCCGCGTCCTCTCCCCCGGGCCGCTGCCCGAATTCGCCGCCTTCCTCCGGACCCTCGACGCCTACGTCGGGAACGACTCGGGGGCGACGCACCTATCCGCCCTCCTCGGCGTCCCGACAACCGCCCTCTTCGGCCCCACGGACCCGGCCGTCTGGGGCCCCGTAGGCGAGCGCGTCCGCTGCCTCGGCGGGCCGCCGTCGGGATTCGCGGGCATCGAACCCGGGGACGTTTGGGTACCATGATGACGATGCGCCGGGTTCTCCTCCTCGCCGCGGCTCCGGCCTTTCTCGCGCTCGCCTACCTCGTCAGCGCCATCGCCGAGGACGCGCGGTTCCCGAGCCCCCAATCGGCGAAGGCGAAGCAGTTCCATCGGAACGTCTCCTACGGATCCCACGCCCGCCAGCGGCTCGATCTGTGGATCGCGAACTCCGACAAGCCCTCGCCGCTCGTCCTCTTCTTCCACGGCGGGGATTTCCGGGGCGGCGACAAATCGCAAATCCCCCCCGGCCTGCTCGACGAGGCCCTCTCCGGCGGCCTCTCGGTCGCCTCGGCGAACTACCGCCTGGTCGGGGACGGCGCCGCCTTCCCGGACTTCATGAAGGACGGCGGCCGGGCGATCCAGTTCCTCCGGACGAAAGCGAAGGACTTCAACCTCGACCCCACCCGAATCGCGGCCGCCGGGGATTCCGGAGGCGGCGGAATCGCGCTATGGCTCGCCTTCCACGACGACCTCGCGGATCCGAAGAGCGAGGATCCGGTCCTGAAGGAATCCACGAGGCTTTCCTGCGCGGGGGGCTTCCGCGCCCAGACCACCTACGACCCGCTTTTCGCGTCGGAGCGCATCGGCGCGAACCCGGAGCTCGCGGGCCTGATTCTCTCCGGCTTCTTCGGACCGAAATGGAAGGGCGTCCGCGCCCCCGAATCCAAGCCCCTCTACGCGGAGGCCTCCCCCGTCACCTACCTGACGGCGGACGACCCGCCCGTCTTTCTCGCCTACGACGGCCCGCGGGACAAGCTGCCGCGCAACGCACCGCTCCCGGACGCCGTCCACCACTACGGATTCGGAACGATCCTGAAGGAGCGGATGGACCCGCTCAAGATCGAATGCGTCCTCGTCCACCTCCAGGACATCTCCCGGGGCGGGCCGCTCTTCAAGGATGTTTTCATCCCCGCCGATCGGCGGATGGCGCAGTTCTTCAAGCGCCAATTCGAGCGCAAGACCGAGAAGACCCCGGAGAAGCCGGCCGGCCCGGGGACAGCGCCCGCCGAACGCGAGTCGGGCCCCGATCCGGCGGGGGAAAAACCGTAGACTCCCCCCCATGCCCAAGGGAGAAACCTACCGGGACGGCATCGTCCGCCGCTGGCGGGAGCACAAGGACGACATCATGCGCCAGCGGCTCGGGGAGATCGTCTCCGAGCTCTACCTGTGCACCAACGGCAAGAAGCGCGCGGCCCTCTGGGCGAGGGCCGAATCCGCCCTGCGTCAGTGCGACGCGAATCCCGTCCAGGTGGACAAGGTCGTCGCCGAGAAAAGCGTCGTGACGCTCGCCCGGCTCGTGAACGAGATTTTCTAGGCGCCGGCAGCCGGATGGCGCCGCCGGCCCCGGACGCAGGACCGCTATACTCCGCGTCCGTGGGAAAGTTGCTCGAGACGCTCAAGCCCTGGCTCCTGCCGGGCGGGTGCGTCGTCCTCGCCGGGGGCCTGGGCGTCTTCCTTGAAATCGCCCTCCACTGGCTCGTCCGCCACCGGACGAAGGCCGGCGACCCGCGGATGCCTACGTTCCTCCGGGCGTTCCGCGGGGCGCTCTTCCTGCTTTCCATCGCGGCCGGCCTCCACATCGGGTCCTTCATGCTCCCGCAGGACGTCTGGGGAAAGCACGCCGAAATCGTCCGACTGCTGCGCCAGGGCCTCCTCGTCGTCGCCGTCCTCGCGGTGAGCCTCGTCGTCTCTCGGATGGCCTGCAGCCTCATCCGCCTCTGGGCCGCCCAGGCCTCCGCCAGCCTCCCGTCCACGACCCTCTTCGAACACCTGACGCAGGCGGTGGTCTTCCTCCTGGGGCTCCTCATCCTCCTCCAGACCCTCGGAATAGCGATCACGCCGCTCATCACGGCGATGGGAATCGGGGGACTCTCCATCGGCCTCGCCCTCCAGGGGACGCTCGCGAATCTCTTCTCGGGGCTCCAGATCCTGCTCTCCAAGCAGATCCGCCCGGGCGACTTCGTCCGCCTGGAGTCCGGCGAGGAGGGCTACATCGCCGACATCACGCTTCGCAACACGACGCTCAAAACGCTCTCGGACAACCTCGTCATCATCCCCAACGGGAAGCTCGTCAACGCGGTCGTGATGAACTACTTCCGGCCCCAGCCGGAAATGGACATCTCGGTTCCGATCGGCGTCGCCTACGCAAGCGACCTCGACAAGGTCGAGCAAGTCACGATCGAGGTCGCCCGCGAGGTCCTCCGCACCGTTCCGGAGGGCGTCACCGATTTCGAGCCCGTCGTGCGGTTCACCGCCCTCGGCGATTCGGCCATCCAGTTCAACACCATCCTCCGGGCCCGGAAGTTCTCCGACCAGTACCGCATCAAGCACGAGTTCATCAAGCGCCTCGTCGCGCGCTACCGCAAGGAAGGCATCGAGATCCCCTTCCCGACCCGAACGATCCGGACGGAGAAGGCGGACGGCGCCTGACGGCGAGCCTGCTCCCGCCCCCTCACCCGGCCTTTGGCCACCCGCTCCCAAAGGAAGAGGAGACGAAGGGGAAGTTTATCCCTCGCCCTCGTCGATCGCCTCCACGATGACGAAATACATCACGTGGTACTGGGGCGAGCCGTGGGACGGCGGCGCCCTCGGATGCTGCTCGGCGGGGACGCCATTCTCGTCGTTGGGGCCGAGCACGACTTTCCCGGGCCCGAACTCCTTCCGATAGAGGGTCATGGGGACCTCCACCACCCCCTTGAGCACGAAGGAGGCGGCCTCCGGCGAGGGCTCGAACGATTTGAGCCAGGAAGGAACCCCTGGGACGTGGGTGTCGTAGGCGACCCAGACGCGAACCTTCCGGCTCACCTCGAACTCGACGCCCCGGTTCGATATCTTCCCGTCATTGATATTGGTCTGGATCAGAACCGCGCCGGTGAGGCTCGCGGGGAGTTTTCCCAATCGGGTGTCCCGGCCGTTCGTATAGACCTGCGTTCCGGGCTTCGCGACGGCCTGCGCGCAGGTGCTGCCCGACGTGGCGCGCAAGCCCTTCACCTCGAGGGCTCCGGCCGGGCCGACCGGCGTCGACGGGGTTTTTGCGATTCCCGGGGCCGACGCATCCACGGGCCGGACGCCCGCGAAATACTGCGTCGTGAAATGCCCCTCCCACCCGGCCGCCCGGTTCGCGCCCAGGACGACTGTGCCCTGTTCGAAACGCTTCCGGTAGATCCGGAACGCCGTCTCGCCCGGCCTGCTCCCGGCGAACAAGGTCGTCCCGACGAACGCATCGGGGGTCCGCTCGAACAACCGAAGCCACTGGGGGATCGCCTTGGCCCTCTCGTCGTAGGCGACGAGGACCCAGACCGGGCGATCCACGCGGAATTTGAGCCATTCGGCCGCCGCCGATTCCCGGTTCTCCGTTCCCGCCGGCGTCCGGATCCACGTCGCGTCCTCGTAACCCGCCGGCATGCTCCGGATCACGTAGATGTCGTTCGTCGTGTTGTAGGGAACCCCCGGCCCGAGGGCCGCAACCTCCGCCTTCCCCCCCGTCGCGACCCACAGATCGGCGATGGAAAGCGGGGATGGCGGCCGCGGGGCCTTTCCTCCATCGGGCGGGACGACGGGGCCGATGGGCGGCGTCTCCGGAGGCTTCGCGCCGTCCGGCGGCTTTGCCCAGGCCATCGTCTCCGCCGGCCGCTTGTCGGTCGGGGTCTTCGGAACGCCCGCCTCGGGAATCTTGAGCGCCGCGATCCTCGGCGCCAGGAACTTCGCCTCGGGCCGCGCGGCGTGGGGCTGGATCCGCGCGAGGCTTTCCTTCGCCTCCTCCCATTTCCCCTTCTGCGCCCTCTCCTGCGCTTCCAGGAATCCCGCATACACGACGGCGGCCGGGAGGCCGTCCGCCAGGCGCTTCTTCAGCGCGGGGTTCGCGATTTTCCCGAACTCCTCGGCCGCCGCGTCCGGCTCCCCGTTCGCGGCGAGGAACAATCCCGCCGCCGCGCGTCCCGTGTCGGTCTCCGGCGCCGCGCCCCCCGCTCGCCAGAGAATCAGCCGTTCCTTCGGCCGCAACGCCCGGTAGTCCCTCCAAAGGCTGCTGGTCACGCCGCCCTGATAGTCATCCACGCGGTAGCGCGCGCCTTCCACCGCGGCCACGGTCCCCCGCGTCCAGCGAAGGGGGTTCGGCTTTCCGACGAGGCGCTTCTTCATCGCCTCGGGGGCCCCCTCGACGAGCGCCCGGACGCGGCCGACGTCCTCCATGGCGAGTTCGCAGGCGGCCTGGGCCTCGTCGTCCGGGGCCTCTCCGGCCGCCTCGTCCCGCGCCGCCTCCGCGTCGTCGAACTTCTCCTCGCGAACGAGCCGGAACGCCTCGAGGGAGGCCTCCGAGAACCGCCCGGCCCACCGGGCGGCCGCCTCGGTCTTCAGTTTCGCCTCCTCATCCGCCTTCTTCTTCGCCGCCGCCTCCTCCTTCAGGCGGGCCTCTTCCGCGGCGATCTCGGACTTGTGCTTCGATTCCTCATCCGCCTTGCGCTTCGCCTCGACATCCGCCAGGGCCTTCTTCTTCGCCTCGCCA
>CAYHQZ010000026.1:5926-23414 GCA_964358555.1 uncultured Planctomycetia bacterium
TCGGCCTTCCGCTTTGCTTCCTCGTCGGCTTTGCGCTTCGCCTCGACATCCGCCAAGGCCTTCTTCTTCGCCTCGTCATCGGCCTTCCGCTTTGCTTCCTCGTCGGCTTTGCGCTTCGCCTCGACATCCGCCAGGGCTTTCTTCTTCGCCTCCTCGGCCGCGTTGCGCTTCGCCTCCACGGCCGGATCGGGCGCGAGGCGCGAGGGATCGCCCGCGCCCGGATCCGGCAAGGAAGGCGCGCCCAGGAAGAGAACGGCGGCGACGCCCGCGGCCCCGAGCCCGCCGGCGAGCCCGACCCACAGCCCCGTCCGCCCCCGCGAAGGCGAGCCGGAAGCGGGCGCCGGAACCGGGAGCGAGACGCGCGACCGGCGGGCGGGATGGGCGCCGGAGCGGACGGACGGCCCCCGGGCGGGACGAGGGGCGGCGGCCGGAGCCGCGGCGGCCTCCGGGATCGCGGCCACCTCCTCCGGCACGGGCTGGCCCGCAAGGATGGCATCGATCCACGCCACCGCCTCCTCGGGCGCCTGGATCCTTCTCGCGCGATCCTTGGCCAGCATCCGCAGGACGAGCCGGGCCGTGCCCTCGGAGATCTCCGGCCGGCGCTCGCGCAAGTCCGGCGGCGGCTCCTCCTCGCAGGCGATCAGGATCTCCGCCAGCGTCGATCCCCCATGCGGGGGCGCGCCCGTGAGGATGTGACACAGCGTCGCTCCGAGCGAGTAGAGGTCGGAGCGCACGTCGAGGTCCTCGCCCCGGGCCTGCTCCGGCGACATGTAGTAGGGCGTTCCGATCGCCGCCCCCGCGCGGGTCAGCGTCCCCTCCACCGGGGCGTGCCGATAGAAAAGCGTCGTGCCACCCTCCTCGCCAGCGGGGACGGGCGCCCCCGGGGACGAATCCTCGATCTCCTCTGCCCGCAGTTCCTTGGCCAGCCCCAGGTCGGCGAGTTTCGCGACCCCCTTGTCCGTCAGGATGATGTTCGAGGGCTTGATGTCGCGGTGCAGGATCCCGAACCGGCCCGCGTGCTGCAAGGCCTTCGCGACCTGGCGCGCGATGCCGAGGGCGCGCTTCTCCTCGAAGGGGCCTTCCATGCGCAGGATGTCCTGGACGGTCCGGCCCGGCACGAACTCCATCACGAAGTAGGGCGTCCCGTCCGCATCGCCGAAGTCGATCCCCTGGATGATGTTCTCGTGCTTGAGCGTGGAGGCCGCGCGCGACTCCCGCTGGAGTCTTTTGACGAAGGAGGCGTTCCGGGCAATCTGCGGGGAGAGGAGCTTGAGAGCGACAATCCGGCCGGAGCCTGCCATCTTCGCCCGGAATACAACCCCCATCGCCCCCTGCCCGAGCCGCTCGAGGATCTCGTAGCCCCCGATCCGGGCGGAATTCGGTGGGGGCATGGGAAGTCCTGGAGGCCGGGCGCGATGCCGTAGGACCAGTTTACCGGAGATGAGGGCCGCCCCTACTTGCGCTCCTCCAGCACCGCTCGGGCGAGGGCGTTGAGGTTCGAGGAGATCTCGCCCATCTGGATCCAGAGGCTCGAGACATCGCCGCCTTCCGCCGCCTTCGCCTTTCGCTTCCGGCCCTTCTGCGAGTACCAGCCGCCGTCCGCGTGCTGGGTCTCGGCCAGCCCCTCGGCCGCGCCCGCGCCCCGGCCGCCGCCCTGCATCCATTCCGCCTCGACGGACGGATCCCCGTTCTGGGGCGGCGATTGCATCGGGTCCTTCTTGCCCTTGCCCTTCAGGGCCTCGGCGAGTTTGATCGCCTCGTTGCCCCAGGAACCTTCCCAGGTATAGCCGCCCTTCGCCCCCGTCCGCGTCTCGAGGTCCCTGCCATCGATCGTCCGGTACCAGGGCTTGCCCGTGTCCGGGTGGTAAAACCTCGCCCACTTCCCCGGAGAAATCTGGACCTTTTTCAGCCACTCGACCGCGTCCGGAATGGGCTCCAGGTATTTCGGATCCCCCGTCCAGTCGTAGGCGACCTTCAGGACCTCGATGCAATCGCGCGTCCCGTCGCCGGGGGTAAGCCCCGGCGGCTCGAACTTCCGGGCGTCGGCGATCTTGTCGCCATCGTACTGCTGGGCCCAGCCTTGGCCGGGCTTTTTCACGGCCACGACCCAGTCGGCGCAGCGGATCACGGAATCGAAGTATTTCTTGTCGCCCGTCCGCCGGTAGGCGCGCAGGAGCGAGTCGACGCAGTTCATCGTCGCGCGGTCGTTGAACGTCGAGAAGGCGTGGTAGCCGCCCTGGGGGAAGCCCTGGGGATAGCCGCGGTCGCCGCGCCACTTCTGCGCAAGAACGATGAGATCCATCGCCCGGAGCCAGCCCTCGTAGTAGCGCTGATCTTTCGTCACCCACCAGAGGCGATAGAGATATTCCGCCTCCTGGTTGGTCGTGGTGTCGTCGAACGTGGCGTTGTTGTTGCCCCGCTCGTCAAGCTTGTCGGGCCACTCCTTGAAGCCCGGCCAGACGTGGATCCCGCGGGCGGACTTCGGCCCCACCCACATCTCGGCGTTCCAGCCGCCGAAGGTGGTCTGCCCCGCGAGGAGGAGGTTCCCCGCCTGTTTGGCCACCTCCAGGATCTTCGGATCCCCCGTCGCCCGGTACGCGGCGAGAACCGAGGAGGCCACGGGACTCATGTTCCGCTGGATGAGGACGACGTCCTTGGGCAAAGGCTGGCTCGCCTCGCCCGTCCGCGTGGAGAAGTCCCCCGTGTAGCGGCCGTTCCAGCCGATGACCTTCCCGAACTTCGGGTATTCCGCCTTCGTCCCGATTCTCTCGAGGAAGTCCACGGCCTTCCGGAGGGCCTTCTCGTTCGCCGACCACTTCTCGGGAGGAAGCGGCGAGGCGACCTTCAGCGGGTCCTTCGGGAGTTGCGCCCGGGCCGGGAGGTTCTCGAAATCGAGCGCGGGCGGCGGCGCGGGCCGGGGCAGTTCCGGCACGGGGACGAGGACGCCGGGCTGCTCCACCGTATTCCCGTCGCCGGGCGTCCCGGGCGTCACGACCTTGGAAACCGGCGGGGGCTCGGGGCCCTTTGCCGCGATCGGCGGCTCGGACGTCTTCGGCGGCTCGACCTTCGCGACCGGCGGCGGCTCTGCGCCGGGCGGCGGCGCCCATCCCTTGGGCGTCAGCGGCTCGACGACCGCCGGGGGAGGCTCGACCTTCACGACCGGCGGCGGCTCGGATTTCGGCGGCAGCGCAACGAGTTCCGCCGGCGGCACCCCAGTCGGCTCCTGCGACCGGCCGCAGGCTGATACCGAAAGACAGGCCGACAGGCTGAAGACAAGCGTGGCCACCCTCATGGAGCGCATCCCCCCTTTTTGCATCCGTTCCCTTGGATCCAAGCCGGCTTTCCTCGCAAACCCAGGACGGCGAGGCGGAGGGGAAGTTTAACCCGCCCCAACTCCATCAAAAGGACCGTTGTTTCCATCAAAGACGCGGAGGGGCGGCAGGAGTGGAATCGGGGGTGTCGGGCGGCTTGAATCTCCATGAAATCGATGCGGAGGGAGAAGAAGATGAGAAAGCGAAACGTGGCGGGATGGAGGGCGGGGCTCATTTCCCGCTTGCGCGTCGCGTCCCTTTTTGCGCTGGGGTTTCTCCTTCCCGCCGGCGCCGCCGGGGAAACGACTCCGCCTCCCCCCAGCACCGACGCCTACAAACCCACCGACACGTACAAGTCGACCAGCAAGCCGTATGTCGGCACAAGCAAGCCTTACGTGGGCACGTCAGGCTCCCCCTCCTCGACCAGCGCGAGCAACGCAACGAGCGCGAAGGCCGGCGGCGAGGGTTCCCTCCAGGCGGCCCGGACGGCGCTCCAGTCGAAGGGCCTCGACCCCGAGAAATACATTTCCGTGAAACCGGACGGCAGCGTTTCCCTGGAAGGAAACTACATGTCCCAGTCCCTCCCGGGCTACGAGGACGCGAAATCGACCCTCCGATCGGCCGGGATCGACCTTGCGAAGGTGAGCGTAAAGGACTCCCTCCGGAACGTTTCGGCCGCCGACGTGGCCCGCACAACCCAGGAGATCCTGCGATCCCGGGGCATCGCAGATCCGGAGAAGCTCGTCCGCGTGGGCGCGAACGGCGCCCTGGAATATGACCGCTACAACTCGCTCGTCTCGGGCGTGCTCGGGACCGCCGAGGCGGCGATGCGGTTCCGAACGGCCGTCGCGCCCCGTTTCGACCCCCCTCCGGTCGCGATGAATCCGATCCCGCCCGCGGTTCCAGGCGAGGTTCCCGCGATCGTTCCGCCGCCGGCTCCGGGCGGGATCTCGGCGCCCTTCGGCCTCAAGGTGGACGTCGTGGACGGCGCCGCCCGGGCGTTGGTCGAGAAGGCGAACGGCATGAACCGGAGCGACAATTACAGCGGGGCGGCGCCCGTCTACCAGCAGGCCATCGAGAAGGCCAAGGCGTCGGGCGACCTCCAGGCGGCCGCCGCCGCGATGGTGGGCCTCGGGATGGACCAGCGCAAGATCGACAAGCGCGACGAGTCCGAGGGCACCTACAAGACGGCCATCGATCTATTGCAGTTCATGCGCGCCAGCGACGACCCGGCGAAGCAGAAGACCGCGGACCGGCTTCTCGGGATGGCCGAACACGGCCTCGCCGCGAACGACCTCGTCCGGGGCGACGCCGCCACCGCCCTCGAGCACTATCGGAAGTCCGCCGAGTACTACAAGGAGGGCGGGTTCGATGCCCTGGTCGAGCTCTCGGGCGACGCCCCCCGGATCAAGCAGATGGAAGAGAAACTGAAAGCCGCCGGGAAGCCGATCCCGAAGTTCGAGGGCATTCCGGATGCGAAGGCCTACCTCGCCGCCGTCTTCGGCAGCGAGAGCGCGGCGCCGCCCCCCGCGACCGGGCAGGATCCGCTTGCCGCGCTTGTTCCGCCGCCCGCGACCGGCGCCGCCGGCATTCCGACGGCGTTGGCCGGCCTCTACGGATTCGGTGTCACGAAGGGCGGCGAGGGCGGAAAGGTCATCACGGTCACGAGCCTCGCGGACTCCGGCCCAGGCTCGCTTCGGGACGCCCTCGCGAAAGCCGACGCGCAGGGAGGGAACGCGACCATCCAGTTCGGCGTGGGCGGCGCCATCAACCTGAAGAGCACACTCAACGTGCAGTCTCCGAACGTCACGATCGACGGCTTCAGCGCGCCGGGCAACGGCATCACCATCCATGGCGACAACGTGAACCAGGCGACCATCCACGTAAAAACCCACGACGTGATCATCCAGAACCTGGCCGTCCGGAACGGCTACGACCTGATCCGGATCCAGCCGGCCACGAATGGCGACAAGGACAGCGTCCACCACATCGTCCTGGACCACGTCTCCCTCACGAACTCGAAGGACGGGGCCGTGGACATCACGCAGGGCGCCCACGACGTCACGGTCCAGTGGTCCTACATCGCCGGCTCCGGGACGCCCGGGCAATCTGGCGGCGGCGGGGCCTCCCTCGTGAAGTACGGAACGACGAACGTCTCGTTCCTCAACAACTACTTCGACAAGAACCTCCGCCGGACCATGCTCGCCGACAACGCGTTCGTGGACTTCCGGAACAACATCGTCAAGGACTGGCAGCAGATGGGAACCCAGTTCGTGCACGGGGGAAGCGGGAACGCCGTGGGCAACACCTACATCATGAATCCCGGCGCCATCACCGGCGACAACGTCTCGAAGTCCCTCTACGGCTACACGAGCCCGGGCACCGTCCACTTCTCGGACAACGCTTACATCGGCACCCGGCCCTATGCGACGGGGCAGAGCACGTCGTCCACTCCCCTGTCCGCGCCGGCCGTTCCCACCCGGAGCGCGTCGGATGCCGCGAAGTGGGTCCTCTCCTATGCGGGGAAGTTCACCGGCGAACGCGACGAAGTGGACTTGAAATACATGAGCCTGCCCAATTACGACGCCCTCAAGGCGTACAAGGGCAATTGAGCGAATCCCCCCGCCGGCCGGACGCGACCCGTTTTCGGCGGACCGGGAGAGCGAGGATGGAATTCGTAGAACCGATCGAAGCAATCCTCGCGCGCACCGATCAGGACGGCGCCTTCGGAAACCATCGGCGCGGGGCGAGATATTTCTCCGGCGTCCCGATCTCCTCCAGGAACTTCACGTGCGCGGCGTGGAGCGTCCGCGCCCGCCCCCAGGCCGAGGCCCGATCGAGCAGCGGCGGCATTTTCGCCCCCGATGCGAGGAGGTTCACCTCCTGGCGCGGATCGCTCGGAAGATGCACGAGGCGCGGTTCGGTTTCGCCTCGGAAACCCGCGTTGCGGCGCAAGACGCGGGTCCAATAGGTCCGCTGCTTCCCGTCGCCGTAGCGGCCGTCGTAGTGCAGGACGAACTCCCCGTCGGTGACGGCCGACCGGGCCCTAAGCGGGGTGTCGTGCAACAGCGGATTGGAGGTGACGGCGATGCGCCGGTGCGCGTCCGTACGGCCCAGGACGAGCGGGACCATCGAACGCCCGTGGATCTTTGCCGGATCAAAGCCGAGGTTTCGCATGGCCTTCCGGCCGCGCGCCGTGGGGACGGACGGCCGCAAGGAGGCCGGCCCTCGCTTCGCGGGCGTCCGGAGGAGGCCGCAGATCTCGAGCGCCGTCGGCATCAGGTCGACCGGTTGGACGAGCGCCAACGTCCGGCGGGCCCTGGCGCCGGGGAGCCGGACGAGGAGCGGCACGCGGGCAAGCTCTTGGTAGAAGGGCATCGACTCGGAGGCCAGGTTGACGTACTTCGAGCGCGCGGCGTTCCAGACCTTGAACGGAAGGGCTTTTCCGACGAGGCCGTGCTCGCCAATGCAGGTGCCGTGGTCGGCGGTGAGGATCACGGCGGTCGAACGCTTGAGACCGAGACGCTCGACGGCGGAAAGCACCCGGCCCACGTACTTGTCGACGAGCGTCACTTCGCCGGCGTAGAGGGCGCGGAGGTTCTTGAGTTCGCCCGCGGTGAAGACGTCGGCGAGGGTGTAGTTCGGATAGACGATCCGCGCCGCTCGGCGGTCCATCTCGTAGCGCTCGGCGTAGCCCTTCGGCGGATCCCAGGGCTCGTGGGGATCGAAGAAGTCGACGTGCAGGAAGAAGCCGCCGTCTTTCGCGTTCTCCTCCAGCCAGTCGATCGTCGCGGCGGCCGTGCGGGCCGGAAAATAGTCGGCCTCGGCGCGGCGGCGGTGGACGTTGCGCAGATACTGCAGGCAGCCGTCCTTGGCGTTGCGCCACTTGGAAAGCGGCCGGGGCTCGGGCGGGCGGGCCGGGAAGGTGCGGTAGCGCTCGTCCTCCTGGCCGCGGATCCATTCGCTGCCGCCGAAGCCGCGATCGAAGCCGCGGCCGAAGGAGATGAGATGCGGATTGTCGAGGATGAACTGCGTCTTCACGCCCGCGTTCGAAAGAAGGGACGCGATGGGCGTCTCCTCGGCAGGCAGGCCCTCCCAGCCGAACTTCCGGAAGGCGTAGCGGCCCGTGAAAAGGTCGGTGCGGTGCGGCAGCGTCGGAAACGATCCGGCGTAGGCGTTCTCGAAGACCACGGACTCGGCCGCAAGCCGGTCGAGGTTCGGCGTCCGGATCCAGGGATTCCCGTAGGCGCCGATATAGTCCGGACGCAGGGTGTCGCAGACGATCTGGATGACGTTCATGGGGGACTATCCTAATATCGAGCCATGGAATCCGCCGCTACCCTCCGCCTCGACCTCTCCGGCCTCTCGGCCGCCGTGATCGGGGAGGCCACAGGGCTCGGCGAGCCGGAGATCCGGGAGGCGATGCGGGACGGGGAGGAAGCCGCGGCCCGCGTCCGGGCCGATCACGAAAGCGGCAAGAAGACCTTCCTCGCGCTGCCGTTCGATCGCAACGCGGCGGACCACGTCCTCGAATACGCAGCCCGCGCCGCGGGCCGGTTCGAAAACGTCGCCGTCCTCGGGATCGGCGGCTCGGCGCTCCCGGCGCGGCTCCTGCAGGGCGCGCTGCTTCCCCCCTACTGGAATTTCCTGCCAGAACGCGAACGGCGCGGCCGCCCCCGCCTGTTCGTCTGCGACAACGTGGATCCCGCCGAATTCGAGGGCCTGCTCAAGGCCGCCCCGCCCGATCGGACGCTCTTCCTCGTGATCTCGAAGTCCGGCCGCACGCCCGAGACGCTCGCCCAGTTCCAGATCGTCTGGGAGCGGCTCAAGAAAACCGCGGGAAACCGGGCGAAAGAGCACGTCGCAATCGTCACGGACCCCGCGAAGGGGGCGCTCCTCGACATCGCCCGCGCGGAAAGGATCGAGGCCTTCGAGGTCCCCCCGAGGGTGGGCGGGCGGTTCTCCGTCCTCTCGCCCGTCGGCCTCCTCCCCGCCGCGCTCGTAGGCATCGACGTCATGACCCTCCTCGCCGGAGGCGCCCGGATGGCGGAACACTGCCTTCGCGCCCCCGCGACCGAAAACCCCGGCACGGCCCTCGCCGCGCTGCACCGACGGTTCGCGAAAAAAGGCCGAACGATCGCGGCCCTCATGCCCTACGCCTCCGGCCTCGAGCCCTTCACGGAGTGGTTCTCCCAGCTCTGGGGCGAGTGCCTCGGCGCCCCCCTTCCCGACGGGACGCACACCGGGCTGACCCCCCTGCGAGCGCTCGGCGCCACGGACCAGCACTCCCTCCTGCACATCCTTCTCGACGGGCCGGCGGACAAGGTCGTCGGATTCGTGGCCGTGGACGATCCGGGGGCCGACGTCCCGATACCCGCCGCCTTCCCGAAACAGCGCGACGCGGCACGCCTCGGCGGATCCACGCTCGGACGCCTCCTCGACGTCGAGCGCCGCGCGACCGCGGCCGGACTCGCCGAACGCCGGCGTCCGCACTGGACGCTTCATCTCCCGCGGCTCGATCCGGCGTCCATCGGGGCCGCGGTCGTCCTGTTCGAGCACGCCACGTGGGTGCTGGGCCATCTCTTGGGGATGGACCGCTACCCGCCGGGGGGACTCAAGGTCGTACACGATCGGATCGAGGCCGCCCTCGACGGCAAAGCGGCGAACACCGCGCCCTCCCTCCCGCCGCCCGCGACGAAACCATGGTCCATCTCCGTCCCCATCCCGTCGCCTTCCCCGACATGAGCCCCTTCCTCGTCGGCGTGGATGTCGGCGGGACGAACCTCCGCGCGATCCGCTGCCGGCCGAACGGCCGAATCGAGGCGCGCGCGCGGCGGGAAACCCGCGCGAAGGAGGGATGGGACGCGGTCGCAGCGGGAATCGCGGATCTCGCGGCGGCGGTCTCGGGCGGAAGGCGCCCGGCGGCCGTCGGCGTCTGCGTGCCCGCCTCCGTGGACGCTCTCTCGGGCGTCGTCGCGGGTCGCTGCAAGATTCCCGGCGGCCCGGACTATCCCCTCGCGCGCGCCCTAAAACGCCTCTTCGCATCCTCGCCCCTTCGCGACTCGCCCATCGCCATCGAGAACGACGCGAACGCGGCGGCCTGGGGCGAGTTCACGTTCGGCGCCGGGCGCGGCTGCCAAAGCCTCCTCGCGATCACGCTCGGAACCGGCGTCGGCGGCGGGTTCGTCCTCGACGGCCGCCTCTACCGCGGCCCCGACGGATCCGCCGGCGAAACGGGCCACCTCGTCGTGCGCCCCGAAGGCCGCAAATGCCCCTGCGGGCGCCGCGGATGCCTGGAAGCCTACGGCGGCGCGCGGGCGCTCGTCCGCACCGCCCAAGGAATCGCCGCCACGCCCGCCGACCTCGCCCGCCTCGCCCGGAAAGGAAGCAAGAAAGCCCTCGCCGCGTTCCGCCTCTACGGCGCCGCCCTCGGCATCGCGTCGGCCACCCTCGTGAACCTCCTGAATCCCGACCGGATCGTCTTCACGGGCGGCATCGCGCAGTCCTTCCGCTTTTTCGCCCCGGTCATCCGCGAGGAAGTCGAGCGCCGGGCGCTTCGCCGCGCGGGCCTTCGGGTCCGGATCGTCCGCGGCCTTCTCGGCGACGACGCCGGCGCGCTGGGCGCCGCTACGCTCGCCGGCGAGGCGTTTCCACCGTAACGGCGCCCGCCGTCCCCTCCACGCCGAAACCGTTCACGGGGCGGGCCTCGAGGCGGTTCTCCCCGGGGCGGAGCCGCCAATGGAAGCGCGCGGGACGCGCCCGCCACGGACCGCTGCCCTCCCGGGCCCGGAATCCGACGAGGTTCGGCATGGGGCTTTCGAGGAGGACCTCGAGGACGCCCGGCCGCGCCGTCTCGCGCAGATGGATGCGAGCACCGTCGGGCGTCCACTCCAGGTCCGCCGCACGCGTCGTTTGCCGGGAAAACCAGGGCAGCGGACGATCCTCGTCTCGCCACCAGAGGTAGCCGTCCCAGGAAAACGAGAGGGCCCCGTGCTCGGGCTCGCCGGGCTCGAGCGCGAGGAGTTCGTCGTTCCGGAGCGTCACGGCGAACCGGTCGAACAGCGCGAGACGCGACTCGGGCGTGAAGAACCCGCGTCGGGACCCAGGCGGCGTCGGCACGATCCGCACCCCCGAGAACGCCTTCTCCTTCCAGGCGAGGTGCGCCTCGAGGGCCGAGAGCGGGACGCCGTTTCGCTCGAAGTGGTAGGTGAACCGGGTGCGGTCGTCGTGATCGGCTCCTAAGTCCATGAAAACCCATTTCCCATGCTCGGGGGACCAGGCCTCGTTCGCGCAGTGGCCCCGGAGGATCACGGTCCGGGCCATGAGGCCGAGCGCCGCCGCGGCGTGGGAGAACACCGTCGCGTAGTGGGTGCACATCCCGAGCGAAAGCCCGCGGGGGGCGAGCTCCAGGATGAGAAGCGAGTCCCAGGGCGGGCAGAAATCGGTCGCCCCCCAAACCCAGCCGTCCGACCAACGCCTTCGGGCCCAGTTCCGGAGGCGCACGAATTTTTCGAACGTCGATCCGGCCCCGCGCACGACGGCGGAGAGCCGCCAGCGGCGCCGCAGGATCCGCCCCCGCTTGTTGTCGGGCCGGAGGGCCGCGAACGGGTATGCGCTCCGGCGATCGGGGATGGCGACGGGCGCGGCGGAAGCGGGACGAGCCGCACCGACCGGGACATCGAGATCCGCCCGGAGCCGGACGGCCCGCACCGAGGGCGAGACGGCGGGATCCCGCGTGGAAAGGACGAGCCGCCACTGGACGAACCGGGCGGACGGCGGAGGGGCCGCCCGGGACCCCGATCGCGCCCAGGCCGTCCAGGTCGCGGGATCGTAGGCAGGATCCGGCCCGGCCCGCCAGAACGCCTCCACCCGGGTGCCGGCTGGCCGCTCGCCCTCGATCCGGACGCCGATCCGCCGGATCTGCCCGCGCGCCGGAATCCCGCCGACAGCGGCGTGCGCGAACGGGTCCACGGCCTCCGACACGACCTCGCCGGAGGAAGGCCAGCCGAGGAGGCGAAGCCGGACGAGATATTCCCCGTCCTGGACGCCGTTCTCGCCGAAGAACTCGGACGCCCAGGTCCGTCCCCCATCCAGGCTCCGGGCGCTTCGGTCGGGCACGAAGGAGTTCTCGATGAGGAACGCCCAGCGCGAGCGCCCGAGGGCCCGGAACACGAACTCGTTCTCGCCCTCTTTCAGAAAACGCGCGGGGACGGGCAACCGGACCCAGTGGCGGTCCCAGAAGTCCCGCTGGGACGATCGGCGCACGACGAGGGGCCGGCCGTTCGCCTCGATCCGGAGGGCGGCGCGGGCAGGATTCGACGACGCGTAGAAGAGCAGGAGCGCGCCTTTCGGCGGGACGGCGGGGACGACGAAGGTCTTCCGGATCCGGACGGCGCCCGAGACGACCTCGCGGTTCCGCCGGGTCGTCCGCCCCGACTCGTCCGCGAGGAGGAACGAGTCCGCGAGGCGGAGCGTCCCGTCCGCGCCCAGATCCGCAAACCGGTCACGGACCGGCCGGTCGAGAGCCGAAGCGCCCTCCCAGTCTAGGCGGACGCGTTGGATTCCCCGGCGCACGGTTCGGATCCTACCGGTCGGGCGTGAGCTTGTAGACGACGGGCCGCTCGCTGTCCGTCTCGCCCACGTAGATCGTGCCGTCCGGCAGGACCGCGATCGCGTGGAAGTAGCAGACGGGGTGCTCCGTGACGACGGGGCCGAAATCCGTGATGCTTTCCTTGTCCGGCTCGTAGCGGAAGAGATGCATCTTCGGGAATCCCGCCGTGCCCCAGACGGCGCCGTCGGGGCCCTCCGCCATCGCGGAGAGACGCGGGCCTTCGGCGGGCTTGCCCACGGTGCGGACGGTCTCCTTCGCCGGATCCAGCTCGAGGAGCAGCCCCGCGGAGACCGTCCCGCAGAAGACGCGCCCCGCCTTCGTGCAGACCCAGGAATCGATCCCCTTGTTTCCGAAAAAATCGCCCTCCTCCCCGAACAAGAGCCTCGTCCGGGTGCGCGCAAGCGTCCGGGTAGCGGCATCGAACTTCAAAAGGTGCGCCCCCGGGAACCGCTTCGGATCCGCCGCGCCCGTCTCGCTCGCCGCGCGCGACATCCCGACCTTCAGCCAGGCCCCGTAGGCGACAAGGCCGCGGGTCATGACGAAGTTATGGCAGCAGTAGTCGGAGATCTTCCCGAAATCGAGCGCCTCCCTCTTCGCTAGATCGAACGCGAAGAAGTGGTTGTCGGGGATGGAATAGCCGCAGAGCCACTTCCCCGCGGGATCCATCGCGAGGCCGTGGATCGCGTTCGCCCGGACGGGGATCCCGAGGTCCTCTCGGCGGCCGTTCTTCGGATCGTAGGAGAAGAGATGCCCCCCGCCGTAGCGGCAAAAGTCGAAGCCGTCGATGTTCCGCCAGCCGATGTTCAGGCCCTGGCCGAGGTAGAGCTTTCCGTCCGGCCCCGAGACGAGGGCGTTGTGGAGCTTGTCGAGGACGGGGCCCTTCGGTCCGGGCGACTTGTTTTCCTGGGGCAGGAGGGCTCCTAAGTCCCGGGCGCGATCCGTCCTCGGATCGATTTCCGCCAGCGTGTTCGCGAGGGCCGTGAGCCCCACGTAGAGCATCCCGTTCGCCCCCACCGCGAACGACACGACTGCGACCGCGCTCTCCACGGGGATCGGAATCGCCTTTACCTGGAAACCCTTCATGCTTTTGCTCCTTCCGGCCGCGATTCCATCGCAGGCCGACATGGATTCCAAGCGAAAAGCCTCCTATCATCTTTGTCCGAAACGCGCCTTCTTTTACAAAGACCGCGATGCCCCACCCCCCCCGCATCCTGTTCTTCGCCATCCCGAAGCGCCACGGCCCCGGATGGGTCTCGCCCGTCTACCGGCATCACCCGGTGGTCGAACTCTTCTTCGTGACGAAAGGGACGGGGCAATTCATCAGTCTCGGGGAGTCGCATCCGGTCCGGCCCGGAACCCTCGTCGTCCTGGCGCCGGAGGCGGATCACGCCTGGCGGACGACCGGATGCTCGGGGCTCGCCTACGGATTCCTCACGATCCGGGAGTGGGATCCGGCGCGACTGGACCAGGTCATGGAAGGCCGGCCTTGTCGGGTCTTCAGGCTGGAGGGCGAGGTCCTCGAGACCTACCGGCACCTCTACGAACTGCTCGTCACGGAGGAATTGACCCCCGACGACCACACCACGGCCTTCGCGCGCGGGCTCATCCACGCCATCTGGGCCCTCCTGGAGCGCGCCAAGGGCGCCCGGAAAAGGGCGTTGGGAACGCCGTTCAGCGAGCCAATCCGGAAGGCCCGCGCCTACATCCGGGAGCACTGGCACGAGAATCCCTCCACGGACGCAATCGCGCGGGGCGCGGGCGTTTCCCCGGGCCATCTGCGCAGCCTCTTTCGGCGCGAGACCGGCGAGCCCCCCCGGGGATACCTCCTCTCGCAGAAAGTCCTGGCCGCGAAGGATCTCCTCCTCTCGACGGAGCTGCCGCCCAAAGTCATCGCGGAGCGCCTGGGATTCGTGAGCGTCCATCCCTTCACGGCCTTCTTCCACAAGCGCGCGGGGCTGCCCCCCGCCGCCTGGCGCAAGCACGCCCGGGCGTAACACCCGTCCCCCGGCGCGACCCGGGCTACTTGCCGAGTTTGGACCCTTCCACCTGCAGCCCGTGCGCCGGGTCGCCGCTCGGGCATTTCTCCTTGCTGGTCAGGTAGTTCTTGTCCACCTGATCGCGGGGCATGCAGCCGGCGCCGTTCGTCTCGTCGAGAACCTTCTGCAGGACGGCCTCCGTCGGGTCCGTGGGAATCGGCGGGGCTTCGAACACCGGGGAGCTCTTGAAATTCGTCGAGCGCGCGGAACAGCCCTCGAACTTGTTTCCCGAGGCGTAGACCTCGCCGCCCGAAACGGCCTGGATGGCGCAGTCCTTCTTGCCCCCCGCCCATGCCTCGAAGCGGTAGACGTTGTTGACGAAGTTCCCCTTGGCCCCGCTCTCGCAGTTGCTGGCCGTCATCGACCAGTGCTGTACCAGGTTGTTGCGGAAGTCCACGTGGGCCACCGCGCTGTTGGACAGCGGCATCCGGATCCAGGCGTGGGTAAGGATCGAGTGATGGACCGTGAGGTTTCCCCCGCCATACTTGTGGAAGATGCAGCGGGCATTGCCGGCCAGCATGCTCCAACGCAGCGTGATGTCCGAGGCGCCGTAGGCGCAGGAGAAGCCGTCGTCGCCGTTGCCCGTGGCGGAAACGTTCTCGACCAGGACATTCCGCGTGCCCTTGAAGGAAGCCGAGCCAAGCGCGATGCCATCGCCGGAGTTCCGGACGCGGATATTCCGCAGGACGATGTTCTTGCCGAATACGGACAGCCCCGTCCCGTTGTGGTTCGTGCCGGGAAACCAGAGCGTGGCCCCGCCGCCGTCCAGGGTGGTGTTGTCCTTTACGACAATCTGGTTGTACGCGGCATCGATGTCCCCCTTCTGGACTTGGATCGCGCCGCCCTGCTTAAGAGCGCCGGCCAGGGCGCCGGCATTGGCCGGGACGCTGCGCGGAGCGCCCGAGCCGCCCGTGGCGCCCTTGCCGAAGCCGTCCGCCGGTCCATGGCCGCCGGAGGAGGATGCGGGTTCGTTGGCCGGCGGAGGGGTTTCCGAATCCGTCGGAGGGTCAGGGGAAGGGGCCGGAGGAGTGGCAGGGGTCTTTTTCGCCGGCGGGGGTTTTCCTCCCCCTCCCTTTTTCCCGCCGCCCTTGCCCGCGGCCGCATCGGCCGCCGCCGTCCAGCAAGCCAACGCCGCCGCCACGGCCAGAAGGAAGCAGGTCCGTTTCATTGCCATCCCTCCCATGGGAAAACGAGCATCCAAGAGAACCCGATTCAATATATGCCGCCAAGCCGACGGGCTGTTTTCGCGAAACGCCCGTTCTTTTGCGAACTATGCAATCCCTTCCAAACCCTCGCGGCCTTCCTGCGGAAAAGGCTCGTAGCGGACGACCCGGAAATCGTGCGGGCGGTCGAATCCGATCGTCAGGCGCGCTTCCCGGCCGAACCGGACGGTGCGGGCCTCGCCTTCGGGCCAGAGCGGGGTCACGCGATAGCGCCCGGGGCATACGTCCCGCAGGACGAACGCATGGCGCGCCGAGGGGTTGCACTCCCGGTAGAAGATGGCGAGTCCCCTGTTCCCGCGCCGCGCCGCCTGGAAGCCCGTGAACGATCGGCCGTCAGGCTCCGAGCCGATCGGGAAGACCGAGCCTTCGAGAATCTCGCGATGGAGCCGGCGCCAGAGCCCCGCGACCGCGCGCATCTCGTCTTGGCCCGCCCGGGGCAGTCCCTTCACCTCGCCCCAGAACAGCGGGCTGGCGAACAGGGCGACAGCGGCGGCGTAGGCCTGCCCCGCCACCTCGGGCCGGGTCGGATCGCGCCGCGAATACCCGGCGGCATCCTTCGACACGTCCGGAATCTCGATTTGCAATTGCCGCGTCGGCACGAAGAGGGAAAGCTGCCAGAGATTGCGCAGCGTCTGCCAGGGCCGGTAGGTCTGATCGCGGGTCATCCGGTTTTCCAGGAAGAAATTCCCGTATTCGGCGAACTGGAAATAGCCCCAGCGCCAGCCCGTCGTGATGTCCAGGTTGAACGAGACGCGGCCCCGGCTTTCCCGGCGAACGGCCTTAAGGAGCGCTTCCAGCCTCTCGTCGGCGTCCTTGCACCGCAGCTGCACCGTGTCGATCTTGAAGAACTCCACGCCGGATTTCCGCCACAAATCGAGCAGGCAATCCGCTTCCTCCCGCCAGCGGCGGTATTGCCGGTGCAGATCGGGGGAATACCAGAGCCCCAGGCGCATCCCGAGCCGCCGCGCAAGAAGGGTAACGGGAGCAAGGCCCCGGGGAAAGCGGTCCTTCCGGAAGCGCCAGGCGTCGGCCGGCAGTATCAGGTTCTGCCGGACCCGCTCCAGGTTGCCGAGCCGATGCCCTTGCTGCCAGCCGTCGTCGGCCTGATAGATCGGGATCCCGACGGCCGCCGCGGCGGCCACGTCGCGGCGCAGGAAGCGCTCCGTCAGGCCCTTCCCCCAGCGGCCGTTGCCGAAGCAGTTGACCATGAACTGGCCGTCGCGCGATGTGTCCGGGACGTAGCGGGCGTCCTGGTACTCCCGCAGGGCCCGGGCGGCGCCGAACGTCCCGCCTTCGTATACGCCGACCGTCCAGCCGTAGCTGCGACGGTGGCGATCGGGCGAGAACTCCCAGGGCATGAGCCCCCAGCCCATGGCCAGCAACATGCCTTCGCCAATCCGGAAATCCTCGGAGACCTCCGGCCGCTGCTCGTCTCGCGGCGGGTGCTCCTTGAGCACGAACATCCCCCGCCCCCGCCCGTCCTCGAGCAGGACGATGTTGCCGTCGCACGGGCGCGCGACGCCGGCGATGGCGCCGCGGCGAACGGTCCGCAGGGAGCCAACGTTCACGTCGGTGCGGCAGCGAAACTCGTGCGCCTCGAAGCGCGTGAGTCGTTGCGCCAGCGGCAGCGCTTCGCAGGCACGCAAGGGATTCGCCGGATAGAAGTGCCCCTTGACATGGTTCTCCGCCTGGACTTCCATGACCGACCGGATCGCCGGCACGCCCGGGAAGATCCAGTGGATCAGCCGGATGGACAGGCCCTGCTGCGGCTCGACGAATCGCAGGACGGCCTCAAGGTGCGCCCCGGAAAAAATCGAGCGGGGAACGACCCGGGCGGATGCCGAGGCGAGGCGCAGCGGGTGGTAGAGTTTCCGATGGGGAATGACCGGAAGATAGCCCTGATACAGGAAGGCATTGGGCGCCGATCCGTCGTCCCGGCCGTGCTCGAGGCCCGTCGCCTCGTCCCGGACCGAGACCGACCGCAGGATCCCGCCCGACAGGCGCCACACCCGGCGGATCCGGGAATTCCCCAGGACGATTTCGGCGCCGTTTCCCTCGACATGAAAGCGGCAGTCGTCGAGCGTCGCGTGCTTCAAGGCCGCCGATCCTACGCACCCGATCCGCCGGGCGCAATCGCGTCCATGATCGCGGGCCCACCACTCCGCCGCTTTACTTTCCGGACCTATGCGCCCAACTTCCCTATTGCGGCATCGCGGCGCCGCCCCTTGTATTCCTGCAACCGAAGAACAAGAAGGGCGAGGGGCGGGGGCTCGGATGGAAGCGACCTGTCGAGGCGCGGTCCAACGC
>CAYHQZ010000027.1:0-770 GCA_964358555.1 uncultured Planctomycetia bacterium
CGAGCCCCCGCCCCTCGCCCGTGCCCGGTTTGTACCCCCGACGCAAAAGTTCAGTAAGTCCAGAGTCAGCCTTGGAAATCGTCCGTTCTGGTTGCGGCGCGGACTTTCGTATTCCTGGACGGCGCAAACAACGGCCGGGGATTTCCCCGGCAAAGAATAGTCCCGGGAATACGACGATCGGCGCCGCATGCAGCGCAGGGCGAGCACGGGGAGTCGTCCCGAAAAGAAATCCCCCTCTCCCTTTTCGGAGAGAGGGGGATTCGAAACGAAGTTCGGACCTTACAGGCTGACGGTGATCGAGCGTTCGATCTTGACCAGCCGTCGGGCGTAGACGGCCGCCTTGGACGGCTCGCCGCCCTTGGCAATGAAGGCCGTCAGGCGCGACTTTACTTCGGCGACGGAGTCGGCCTTGACGAGGCCCTTTCCGCTGCCCGGGAGGTCGAGGAGGAAGGCGGCGCCGACGGCGGCGACGCTCTTCGGACGACCCGGCCGGCGGCCTTTGCGCGCGCCCCGGGGGCGTCCCGGACCCCGGCTGCCCTTGGCCTTCGGGGCCGCCTTCTCGCGCAGGCCCTTGAGGGCCTTGGCGATCGCGGGAAATTGGATTTTCTGGCCCGTCGCCTGGAAGACGGCCTTCGAGATAGAACCGAACCGGCGGATGCCGGAAGCGTAGGCCTCTCGCACGGCCTTCTCGGCGCTCTTGGGGCGACCGCGGCGGCCGGCTGCCTTCGGGGCGTCGACGGCTTTCTTGCCGGAGCCCTTGGGCCGTCCAG
>CAYHQZ010000027.1:870-23222 GCA_964358555.1 uncultured Planctomycetia bacterium
GCCCGCGCTTCTTGCCGGAGCCCTTCGGGGCGTCGACGGCTTTCTTGCCGGAGCCCTTGGGCCGTCCGGGCCCGCGCTTCTTGCCGGAGCCCTTCGGGGCGTCGACGGCTTTCTTGCCGGAGCCTTTCGGGCGTCCCGGTCCGCGTTTCGCCGTCTCGCTGGCGGGTTTCGCCGCCTTGGGGGCTTTCCGGGCCTTCCTCGCGGCCTTCGCCGGCGCCGCCGGAATCACGATTTCAGGCGCCTTCGCCTCGACTTCCTTCGCCGCCTTCTCGTCCTGGGGCATCACGCGGGTTTCCTCCTTTTCGAGGGTTTATTTTTCCTTGGATTTTCGAGAATTACTTTCGGAATTTTCAAAAATCCTTATCACTGCCTGAAAATGGTATCGATAGGCCGCTCGAATTGAAAATAAATATCTAAATAATTAAATGAATATTTTCCGGAAATCGGATGGCTACATATGCACCCGCTGTATTTTGAAACAGCCGTAACGCAGTCTTCCGGTCTCCTCCAGGCGTTCGTCGAGCGATGCGGCGCGGTTGGGATGGGCGGTTTTCGCCTGCTGGTAGAGGGGAATCGCCCGATCGAAATAGCGCATCGCCGCGCGGGCTTCGCGATCGGGTTCGGGGGAGCCGCCGCCGGGGCAGGCGCGGCGGAGAAGTTCGAGGCCCTTTTCGTAGAGGAAATCGGCCTGGACGAGCGGATCGCCCGTGGGCGGTTCCTCGAGGGGCAAGTCGCCCGCGCGTGCGGCGGCCGCGCCGACGCCAACGGAGCCCGTCGGCGTTGCGAGCGCGGGTTCGGGCGGCTTGGGCTCGGGCGTGGGGACGGCGGGCACGCCTGGCTCGGGCTCCGGCGGCTTGGGCTCGGGGGTTGCGACGGGCTGCGGCTCCGGCGCCGGGACGGGCTTCGGGCGAGGGCGCTTGACGCGCGGCTTCTTCGGCGGGTCGGCCGACGCTCCGGGCTCGGGCGCGCTTTTTGCGAGCTCGGGTGTTGCGACGGGCTCGGGCTCCGGCGGCTTGGGTTCCGGTGTTGCGACGGGTTCGGGTTCCGGCGGCGGCCGGACGGCGACGGGCGGCGGCTTCAGTTCTTCGTCCGCCTCGGCCGCGGCCGGCGTTCCGGAAAATTCGCGGACGATCGTCGCCAGGCGTTCCTTTCCCTCGGCCTCCCGGCCGGTCAGCCGGAGCCAGTGGGCGGCCCGGAGCGCCTCCGCGGCCCGCGCCTCGCGGCACTTCGAGGCCACGTCGCCGCCGATTCGCGCGGCCTTCTCGTAGAGGGGCACGAGGTCGGCCCGGAGTCCCCGCTCGCGGCCGAACTGGAGCGCCCGGAGAAGCGATTCCAGGGAAGGCTCCCGCCCGGAGGCTTCGAGCATCCCGCGCAGGCGCAGCCGTCCGCCCGCCTCCCATTCCTCGCGCGACAGGGTTTTGAACGAGGACATCTCGGACTTTCGGAGCGTCGTCGAGAGCCCGGCCGCCGGCTTAAGCGTGGACACCTCCTCCGAGTCCTGGAGAAGCCTTCCCTCGATGACCGTGCCGTTCTGCAGGACCGCCCGCGCGTGCGCGCCTCCGGCGCTGTCGGGGCCCAGGGCCTCGAGGGCTCGCACGAATCCACGGGCCTTCTCGGCGAGGGCGTCGCGTTCGAGCGAGGCTTTCGGATCGGCCTGCGTCCAGGCCGCGATCTTCGGCGCAAGCGCCGCCGGATCGCCCGTCCGGTAGGCGAGAATCGAGAGCGCCCGGGCGGCGGCGGGGTCGCCGGGCTTGAGCCAGAGCATCGATTCCCAGCGGGCGGCGGCGGCGGGGATTTCGTCGACGGCGCAGAACGCGGGGTCCGGGAGGTTGTCCCCGGAGAGGCGCGCGAGCGTGTCGCGGGCTTCGGCGCAACCGGGGTCCACGGAGAGCGCGGCCTGCGCCCAGCGCTTCGCCTCGTGCGCGACGAATCCCTTCCCGAACCGCGCGCCCTGGTCGTTGCGGCAGGCGATGTCGGCGAGGCCGAGCGGCGCCCGGACGCCGCCCTGATCGGCGGATCGCAGGCGCAGGAAGGCGACTCGGGCGGCGGCCGCGGCGAAGCCGCGGCCCCAGGGGGTCCCGTCGTCCCCGCGCAGGTAGGCCTCGGCGAGGCCGGAGAGCGGCTCGGCGGATCGGACCAGCCGCCGGGCGGAGAAGTCGAACGATTCGATCGCTTCCCGTCGCGCGAAGCCCGGGCCGCTCGGTCGGGCCAGGATCGCCTGGCCGAGGGCGACTCGCGCGTGGGCGTCCTCGGGCTCGGATCGGACCAGGAGGCGCAGCCTCCGCTCCCGCTCCGAGGGCTCGAGGTCGAAAGACAGCGAGTTCTGGATCGCGGTCGCGAGGCGAGTGGAGACGGCCTTGAGGCGCGTGCGGTCGGCCGGTGAGAAGCCCTCCGGGAATGGCCGAAGCCCCAGGGCGCGTGCCCGGGCGATGGGCTCGACCGCGTCGAAGGGCCGGCGCTGGGCGAGCCGGACCTCGGCGAGGAGCAGGTTCGTGTGCGCTTCCGACACCGAAAGGGCGCCCTCCCGGTAGACGGCGTGGATCCGGTTTCGCAGCGCCTCCTCGAGGGCTGCTGCGGCTTCGTCGTGGGCCCCGCGCCACAGCGCGCACTCGGCGCGGAGCAGGTGGTAGGCGGGCTCCCGCTCCGCGAACGGCCGCGCGGTCTCGACGGCCGCGTCGGCCTGCCTGGCGTTCCCGGCGCGCAGGCAGGCGAGGCCGAAGCCGATCCAGCCCCCGACCGATCGGGGTTCCAGCCGGATCGCCTCGACGAAGGCGATCTGCGCGTCATGGAATCGGCCCTGCGCGAGCATCCCGGCCCCTTCGGCGATCCACTGGGTGGGCTCGCGGTGGATCCGATCGACGACGGCCGCTTCCTCGACGACGCGGGGGCCGCAGGAAAAGAGGACGGCCGCGAGGAGCGGCAGCAGGATCGCGAGGCGGCGTGGCATGGAAACCAGTGTAGGGGATCCGTTCGCGAACGCGCGCGGAGACCTCTCGCCAGGCGCATCCCTCAACTTCTCAATCAGGGAGGGGGAGTGGGGCCGCCATCCTCCCCCGACCCACCGGTTCCCCCGTAAGGGATGCACCCCCTATAATCCTCCCCCGTGGAATACGAATGCTCCTGCGGGGAAATCCTCGGCATCCCGGCGAGCCTCTACGGCCAGGAGGTCGAGTGCACCGGCTGCGGCCGCGTCTTCCGGGCCCGCGCGCCGCGGGGCGTCCAGCGGGCGGGGCGGGCGCTGCGCCGGGGGGTTTCGGACATCGATCGGGGGATCAAGCGGGGGCTGGGGAGCCGGCGGGGCGTGGCCGACAATGAACTGACCGGGGGCGAGGCGATTGCGATCTTCGTCGCGAACCTCATCTTCCAATGCCTGCCCGGCCTTATCTGCTATTTCATCTGGCATGAGTCCCGTCCCGGGAAGGCGAGCATGGTCGTGACGCTGACATGGATCCCGCTCGTCATCCTGATCCTGTTCTGGATCTTCGGGCGGTCGCTCTTCTTCCACCACTGAACCGGGAGGGGGAGCGCCCCTCCCCGGCTCGAACCGTTTCCGATGGCGGGACGTGCCTCCGCCGGCGCCCTTGACAGCCACCCATCTGTCGGGTATCCGTAAATGTCCAAAACGTCAATAAGAGCCACAAATGAAGAATCGTTCCGGCGGCTTTACCCTCATCGAGACGCTAATCATCGTCGCGCTCATCGCGATCCTGATGGCGCTCCTGCTGCCCGCTGTCGGAAAGGCCCGCGCAACCGCGCGGCAGGTCGAGTGCGGCAACAACCTCCGCCAGGTGGGGCTCGCCTTCCACATGTATTCTGACAACTGGCGCGGGGCGTTTCCCCACGAGGACAGGGGCGAAACGGAGCCTCCCTTCAATTGCTGCTGGTTCGACGTGCTGGACACCTACCTCGTGCCTTCCGAGAACTTGCATGCGGTGAAGCAGTGCCCCGTCCTCTTCGAGCGCAAGGAGTGGCACTCCCTCAAGATGAACAGCCTCCTCGAGGAGGGGAGCACCCCCTTCTACGTCCTGGGCTCCGGCGCGGACGAGGCGGGGACGGTCCTTTTGTTCGACGGCCGGGTGGATTCGACCGGCACCCGGGCGCAGCCGAAGGGGACCTGGGCCTCGGCGGCCTTCCCGCATTCGGGGCGCACGAACGTCCTCTTTCTCGACGGCCACGTCGTCTCCGTTGCCCCGCCGTCGGGTTCGTCGAAGGGCTGGTCAGGGCCGGGGAGCGTCCGGTGGGAGCCGAGGTAGGGGGGATTACGGCACCGGGGAATCGGTCGTGGACGGATCCGTGCCGTAGTTGAACCGCATGACCCCGTCCGGCAGGATCGTGAATGCCCGGTTGCCGGTCTTGGCCGGCGTCAGGGGAAAGGCGTAGGCGACCCAGGGAAAGGCGTATTTGGAATCCTTTCCCGTCCAGAATTCGTAGCCGCTCTTGTTTCCGACCCAGAAGTCGGGACCCTTGTCGAGGCGGAGCTTTAAGGTGATCGCGATGTAGGGAGGGGATGCCTTGGCGAGATTGAACACGCTCGGGGCGTAGGCAGCCTGCTCGATCTTGTATTGCTCCTGGCTGCTGGCGATCGCGCGGAGCGTCGAGATGGCGGACGTCTCGTTCGCGGCGATTTTCGATCGCAGGAGCGAGGGAATCGCGACCGCCGCGAGAATGGCGATGATGGCGACCACGATCATCAGCTCGATGAGCGTGAAGCCGCCGCGCCCGGGCGGGGGTTGGACAGAAAATGTATGAGATTCCAAGCGGGGCCTTGAGAGGCATTTTACGACTCTTTCCGCTGACAATCCAATCGGAAGGGCGGATGCAAGGGTCCGAGGACTCCCCTCGCCGATGCCCCCCGGGTTGAATCCCGCCGTGAAACCCTCGGGCCCCGCGGCTACTGTAGGGGGATGATCTACGCCCTCCTTGCCGACGCCCTCGTCGTCGCGCACTTCGCCTACATGGCGTTTGTCGTGGGGGGGCTGTTGGCGATTTTCCTCGGGGGCTTTAGGGGCTGGGCGTGGGTGCGGAACCTCTGGCTTCGCCTCGCGCACCTGGGCGCGATCGTCGTGGTCGCCCTGGAGGCCTGCTTCGGGATTCTCTGCCCCCTGACGCGCTGGGAGTACGAGCTTCGGGTGCTGGCGGGCCAGTACGGCGAGGAGGGGACGTTCGTAGGCAGGCTCGTCCGGCGCCTGCTGTTCTACGACTTCCCGCCCTGGGTCTTCACCGCCGCCTACGTGGCCTTCGCGCTCGCCGTCCTCGCGACGCTCTATTTCGTCCCGCCGAAAACAAATAGGAGCGTTCGGGGAGACGGTCTAAGGTCTAAGGTCTAAGGTCAGACGGATACGAAGGTGCTTGCCGCCTTCGTTGTTCTCGACTTTAGACTTTGGACTTTAGACGTTAGACCCTCATATTGATCGGCACCCCATGCCCCTCCCTCCCCTCGCGAAACGCCTCCAGGGCTTCGAGGCCTCCGGGATCCGGAAGGTCTTCGACCTCGCGGCGAAGATGAAGGACCCGATCAACCTCTCCATCGGCCAGCCCGATTTCGACGTCCCCGAGGCACTGAAGGAAATCGCGATCTCCGCGATCCGGGAGGGCTTCAACCGCTATACCCCGACGCAGGGCTCGGCGGATCTTTTGGACGCGATTCGGAAGCACGTCTCGCGGACGCGCGGGCGGGCGCCCGAGGCGGTCCTCGCGACGTCCGGGGTGTCGGGGGGGCTGCTCCTCGCGTTCATGGCGCTTTTGGACCCCGGCGACGAGGTCGTTGTCACGGATCCCTATTTCGTGATGTACAAGCATTTGACGAGGCTCCTCGGCGCTCTGCCCGTCTTCGTGGACACGTATCCCGACTTCCGGCTCCGCCGCGACCGGCTGGAGGCCGCGATCACGAATCGCACGAAGCTTCTGATCCTCAACAGCCCCGCGAACCCGACGGGAGCGGTCCTGCCGGAATCCGATATCCGGATGGCCTGCGAAGTGGCGCGCGCGCGCGGGATCCGCGTCCTTTCCGACGAGATCTACGACGCCTTCTCCTACGACGGCCCGCTTGCCTCGGCCTTCGCCGCCGACCCGGGCGTGATCCTGCTCGGCGGCCTTTCAAAATCGGCCGGGATGCCCGGCTGGCGCGTGGGATACGCCGCGGGGCCCGCGGACGTGGTGGGCGAAATGACGAAACTCCAGCAATACACCTTCGTCTGCACGCCCTCGCCGTTCCAGAAGGCCGCCATCGCCGCGCTCGACGCCGGCCCGCCGCCTTTCCTGGACGCCTACCGCCGCAAGCGCGACCTCGTCGTCGAGGGACTTCGGGGCGCGATCGAACTCGTCTCCCCGGCCGGCGCCTTCTACGCCTTTCCGAAAGCCCCCTGGGGGACCGCCACCTCCTTCGTCGAGGCCGCGATCCGCGAAAAGGTCCTCGTCATCCCCGGCTCCGTCTTCTCCGAGCGCGACACCCACTTCCGGATCTCGTTCGCCGCCCCAGACGACACGATCCGGAAGGGCTGCGAGATCCTGAAGCGCCTCGCCGAGCGCGGCGGGCCCTAGGGGCTCCTAGCCCCCGACGATCTCGAAGAAATGCCGCTCGGGGGTCATGAGGATGACGAGGTTCCGATCGCCGCCGGGCAGGGGGGCGGGGCCGTGGAACGGCTGGCCGCCTTGTGCCTGGGAACGCTTCGCGAGAGCGGCGGCCGGTTCGTCGGTTTCCAGGCCGATTCCGAGATCGCCCGCCTGGGTCGTGCGCCCGTCGATCTGGTAGAGGGCAAGCGCCACCGCGCCGAGGTCGAAGACGACGGGGCCGGCGGAGGCGAAGGGGTGAGGCGCGGGGGGGCGCGCGGCGGCGGCGGGCGGGAATGCGTTCGGGGCGGGGTCCGCGGCGAGTGCGCCGGGTTTTGAAGGTGCGACGCCCAAAAATGCCTCGTAGCGCCGCGCGGCGTCCTCGAGATCGGAGCCGAACAGGCTCAAGAACCGGACTTGCGTTGCCATCGAATCCTCGCTTTCGGCGCTCCGTCGGCTTGGGAAGAACCGGGGGACGTTGAGTAGGATACGGGGCTGCCGGTCCGAAAGGAGGGGGACGGTCCATGCCAAAATCCGATAAAGCGGAACCCGGCCCTTCGCCGAAGCCGCCGCCGGGCCCAGGGGGGGCGGGGGGGGCCGTTCCGGCGCCGCGCCGCCGCCGCGTCCGGCGGCCTTCGGGGAGCGGCCCGAAGGTGTCCGACATCCTGGCCCTTTCCGTCGCGGCCCGGCTCTACGGGATTTTCATCGCGGGCATCTGCGTCTTCATCATCCTCATGTCCTGCGAATTCCACATGAGCCTGTGGTTCGATCGCGAGATGCTCCCGTTCTGGGGCGGGATCGTCGTCGCCGTCCTGTGCTTCGTGATTGGCCGCGGAATGGCGCGATTCCGGCCCTGGGCCTGGTGGGGGGGCGTGGCGGTGCTCGTCCCCCTCTACGGGATCATCGGGGGCTTCGCGCTCGTGCATTCCCTCGCCGCCTACGGCACGGGACGGGGGGGGGTGGTCCCCGGATATATCGGCCTTTCGGTCTACGTGTTCATGCCCCTCACGGTCCTGCTGGCGATCTGGGTGCTGTGGGTCCTGCTCTCGAAGGGCGGGCGCCGGCGATACCAGCGGCAATACGAAATCCTCGAGGCGGCCCGCGCGAATCCCGACAGCATCCTCGGCCGGGCCTACGGCTTCCGCCGGCCGCCCCCGAAACCCGCCGCCGCGCTGGAGGACGCCTCCGAGGCGCCGCCGGACGAAGCGGAGGAGGCTCCGGAAGCGGAGGACGGGCCGGCGAAGGGCTCCTAGGTTCCGGCCGGCGGCGTCGGCGGGGGCAAGATCGGTGCCGGCGGAGGCAAGGGCGCGGCTTCGGCCGGGGCCGCCAGGCCCGCGCCGTTTCGCGTCTCGAAGTGCGCCAGCCCCGCCTTCTCGATGGCATCCTGGAGCTGCTGGAGGCTTTCGAGGATAGGGTCGGGCAGGTGGGTGTGGTCGAGGGAGGCCCCGCGGATCTTCTGGCCTTCCCTCCGCACGACCCGCCCGGGGACGCCGACGACCGTGGAGTTCGCCGGAACGTCCTCGATGACGACGGAGTTGGCCCCGATGTAGGCGTTGTCGCCGATGGCGATGTTGCCCAGGACCTTGGCGCCCGCCCCGATGACGACGCGGTTGCCGACGGTCGGGTGGCGCTTGCCCTTCTGCTTGCCGGTCCCTCCGAGGGTCGCCCCCTGGTAGATCGTCACGCCCTCCCCGATTTCCGAGGTCTCCCCGATGACGACGCCCATCCCGTGATCGATGAAGAATCCCTTCCCGATGGTCGCGCCCGGGTGGATGTCGATCCCGGTGAAAAAGCGGCTTGCGTAGTTGATGAAACGCGGCAGGACCGGGATTCGTATCCGGTAGAGGGCGTGGGCGATGCGGTGCATCCAGATCGCGTGCAATCCGGGGTAGCAAAAAAGGATCTCGAGCCAGTTCCTGGCGGCGGGATCGTTCGCCCGGACGGCGCGGATGCTGTCGAACATGGCGGACCCATTGTAGCGCCGAGGGGGGCGGGGCCGGCACGCCCCGAATTCCGGCCTTCCCCGCGCGGACCCGCTTGCGCCGGACGGAGTTCCGGGTAGTATACCTAGGAGTCCTAGGTATTCAGGCCATGGGAACCTTGGCGCCCGAATCTACGTCTAATGGGAAGGTGGTTTCCCCGCCCATGGTCCCCATCCAATCCGAGCTTGCGCCGAAATTCTGGGCGCTGCGGGCACGAATCCGGCTGGCGGTCCTGTTCGAGAGGGGGGCGACCTTTCTTTTGGTGTTCGGCGCGTTCCTGGTCCTGTCGGTGCCGCTCGACTTCTTCGTTCATCTCGTCGTCTTCCAGCGGCTCTGCCTCCTGGCGGTGTTCGCGGGTGCCGCGTTCTGGCTGGCCGTACGGCCGCTTCTCGGCGCCTTCGGGGTGCGGCTGACCAACGCCGGCCTCGCGGCCGCGGTCGAGCGGGCCTATCCGCACCTCGAAGACCGGCTCGTCTCGGCCGTCGAATTTTCCGAGAACCCGCCCGCCCCCGCGGAATCGGAGTCTCTGCGGGCGGCCGTCGTCGCCGACGCGCTCTCGGTCGCACGCGAGCTCGACTTCGGCGGGGCCGTGGACGCGGATCGCGCAGGCAAGCACCGGAAGTTCGCGTTCGCGGCCCTCGCGGCCCTCGCGGCCCTCGTGATGTTCGCCCCGGGAACGGCATTCGTGTGGGCCGCGCGGAACCTGCTGCTCCTGCCCGTCGAGTGGCCCCGCCGCACCGACCTCGTCGTCGAGCGAAAGGCCGGCGAGATCTGGCGTGCGGGCGAAGTCCGGCGGGTGCCGAAGGGCGAGGATTTCCCCATCGTGATCCGGGCGAAGGGGCAGTCGATCCCCAAGTCGGTCCATCTCTACCTCGTCTTCGGGAATCGCGAGAAGGAGACCCGGATTCTTTCGAGGATTCCGGGATCGGTGGCCCGCTACACCACGACGATCCCGAGAGCCTACGAGGCCTTCGCGTTTCGGGTGCGGGGCGGGGATCACCTGACGGACTCCTACCAGGTCGAGATCCAGGAGCGCCCGCGCGTCCGGTCGGTCGCCGTCCGCTACACGCCGCCGGACTACCTCAAAAAGCCCCCGCCGGCTCCCGCGCCTCCGTATCCCGTCGAGAGCGCCGCTTCCGCGATCACCCTTCCCGTCGGATCCGTCGTCGAGGTGGAGGTCTCGTCCTCCAAGCCCCTCGCCCCCGGCGGGGCGGCCCTGCGCTTCGTCCAGGGCAAGACCACCCTCGATCGGCCCGCCGCGAGCGTCTCCGGGACGGAGGCGAAATTCTCGTTCGAGCTGGCGGCGTCCGCCCGGGCGAGCGTGCGGCTGCGGGACACGGACGGGCTGGAATCCGCCTCCGACGCGGAGATGACGTTCGTCGCCAAGGAGGACGAGCCTCCGCGCGTCGCCTTGAAGCTCGAAGGGGTGCGCCCGCGCGCCACGCCGAAGGGGGGGCTCCGGATCGGCGTCCACTTCCGCGACGACTGGGCGCTGTCGTCGGCCTCCCTGCTTTTGCTGCGGGAGCCCTCCGCGGTCGAGAAGGAGGCCGCCCCGGAACCCGCCAAGACGGGCGGCGAGGCGCCGAAGGAACCCCCCAAGGCGGGGGAGGCGGCAGGCCCGTCGCCCGTCGCCCCGACGATCCGGCCCATTCCGTCCTTCCGCGCGGGCGTGCGCGAACTGAAGGAGGACCGGCTGGAGATCCCGCTGTCGGGTCTGGGTCTGGAGCCGGGGGACAATCTCCTGATCTGGGCGGAGGCGAAGGACAACGACACCCGCAAGGGGCCCAAGTCCGGCGCTTCCGAAAAGCTCCGCGTCCGGATCCTTTCGAGGGACGAACTCGCCGCGGTCCTGCTCGCCGAGCAGCAGTCCCTCCGGAAGGCCTTCGAGCGGACGCTGCAGGACCAGAAGGATATCCGGAAGGATTTCGATGCGCTCCGCCCGAATCTCTCGCCCGGCGCCCGCCTGACCGACAAGGAGGCCGTGACCGCCCGGGCGCTGGAGCAGGCCGAGCGCAAGGTCGTCCGGTCGACGGGCGACGCGGGGAAGGACTTCGACCGGATTCTCGACGAGCAGCGGATGAACGCGATCGGGGACGCAGGCGATCAGACCCGGCTCCAGGGGATCGTGGATTCGCTCCAGTCGATCTCCCAGCGGACCCTGCCGCCGGCCGCCGAGGCCCTCAAGATGGCCGCGCGGAACGATCCGGCGACGAGGCCGGAGGGGCTCGGGACGGCGACGACGGAGCACCTCGATCGGGGGATCCAGGCGATGGAGCAGGTCCTCGCCAGGATGCTGAAACTGGAGACGATCCGGGAGATCGTGGAACTGGTCCGGGGGCTTCGGTCGAAGCAGGAGCAGATCAAGGGCAAGACCGAAGAGGAATACAAGAAGATCATTGATGCGTTCTTGAAGCCGAAGGAGTGACGGGGGGATAACCAAGGAGGCGGCATGGCGATTCGCATGGCGTGGGCGGTTATGGGGATCCTGATGCTCGGCGCGGACGCCGCTCCCGAGAAGACGCTTCCAGGCCAGCAGGACGAGGCCGCCCGGGAGATGCGCAAGGTCGAGGACAAGATGGTCAAGCTCTACGAGGCCCTCCGGGCCGCGGAGCCGAAGCAGGCCGAGCGCCTCATGGCCGCCTACCGGAAATCCCGCGAGGAGCGCCTCGCCGACTCGATGCAGGACATCGTCGAACTCCTCCGAACCCAAAAATTCGAGACGGCGCAGAAGGAGCAGAAGGAGGTCATCGAGGCCCTCGAGGCCCTGCTGAAGGTCCTTCTCGAGGACGAGAAGGTCGACGAGAAGCTGCGCGAGGCCCTCCAGAAGGCGGCCGACGATATCTCGAAACTCATCGAGCGTGAAAAACAGCTTCGCGACGAGGTCGCGAAAAAGAACGACGAACTGCGCGCGATCGAGGATGCCCGGCAGAAGGTCGAGATGCTCAAGATGCGCCAGGAGGGCCTCCGGCAGGACACGAAGGCCTTCGAGAGCGCCGCCAAGGGCAACCGGCTGGCGCTGCAGGAAATCCAGCGGGGCGTCGAAGCGCTGAAGAAGGAACAGGAGGCGCTTGCGGCCAAGAGCAAGGGGGCCGAGGGCGACGCCTTGAAGGCGGGGGCTGACGAGCAGGCGGCGCTGAAGGCGCTCGCAGTCGATCTTTCGGAGCGGATCCGGCAACTCGCCGGGTCCCAGGACGGCGGCGGGGACCAGAAGGGCGGCGGTGACTCCAAGGGCGGCGGTGATTCAAAGGGCGGTGGCGATTCGAAGGGTGGCGGCGGGGAAGGAGGCGGCAACTCCCTCCAACAGGCCGCGGGAGCCCTCGCGAAAGCCGGCTTGCACATGGGCGGCGCCCAGGAAGGCCTCTCGAAGGGAGAAAAGCCAGCCGCTCTTGAGGAGCAGAAGCGCGCCATCGAGGGAATTTCCGAAGCGTTGAAGGCGCTGTCGGACAATCCGGATGCCGTCGCTGAAGCTCTGAAGAAGGGCGAGGGTGACCGGCTCGCTGGAGAGCAATCACAACTTCGCAGCGATACGGATCAGGTCGCCAAAGGCGGCGGCGATTCCAAAGGCGGCGGCGATTCCAAAGGCGGTGGCGATTCCAAAGGCGGTGGTGGCGGCGGCGAACAACCGCTTCCGGAAGATGCGAAGCAGGCTCTCGCCGATGCGTCCAAGGCGATGGACGATGCCAAGGCGGACCTTCGGAAACCCGACGTCGACAAGGCGCAGGGCAAGCAGGATCAGGCCGTCGAATCTCTCAAGCGCGCCATTGAGCGGCTTGCGGAACGGGAGAAGAAGATTCGCGACGCCTTGAAGAAACTCAACAACGAGCGCCAGAAACTCGTGCAGGAAAACATCCGAAAAGACACGGAAAGCCTCGCGCAGAAAATGAATAGCGGCGGCGGTGGAGGGGGGGGCGGTGGCGGCGGAGGAGGAGAAGGAGGCGGCGGCGGGAAGAGCCAGCAGTCCGCCCAGAAGAAGATCCAGGATGCCGGCAAGGCGATGGAAAAGGCCGAGCAGAAACTCGGCGAAGGGGACACCCCATCCGCCGAGCAGCAGCAGGATCAGGCCATCGAGGATCTCGAGCAGGCCAAGAACGACGTCCAGGAGGAACTAAAACAGCTCCAGAAGCAGCAGATGGAGGAGCGCCTCGCCAGCCTCGAGCAGCGGCTTCGGACGATGCTCGAGAACGAGGTCGAGATCAACCGCGGCACGGAAGCCCTCGACAAGGTGATCCAGGGCCTCCGGGCCGGTCCCGAGCGCGCCGAGCGCCAGGAATCCGCGCGGCTCGCCGACAAGCAGAAGGAAAACCGCAAGGAGGCCTCCGGCGCGGCGTCGCTGCTCAAGGAGGACGCAACGACCCTGGTCTTCCCCGGCGTCCTCGAGCGGGTCGACGAGGACATGGGGCGGGTCGCCGAGGCCCTCGGGGAGACGAAGACCGGCCGGGTCACCCAGGGCCTGCAGCGGGACGTCATCGAGACGCTCAAGGATCTCCTGGAGGCCGTCCGGAAGCGCCAGGAACAGATGGCCGGCGGCGGGGGAGGCGGCGGGGGAGGCGGAGGCGGCGGCGAGCAGCAGGAGCCCCTCGTCGAGCCCACCGCGGAGCTCAAGATGCTCCAGCGCCTCGAGGAGCGGATCCAGAAGCGGACGGACGAACTCGACAAGATCCGCCTCTCCGGCAAGGACGAGGACGCGGAAGTGAAGACCGAAGTCGGCATCCTCCGGGATCGACAGGGCGAGGTCGCCAAGATGGCCGAGAAGATTGCGGAAGCCGTGCGGGAGCCGGGCGGGCGGCGCCCCCGCGGACCTAAGCCCCCGCCTTCGAGGCCTTGATCGGAACCGGGAGGGGTATCATGAACGCATCACAGGAAAGGAAGGGCGGCATGTTCCTCCGTGCATTCGTCGCCGCGGCTGTGTTCGCGCTCGCCGCGCCGTGGGCGCTCGCCGAGACGCCCCGGGACAAGGCCGAGCGGTTCCTGCGGGACTTCCAGAAGCGCGCCTCCGTTTCGGCGGAGGCGAAGAAGGCCGCCGTGGACGCCTTCACGAAGGACCCGCCCGTCGCCGCGCGGGAGGCGGCGGATCTCATCGAGTCCTGCCTGGAGTCCGTAACGCCTGAATTCAAGAAGGCCCAGGAGGCGTTGCGGGCCGGCGACACCGGCAACGCCCGCGCCTTGTTCGAGAAGGCCAAGAAGACGGACGATGCGTGGCTGCGGGCGGCGGCCCGGTTCGGCGCCGCGATGTCCGATTTCCGCGCGGGGCGCTTTGCCGACGCGGAGACCGAGTTCGGCGAGGTGGCCGAGAAGGAGCGCGCCAACACGCCGCGGGACGTCGAGGCGGCGTTCCAGCGGGCCCTTTCCACGCTGGAAGCGGCCCTTCACGAGACCCCGGACAAGGAACAGCCCCTGAAGGACAAGGCCCTCGGGCAGTTTAGGAAGTTCCTGGAAGAGAATCCCGAGGCCCCCGAGCGTTTCCTCGCCTCCGCGCGCCAGGCGATCGAGGAGCTCCAGAAGGCCTTCACCGATCAGCGCATGGAGAAGGTCACGGTGAACCTTCGGGACGCGGAAAAGCTTTTGCGCGAGGAGCAGACAGGCGTCCCGACCCAGGCCCGCCAGAAGGCCGCGATCGGCACGCTGCAGGAGCTCGTCGAGGAAATTGAGCGCCAGCAACAGCAGCAGCAGCAACAGCAACAACAGCAGCAGCAATGCCCCGACTGCAAGGGGGGGGGCTGCAAGAAGTGCGGCGGGACGGGTCGCAAGCCGGGCAAGGGCGGCGGCTCGGGCGGGCCGGGCGGGCTGCATTCGAACAGCCCCGCCCAGAAGTCGGGTCTGCCCGCCGGACCGACCCGGATCGGCGACCTGGGCGAGACTCCGAAGGGCGGCTTTTTCCAAGCCTCGCTCCCTCCCAAGGAACGCGAGCCCGTCATGAACAGCCTCAAGGAGAAGTTCCCCGCCCGCTACATGGAACTCCTGGAGCAGTATTACAAGGGGCTCTCGGAAGGGGCTTCAAAGGCGCGCTGACGCGCCTTGGGAGGCGACCCCGTGCTTACCCTCCTTGCCGCCGTCTTTCTTTCGGCCGCGGCGCCGCCGGCGTCCGTGACCGTGACGGACCTGGCGGGGCGGACGCAGGAGGGGGAGGTGGAGGCCTTCGAGAAGGGCCGGCTCCGGATCCGCTCGGGCGAGGAGATCCGCGAGATCCCGGCCGAGGAGATCCGGACCGTTTCCGTCCGGCTCGCCGCGTCCTCGAAGCCGGAGCCGGTCCTGTTCCTCTCCGACGGCTCGGCCCTGCCCGGGCGCGTGGGCGAAATCGACAAGGAGCGGGTGGCGCTGCGTTCCGAATCGCTCGGGACCCGCACGTTCCCGCTGTCCGCCGTGCGCGCGGTCCGCTTTCCGGATGTCATGAAAAGCGCCGAGGCCCTCGCGGCCTTCGAGCAGGACCGCGCGAAGAACCGGGACCCTATCGACCGCCTCTTCGTCGTGCGGGGGACGGCGCACCTGACGATCCCGGCGACGGTCCTCTCGATCGGGGAGACGGAGATCCTGGTGCGCTGGGAGGGTTCCGAGCGGCGGCTCGAGCGGGACAAGACGTTCGGGATCGTGTTCGGGCGCAGCGCCCCGCCGCCGACCCCGCCGGAGGCCGCGCGGATCCACCTGACGGACGGCGGGATGATCCTGGCGCCGATCCGGTCCTGGACCCGGGGGCGGCTCGTGGCGGCGGCCGCGGGGGGCGAACTCGAGGTTCCCGCGGCGACGGTTTCGAGCGTGGAGTTCTCCCCGGATCGGCTGGCCTATCTCTCCGACCTCGTGCCGGCCGAGTCCGTCGACACCCCGCTGCTCAAGGGTGCCGCCGGCTACGCCGTGGCCTGGCCGATGCGCAAGGACGGCTGCGCCCGCGGGGGGCCTTTGCGGCTCGGCCGGAAGACCTACCCGAAGGGCATCGGCGTCCATTCGCGGTCCCGGATCGGGTTCGATCTGAACGGGGACTACAAGACCTTCCACGCGGTCGCGGGGATCGACGATTCGACGGAGGGCCGGGGCCATTGCGTCTTCCGGATCCTGGGCGACGGAAAGCCGCTCGCGGCCGAGTTCGCCCTTAAGGGGACGGACGCCCCCAAGACGATCTCGGCGGACGTTTCGGGCGTCCGCCGGCTCGTCCTCGAGGTCGACTACGGCGAGGGCCTCGATCTCTCGGATTTCGCGGACTGGGCGGATGCGAGGGTCGTAAAGTGAAACGGGGGAGCGGGTCAGAAGTCCAAGGTCTAAGGTCTAAAGTCCGGAGCCGGGCCTTCGCGGGCCTGGCGTTGGTCCTGTTCGGGGCCGCGGCGCCGGGGCCGGACATCGCTTCCGACCGGGCGCGGGTGCGGGAGGCGGAGAAGGCGCGGGTGGATCTCATCCAGCGCCTCGAGCCCTCGGTCGTCGTGGTCTTCCCGCTCGGCGTGGGCGGGGGCGGGTCCGGGGTCATCGTGAGCGCGCAGGGATACGTGCTTACGAACTACCACGTGATCCTCGCGGCCCTCGCCGGCGCCCATTCGCGCGACGTGCGGGTGGGCCTTCCGGGCGGGACGATCCGGCAGGCGCGGATCGTCGGGGTGGACCCCTTCGCCGACCTCGCCCTCGTGAAGATTTCCGACCCCGGCAGCAAGACGGCGTTCCCCGCCGCGGCCATCGGGGATTCCGAGGCCCTCCGGATCGGCGACTGGGTGCTCGCGATGGGCAATCCCTTTCTTCTTGCGACGGACTTCCGCCCGACCGTCACCCAGGGGATCGTGAGCGGCCTGCACCGCTATCTCCCCGGCACGTCCATCGGCGGGGGCAGCGATCAGAGCCTCACCTACGCCGACGCCATCCAGATCGACGCCTCCGTGAACCCCGGCAACTCCGGCGGGCCGCTGTTCAACCTGCAAGGCGAGCTCGTCGGGATCAACGGGCGGATCTCGACGCGGGAGCGCGGGCGCGTGAACGTCGGCATCGGGTTCGCGATCCCGACGAGCCTGATCCGCCGGTTCCTGCCCGACCTGCGGGCCGGCCGGCTCTGCCGGCACGCCTCCCTCGGCGCGACCGTGCGCGAGGAGGACGGCGCGATCGTGCTGGCGGAAACCTACGCGGACGGCCCCGCCCGCAAGGCGGGATTGAAGCTCGGCGACGCAATCCTCTCCTTCGACGGCGCCCCCGTGCGCAGCCAGAACGACATGCTGAACCTCGTCGTGACAAGGCCGGCGGGCTGGGAGGCGAGCGTCCGTTTCCGCCGCGAGGGCAAGGAGCGGGAGGCCGTCGTGACCCTCGAGGCCGTCGAGCTCGAGGCGGCGATGGCCTTCGACCCCGACGCCGCCCACCTCGGCTGGGAGCGCGACGGGATCCTGGCGCGCGCGGCGAAGGCGGCGGGCCCGGCGACTCCCTCGTTTGAATCCGAGGGGACGATCGAGACGCCGGAGGGAAACGCGCCCGTCCGGGTTCTGCGCTCGAGCGGGCGGATCCGGGTCGAGACGCCCGCGAAGGACAAGACGCCCGCCCGCGGCTGGGTCGTCACGCCCGACAAGGCCTTCGCCCTCGACGGAAGCGCGCTCGGGGAGCGGGGAGAGGCGATGCGGGACGATCTGCTGCTGGAGGAGGCGCTCGAGGCGGGTCGCGCCCCGGCCGGCGGAACGCTCGAGTTCGTAGGCGGTGGCCGATCGGCCGGGGAGGTCTGCGACCTCCTGGAAGCGACGATCCCCGGCGGCTCGAAGCGCCAGGCCCTCGTGTCCGTCGAGACCGGCCGGCTGCTGGAGCTTCGTTACCAGACCCGCGGGGGCGTTGCCGTCCGCGTCGCGCGCTCGGATTTCCGGGACGTCGGCGGACGCCAGGCTCCCTTCCGGACGGTCATGGAGGTCGGGGGCCGGGTGGTTCATGCGATCGTTCTCGAGAAGGCCGCGCCCGTCCCGGAGGCGGACCCCAAGGCCTTCGAGCCTCCCGCCGGCGGAACGAAGGGGGGGGCGAAGTGAAGCGCGCGGCGGGGGTCTCGGCGCTGGCGCTCGCGTTCGCGCTCGGCTCGCGGGTTCCCTCGTCCGGGGCCAACGATTTTCGCGACGCGATCGATCGCGCGATGCCGGCCGTCGTGAAGCTCTACGGGGCGAAGGCCGGCCGGGTCGCCGGCTTCGCCTCGGGGTTTCTGGTCCGGCCGGACGGCTGGATCCTCACGGTGGATTCCGTGATGTTCACGCAGTCCCCGCGGATCACGGCGGTCCTTTCCGACGGGCGCGAGTTCGAATCCGAGATCAAGCGCCGCGACCCTTCGCTCGGCGCGCTGCTCTTAAAGATTTCCGCCAAGGACCTCCCGTTTCGTCCGCTCGGGAATTCCGCCTCCCTCAAGCCCGGGGCCTGGGTGATCCTGCTCGGCAACCCCTTCAAACTCGCCTCCGGCGCGGACCCCTGCTCCGCGACGGTCGGGGTCTTCTCCGGCACGGCCCCGCTCGACGCCCCCGAGGACGCATTGGAGAAGGCGATCCGTATCCCGGTCCTCCTGCTCGACGCCCCGAACAACCCGGGCGCCTACGGCGGGCCCGTCGTGAACCTCGACGGGGAGGTCGTGGGCGTCGAGGGCCGGCTCTTCACGAGCCCGCTCACAAACACCCAGGTTTCCTTCGCGATTCCCTCCGACCCCCTCAAGGCCTTTCTCGAGGACGCTCTCGCGGGCAAGGCGGAGCCGGTCGCTCCCTCCGGCCCCGCGCCCGACGTGCGTCCCAGCCTTCGGGTTTTGCTCTTTGACGCGGTGTCCGGGAAGGCCCCGGCCTACGTGGACGCCGTCCCGCGCGGCTCCCCGGCGGCCGCCGCGGGGCTGAAGGAGAACGATCTCGTGCTGGAGCTCGACGGCCAGAAGGTGAACGACTGCGACGGCTTCCGCCAGATCGAGAAGCGGCTGCGTCCGGGCGCGAAGACCGCCCTCAAGGTCCGGCGCGGGGATCAGATCCTGCGGATCGAGGTTCCCGTCGTGGACGTTGCGCCGAAAGGCCCAGGCCCAGGCAAGGAGGGCAAGAAGTGATCCGAACGATTCTCCCGGTGCCGATCCTCTTTTTGCTTCTCGCCGCGGCCCCGGACCCGGGCGCTTCCCCCGCGGTCCCGCCCGCGCCGGCCGCCCCCGCGCCATCGGCCGCCCCGGCCCCCGCGCCCGGCGCCGAGCGCGCCGCCGAGCGGGTCTTTCAGGACGTCGCCGAACGGCTGTCCCCCTCGGTCGTCTCGATCGATACGGTCGCGATCGAGAAGGGCTTGCGCCCCGATAAGGCCATCCGGTTCCGCCGCGCGGAGGGCGGGGCCTCCACGGGCCTCATCGTCTCCCAAGACGGCCTCATCGTCGCCAGCGCATTCTTCTTCAAGGACGTCGAGGCCGTTGCGATCCGCGTGCGCCTGCACGACGGCCGGGAGCTGCCCGCGAAAATGCTCGGCCGGGACGTTTCCCGGGGGATTGCCGTCCTGAAGATCGAGGCCAAGGGGCTTTTCGTCCCCGCGGCCTGCCCCCGGGACGAGATCAAGGTGGGGCGCTGGGCGATCGCGCTGGGCCGGGCCCTCTCCGCGGACCGCCCGACCGTCCACGCCGGGATCGTGTCGGCGATCAACCGGATCTCGGGGCGCGCGATCCAGACGGACGCGCCGCTGTCGCCGGCCAACTACGGCGGCCCGCTCGCCGACGCCGAGGGCAGGATCATGGGAATCTGCGTGCCCCTTTCGCAGCATGGGGACGAAGCGGGCGCGGCGATGTACGACTCCGGAATCGGCTTCGCGATCCCGCTGGCGGATATCCTGGCGCAGCTCCCGAGGCTGTCGAAGGGGGACGTGATCCGGGTCGCGTTCCTCGGGATCCAGTTCGATCCGGAGCGGAACAGCGGCGGTGTCGATGTCAGCGGGATATTCCCCGGGAGCAGCGCCGAGGGCGCGGGCCTCCAAAAGCGCGACGTGATCCTCGAACTTGATGGAAAGCGGATCGACAACTTCTTCCAGTTCCAGTTTGAAATCGGCAGGCGCGTGGCGGGCGACAAGGTGGACTTGAAGATCCGCCGCGGCGCCGAATACAAGACGCTGCGCGGAATCGAACTCAAGCCCATGCCCGAGGCCGAGGAACTCGTGAAAATGGTGGAGGAGCAGATCCGCCGCAAGCGCGAGGATCAGATGGACATGCTGCGCCGGATGCTGGAGGAGCAGAAGCGCCGCGGCATCCCCGACCCGCCGCCGCCCGACGAGGAGGAGTAGGTCAGGATTTCGCGGCTTTTTTTTCGGGCGGCTTTGCGGGGGCTTCCGGTTTTGCTTCCGTGCTCGCCGGGATCTCGATCGCCTCGAAGTGGGTGCGTCCCTGCCGGGAGAGCAGGACGCGCAGCGTCTTGCCCCGGGCGGCCTTGCAGGCGGCCTCCCAGTCCGAAGGCTTCGCGATGGCGCGGGCGTCGGCCTCCAGGACGACGTCGCCGGCTTCGAGGTCCAGCCCGCGGAACCGCGCGGCGTCCACGCGCGTGATCACGACGCCGTCGCGCTCCTTCGTCTTGTGGCGGGCGGCGAGGACGGGCGTGAGGGCCGCGACGTCGATCCCGAGGCTCGAGGCCGGCGGGCGCTCCCGTTCCTCCTCCGCGGCATCGGGGGCCTCGGGGAGCCGTTCGACGGATGTCTCGATGTCCGAGGCGCGTCCCTCGCGCAGGATTTTCAGCCGCCGCTTAACGCCTGGCCGGGTCCTCGCGATCAGCGCCGTGAACTGGCGGACGCTGTCCACGCGCTCGGTCCCGTAGGACATGACGACGTCCCCGCGTCGGACGCCGGCGCGCTTCGCGGGACCGTCGAGGACCTCGCCGACGAGGACGCCGGATTCGGCCGCGAACGAGGCCTTCAGGGAAGGCGAGAGATCCTGGCAGCGAAGCCCCAGGTATCCCCGCGCGAACTCCCCGTGCGCGAGGAGTTCGGTGGCGATCTCGCGGGCGAAGTTCGAGGGGATGGAAAAGCCGATGCCCGCGAAGGTTCCCTGCCGGGACCAGATGGCCGTGTTGATGCCCACGACGTGGCCCTGCAGGTCTACGAGCGGCCCGCCGGAGTTGCCCGGGTTGATGGCGGCGTCCGTCTGGATGAAATCGTCGTATTTCGTCAGCCCCACGACGCGCCCCTTCGCGGATACGATCCCGGCGGTGACGGTCTGCTCGAGGCCGAAGGGATTGCCGATGGCCAGCACCCATTCGCCGACCTCCAGGCGGTCGGAGTCGCCGAAGGGCAGCACCGGGAGGTTCTCCCGGGGGATCCGAATGACCGCGAGGTCGCTCAATCGGTCCTTGCCGACGAGCGTCGCCGGGTAGTCCTTGCCGGGTTCGTCCGAAAGCGAGACCCGAAGGCCGTCGCCTCGGCCCACGACGTGGGCGTTCGTGAGGATGATTCCCTTCGCGTCGAAGACGACGCCCGTCCCCTGCCCGTAGGGGACGCGCCGGCGCTGGAGCGGTCCCGGCGCGAAGGGCTCCAGGAACGGCTGGCCCTCGGCAATCTCGGTCCGGAGCGTCTTGATGTGGACGACCGCCGTCCTCGCGGAGGATGCGACATGGCTGAACAGCGCCGGATCCGGCGGGGCCTTGGCCGCGGGCGCGGGGGGCGGGGCGGCAGCGGCGATCAGGAACAGGCCGGCGGCGGGCAGCAGGGAGATGGCGCGGCGCATGACAGGCCTGCCGTCATCCTACCGCGGCCGGCGGGGAGCGTCAGGACGCCGGCGCCCGCGGCGCATCCGCGGCGGCGGCGACCGCGGAGGCGATGACCCGGTCCTGGCCCGGAAGGATCGTGCGCGGATCGAGGAGGACCCGATCGCCGCGGATGCGGGTGAAGACGGGCGGGGTCTGCAGGCGAAGGCAACGCGCGAGGTCGGAGGCGCTCCTGCCGGGCAGGGCGAGGGCCACGACAAAGGTGGGCAGGGGAGTCGCAGGCAGGGCGCCGGAGCCGGCCTCGGAGGCGTCCGCCTGGACGGATGCGGAAGCGTCCTGGGCGGCGGCCCGGATCCGGCGGGATAGCGTACGCGCCCGGGCGCGCAGGGACTCAATCGTTGCGAGGAGCATCGCGGTGGTCGGATGGGTCCGGGGCAGTTGCATCGGCTCCCGGAAGAGCTTAAGCGTTGCTTCCAGGGCGGCGAGGGTGGTCTTGCCGACGCGGAAGGCGCGCCACAGCGGATCGGCGCGCATCGCCTCCACGTCGCGGCGCGTCCCGAGGACGATCCCGGATTGCGGGCCGCCGAGCAGCTTGTCGCCGCTCGCGGTCACGATGCTCGCGCCTGCGCGGATCTCATCGCGCAGGATCGGCTCCCCGGGCAGGCCGTGCGCGGCGAAATCGATCAGCGCCCCGGAGCCTGCGTCGGAGATCAGCCGGACCCGGCGCCGCTTTGCGAGGGCCGCGAGCTCGTCCAGGGAGGGGCGGGCCTCGAAGCCCACGATCCGGAAGTTGCTCCGGTGGACGCGCAGGATCGCCGCGGTCGAGGGCCGGATGGCGCGCGCGTAGTCGGAGAGGCGGGTGCGGTTCGTCGTTCCGACCTCGCGCAGGATGGCGCCGCTCGCCTCCATGACGTCGGGCATCCGGAAGGAGCCGCCGATCTCGACCATCTCGCCGCGCGAGAGGATGACCTCGCGTCCGCGGCAAAGCGCGTGCAGGGCCAGGACGACGGCGGCTGCGTTGTTGTTCACGACCGTCGCGGCCGGCGCGCCGGTCAGGGCGCAAAGAATCGCGGCGACCCGCTCGTCCCGCCGGCCCCGCCCGCCGGTCCGCTCGTCCACCTCGACGGTCGAGTAGCCGGCAAGGGCGGCGGCGGCGGCCGCGGCGGCGGCGGGGGGGAGGACCGCGCGCCCGAGTCCCGTGTGGAGG
>CAYHQZ010000028.1:0-23077 GCA_964358555.1 uncultured Planctomycetia bacterium
GTCCACGGCCGGTAGACGAATACATGGCGTTGGACCGTGTTCCGGACCTTCGGTCCGAGTCTCGGGCACTCGTAGTTCCCTTTCGCCCGAGGGCCGACAGGTCGGTGCGGTCCGAGCCCCCTCCCCTCGCCCTTCTTGTTCTTCGGTCCAGGAATACAAGAATCGGCGCCGCCATGCCGCTGCCGAGAAGTCGAACGCAAAAGTTCAGAAGTTGCGAAGGTGCCGGGTGTCTTGCATCCCCCGTCCGGCGGGCGGACAATCCGCCCTCTTGCTCCTCTACAGCCACCCCCTCTTCCGCAAGCACCGCACCGGACATGGGCACCCCGAGTGCTCCGAGCGGCTCGATTCCATCGAGCAGGCCCTGCGCGCGAAGGGATTGTGGGACCGCTGCCGGGCGCCGGAATTCAAGCCCGCCTCCGAGGACGACCTGCGGCTCGTCCATACGGCCGAGCACGTCGCGTTCGTGAAGGCCTGCGGGCAACAGACGCCGTTCCGGATCGACGGCGAGACGGTGATGTCGAAGGATTCCTGGGACGCGGCGCTGCTCGCGGCCGGGGCCTGCATCGACGCCGCCGACCGGATCGCGGCCGGCGAGGACTCTCGCGCGCTCTGCCTGGTGCGCCCCCCCGGCCATCACGCGACGCCGCACCAGTCCATGGGCTTCTGCCTCTTCAACAACATCGCCATCGCCGCCGAGCACTTAAAGCGCCGGCACGGCGTCGAGCGGATCCTCATCGCCGACTTCGACGTCCACCACGGCAACGGCACCCAGGACGCCTTCTGGAACGATCCGGCCGTCTTCTACGTCTCCACCCACCGCGCCCCCTTCTATCCCGGCAGCGGCGCGAAGGACGAGGCAGGCGAGGGCGAGGGAAAGGGATTCACGCTGAACATCCCCTTCGACCTGCTCGACCACGGCGACGACGTCGCCTTGGCCTGGAAGAAGGCCCTCGCGCGAATCTCGGACGAGTTCAAGCCCCAGTACGTCCTCGTCTCCGCCGGCTTCGACGCCTGGAAGAACGACCCCATCGGGGGGCTCAACTTCGAGATCCGCCACTTCGCCGAGATCACGGGCCTCCTCGTCGACGCCGCGAACGCCACCGCGGACGGCCGGATCATCTCGACGTTGGAGGGCGGCTACGACGTGGACCGCCTCGGCACCCTCGTCGCGGCGCACCTGGAGGCGATGCTGTAGAAGCGGCGGGCGGCGCGGGATACATTCCGGGCCTGCCACGAACACGGAGGATCGCATGAGACTTTACGACGGGCTTCGGGGACGGAAGATCGCGCACATCGGCGAGATGTCGCGCGCGGACGTGGAGGCCGTGCTGGACCTCGCGCAGTGGTTCCGGGAGAACAAGAAGGACGGGCGGTTCCTCGACCTCTGCCGGGGCAGGACCCAGGCGCTCCTCTTCGTCTACGAGTCCACGCGCACCCGGATGGGATTCGAGTCCTCGATGAACGAGCTGGGCGGCTCGAACCTCTACATGCCCCTCGAGACCACGATGGCGAACAAGGGCGAGACCTGGGCGGACACCGGCCGCGCCCTCGATCGGATGGTGGACCTCGCGACGCTTCGGCTTTGGGATCAGTCCCATGTGGAGGAAATCGCCCGGACCGCCTCCATCCCCCTCATCAACGCCTGCTCCCCGCAGGACCACACGACGCAGGTCCTGGGGCAGCTGCTCACGATGCGCCGAAGCCACGGAAGGCTCGAGAATCTCACGGTCGTCTACGTCGGAATGACCCGCGGGGTCGTGCACTCGCTCTTGCGGGTCTGCCCGCGGATGGGAATGCACCTCACGACCGCCTGCCCCGAGGCCTACACGCTCGACGAGAAGGCCCTCGCGGACGGGCGGAGAAACGCGAAGGAGAACGGGACGCGGGTCTCGATCACGCACGACCTTGCGGCCGCCGTGCGGGACGCCGACGTGATCGAGGGAGGGGTGCTGCTTCGGAGCAAGCTCGCCGGCGAGAAACTGCCCGAGGAGGCGCAGGTCATCGTGGAGCGATTCCGGGTCACGAAGGAGATCCTCGCGAGCGCGAAGAAGGGCTGCACGTTCCAGCACTCCGGCCCCATCTTCCGCGGCTACGAGGCGACGGACGAGGTCCTCGACGATCCGAGATCCCTCGTCTGGGAGGAGGCCGAGAACGCGAAATACGCGAAGAAGGCCCTCATCGCGCTCTTGCTCGCGGGCGGGGAGGATCGATGAAGAAGGTCCGGGAAGGCTCCGCGGCGCTCGTTGCCTTCGGCGGCAACGTCTTCACCGGCGAGAAGGAGGCCGGGAGCATCGAGGAGCAGCGCGCGAACGCCCGCGCCATGTGCAGGCGCCTCATGCTCCTCCTCGACCGCGGCTACGAGCTCGTCGTGACCCACGGCAACGGCCCCCAGGTCGGCAACCTCCTCGTCCAGAACGAGATGGCCCGGGAGGTCATTCCCGACTTCCCCCTCGACGTCCTCGTCGCCGAAACGGAGGGATCCTTGGGCTACCTCGTCCAGCAGGAATTGCTGGACCTGCTCCGGGGCCGGCCGGGGAAGAACGTCGTCACGATGATCACCCAGGTCGTCGTGGATCCGAACGACCCCGCCTTCAAGAATCCCACGAAGCCCGTCGGCCCCTTCTACGGCGCGAAGGAGGCGGAATCGCTCAGGCGCCGGTTCCCCCACTGGCGGATGATCGAGGACGCCGGGCGAGGCTGGCGACGGATCGTGCCGAGCCCCATGCCGAAACGGGTGGTCCAGAGCCACATGATCCGCTCGCTCGCCTACGCGGGAAACGTCGTCGTGGCCTTGGGCGGCGGCGGCGTCCCCATCGCCGAGCGCGAGGACGGCCGCACCGAGGGCGTCGAGGCGGTCATCGACAAGGACCTCTCGAGCGCCCTTCTGGCCGCGGACGTGAAGGCCGATCTCTTCGTCATCCTCACCGGCGTGGACCACGTGTCGCTCAACTTCGGCAAGAAGAACGAGGAGAAGATCGCGTTCGCCTCCTACGGCGACGTGAAGGCGTGGCTCGCGGACGGCCACTTCCCCCCCGGCAGCATGGGCCCCAAGATGGCCGCGGCGCTCCTGTACCTCGAAAACGGCGGCCGCGAGGTCGTCATCACGAGCCCCGCGAAACTCGAGAAGGCCGTCGACGGCCAGGCGGGGACGCACATCGTGTGGAAGTGAGGCCGGCGTCACGGCCCCGGCGGATTCGCCGCCGCCTCCGACTGCATCTTCTCGAACCGGTCGTGCAGCGGCGTTGCAGGCTTCCCGCCCGCGGGCGGGACGGCGGCATCGGCCGGGAGGCACTTGAACGCGACGTCGTGGCGGAAGGCGGGGACGGGGATGGAAATTCCCTTCTCCGTCCCCTCGGCTTTGGCCTCCCCCACGAGGACCCCGTCGAACGCGTCGTAGAAGAGAATTCGTCTTGCCCCACGAAAGTCGCCCTCCAGGAGCGCCTCGATGGGGCCGCTCGCGGGCTCGCAGCCGTAACGCTCGAGCCGCGCGTCCCCGTCCGTCGCGACCGCCGCCCAGCGGGCCATGCGGCAGAGGCCGATCCAGCCGTACGTGGCGCGCGGGGACTTGAGGGCGAGGGCGAAATACCGCTCCGGGGAATCGCGCGCGAGGAGGGGAATCGGCCGCGCGCCCGCGAGGTCCTCGCCCTCCAGGAACCGGGCGAGCCCCGTGTCGTGGAACGAGAGTCCCTTCGGGTGGATGAACCGCTCCCACCACCAGGCCATCCCTCCGCCCGCGGCGCCGGAGAAGACGGAGGCCCACGCGCCGTCGTGGAGATGGAGCCCCGCCGGATCCGCCGCGAAATAGTTCGGGCTCACCCAGAGGCCGCACTCCCCCACGACGACGGGCTTCCCGAATTTTTCCGCGGCCCGCACGGCGTCCCCGATCCCGGAGACGAGATGGGGACCGTAGAAATGGACCTGGGCGAAGTCGACATCCTTCAAGCCGTAGGCGGCGCACGCCGTGACCGGCGGCGCGAACCGGTACGACGTCGTGACGAGGTGCTTGTGCGCGTCGAGCCGGCGGATCTCGGCGGCCATCTCCCGATGCCACTCCGTCACGGCCGCCTCCTCGTAGCCTCGGGACGTCTCGACCTCGTTCCAGAGCTCCCAGGCCCATATGCTCGGCGAGTGGCCGTAGCGCGCGACGGCGTAGTGGAGCATCGCCCGGACGGCCTTGCGGGCGCGCCCGTCCGTAAAGAACTGCGCAGGCGTTTCGAGCCAGCCGCCCGCCTGCTTGTTGTAGGGATTCTTCCCCCAGTCCCAGTTGTGGTCCCCGAAGGAGAAGAAGCAGAGCATCAGGTGGACGCCCTTCGCCTCCGCGACCTCCAGGATCCGGTCCACGCGCGCCGCCGCCTCCTGGCTGTATTGCCCCGCGCCCGCGTAGCCCGCGTTATGCTCGGATTTCGACCACTCGAGGGCCGTCCCGCCGAAGTAGTGGACGAGCCAGAGCCGCGAGGCGTTCCCGCCGGCGGCCGCGAGCTCGCCCATCCACTTTTCGTAGCCCTCGCTTCCCGACTCGTCCGGCCAGCCGAGGTTGTGGCCGACGGGAAGGAACGTCCGGCCCGCGGCGTCCGAGAGATAGCGCGAGTCCTTCCCGAGGCGGATCGGCCCCGGCCGGCCGGCGAGCGGGGATTTTGCCGCGATCGCCTCGAACGAGCCGCCCTCCTTCCTCCATTGCCGGCCCCCCTGCGTCACGAGATAGACGTACTCGTGCTTCCCCCGAAGCGCCGGCCGGAACCGGAACCTCCAGTCGCCCTCGCCGGAGGGCGCGAAGCGCTCCCAGCGGCGCTTCACCGTCGGGTCGTCCCCGCCGGGCCCCTCGGCGAAATCGCGCTTGCAGGACACGAACCAGAAGCAGGGCAGGACCTTGTTCGGTCCGTCCGGTGGCGCGATCACCACGTCCACCCGGATCTCCTCCGGATCGTAGGGATTCGACGCCCCCGAGATTCCGAGAGCGGCCGGCTTCGCGGCGCGCTCCACGAGATCGAAAGGCCCGGCCGCCGGCGGCTTCGCCGGCTCCGCTGCGAGAAGAAGGAATCCGGCGAGGGCCGCCAACGCCAATCCGCCGCGGGCCTTTCCGGTCATGAGGACATTGTCGCTTGGCGAGGGCATGGACGCCACGCCCCCCCGTTTCGCTCGTCACGCCGTCGAACTCACCGGCGAGGCTTCATGGAATAGGGCTCGGTCCGGATCACGCGCCAGTCCTTCCGTTTCAGAAAGGCCTCTTTTTCCGCCTTGAGGAGCGGCCCGAACCTCGCGAACTCGGGAGGGATCTCGGCCTCGTTCCAGAGATAGAAAACGTAATGGGCGCTCGGCGTCGTCAGGGTCGTCGTGCCCCCGTCCCGGATGTAGAGGTCGGAAATCCTGTAGGCCCCCCGGAAATCCTCCGGCTTGTAGCCGGCAAGGACCTGGGCAAGCCCGGCCTTATCCGGATCGCTCTCGTAGGTGACGATCTTCTCCTCGTTCGTTTCCAGGGTGGTCAGCCGGACCTTCTTCTCGTCGACCTCCAGAACAATCGCCGGAAGCCAATCCCCCTTCCCGACCGCCTTGCGCTCGAAACGAAGGGGATAGATCGCGGGTGCCTTCGCCAGGCCCGCCTCTTTATCGGCGAGGCGCTCCATCCGGAACCGATGAGGATCCGGCTTCGGTTGGAAGCAGCCGTGGCCGGCAAGCAGCAGCCCGCCGATCGCCAGCAGCACGCCCGCGGGGCCGAGCAGGATCGCCCGACGGTGAGAGCGCCTGCGTTTTGCAAAGACCATTTTACAATCCATCGCCATCATTTTTCCGGCGCGATCCCAGGGAGGGGCTCGCCGGTCTTGGGGATCCGAAGCGGGGTGTTCTCGGCAGGCGGGAGCTCGTCGGAGGCGAGGTAGGCCTTGTCGACGGCGTCTCGCGGCATGCAGCCGGCGCCGACGGTTTCCGAAAACAGCGTCTTCTCGAGCTCGCGGAGGTCCGTGGTGTAGGGAGGAAGGATGGCCGGCGCGGGCTCCGGCTTGTCCGCCGTGCCGCCGCGATCCGCGCGGCAGCCGCGGAACTCGTTGTCGGCGATGTGGACCCGGCCCCAGCCTCCCTCGTCCTGGATCGCCTTGGTCTTCGAGCCCTTCGGGCCCGAATCGAAGACGTTGCCCATGATGTTCCCGCTGGAATTGCTTAGCCGGACGCCGGAGGCCTTCCACTCCCGGATGAGGTTGTTCCGGACATCGAAGTGGGCGACGCCGTCGAGTTTGGGGTTTCGCTGCCAGGACTTCATCAGGATGCAGTGATGGATCGTGTGGTTGTCGGGCGTGCCGCCGCCGCCCTTCATGATGAAGACGGTGCGGGTGTTGCCGGCCAAAAAGCAGAACGCCGCCGTGGCGTCGCTCGCGCCGCTCAGCGAGAGGCCGTCGTCGCCGGCGCCGGTGGACGAGACGCGCTCGACGAGGATTTTCCGGGCGCCCGCGTAGAAGGCGAGGTTGTCGCCGGCGTTCCGCAGGCGCAGGTTCCGGACCACGAAGTTGCTGCCGCCGACGAACTTCAGCATCTGCATCTCGCGTGGGATCCGATCGCCCCGGAGCGTCGCGCCTTTCCCGTCGAGCGTGATGTTGTCAGCCTTGGTCTCGATCTTCTCGGGGACGTCCAGGTCGCGGGCCTCGATCTCGATGGAAACGTTTCCCTTCTCGAAGGCCGACTTCAGATCCGCTACCGAGCGCACGCGGACGACGGGCTTGCCCGCTCCGCCCGTCGCGGCGCCGCCGAACCCACCGCCGACGGCGGACGGCGACGGAGGCTCGGCGAGAGGCGGACCCCGGACCGGCGCGGGCGGGGGCGCGGGGGAAGCGCCGCTGGAAACGTTGCCGGGCGCGAAAGCCCGCGAGCCGGGCTCGCCGGCGGACGCCACGGAACTGGAAACATCCTTCGGCTCCCCGGCCGCCGGTTCCCCGCCGCCCGCCGCCTGCTCCACGAGCGCGAGCAGCCGCGCCGCCCGCTCCCGCGATCCCGAAACGCCCTGCCGGACCTCGTCCTGGAGCCTCCGGCACTCCTCCTTCAGATTCCCGAACATCTCGCGATCCCCGAGGGACGCGGCCCGCAGGCCCTCGAGCGCCTTCTTGATCTCGTCCTTCTCGCCGGCGGAGGCGTTCTTCTCCCGCTCCTTCAGCGCCTTCTCCTGTTCCTTCGCCGCCCGCTCCCGCTCGCCCTTCGCCCGCTCGATCCGCTTCTCCGCGTCCTGGAGGGCCCGCTCGCCCGCGTCGTCCGCCGCCAAAGCCGGCGGGACGCAGAGAAGGAGAAGGAAAGCGGCGGAGCGCGCCGCGTTCGCCCTGCCCATCGTCATCGGCCGCACCCCTCGGGAGTCATGCCCTTTCCCCTCCGGATTCCTCGCGAAACGGAAGAAGGCGTCACCGCTCCTCGATGACGACCTCGCTCTCGGGGCCGCGGACGCCGGCCTGGTTTTCGGATCGCGCCCGGATCGCGGTGCGGCCTTGCTTCAGGGGAATCGTCCCGCCGGCATCGAAGACCCGCCAGGGGCCGCCGTCCACCCGGACGAGAAGGCGCTTGAGGCCCGGCGTTCGGGTCTCGAGGCCGAGGCGGACGCCGCCCGGCGCGGCCGCGAGCAAGATTTCCGCGACGTTCAGCGGGAAATCGATGTCGGCCGGATCGGACGTCTCGCGCGTGGACGGCAGCGTCGCGTAGCGATCGCCCTCGCCCGAGGCGTCCGTCCAGCGGAGGCGGCGGTTGTGCCGGTCCCGGAACAAAAGCCTCGAAAACGCCTGGCCCTTCTCGTTCGGCTCGTCGAAGAAGTTCGCGTTCGTCCAGACGACGAACCAGGCGAACTGGGCCGGAAGGAGGTGGACGAACTCGTGCCCGTCGGCCGGCAGCAATGTCCGCCGCCGCCCCCACCGGTATTCGACGTCGCGGCCGCCGTTTTTCCGGTACTCCCGCTGGATTTCGAGGCAGGAGAGGGGAAGGCCTTCCTTTTCGACGTGGAGGTTGAACAGGGAATCGAAGAAGACCCACTTCCCCCGTTCGTTGCTCCACAGCTCGCTCATCATGTGCCCGCCGGCGCTGACGAGCCTCGCGTTCCAGCCGAGCGCGGCCGCGAATTCCACCATCGCGTAGGCCTTGTAGGTGCAGAAATACTGGCATCCCCGCGTGGAGGCGTGCCGGAACATCTCGCCCGCATGCAGGGTGTGGACGCGGGCCGGGGCGCGCACGGAAGGAAGCCCGGACGTCCAGGCGGACGAAACCCAGTGGCGCAGTGCCCGCTGCCGCGCGAACTCGCCCTCCCTCGCGAACGGGGCGACGAGGCGGTCGAGCCGGAACCGCCGGCGCAGCCGCAGGACCTCGGGGTGGAGGAAATTCTCGAAGACGAAGACGTGCTTGAGGGGGCGGACGTCCGGATTGCGCGCCGAGAGGACGGAAAACCGGCGCCCGTCCTGCGTCCAGCGAAAACCCGGGACGGCGAGGACGGGCCGGAAGGCGCGCCGGCAGTGGGGGCACCGGGCCTCGCCGCCGCGCGAAGGCGACGGAACGCGCGCGAAGCAGTCCGGACACTTGAGCGGGCGCGGCGGATGCATCGTCAGACCCTCCGCTCGTCCGCCCAGCGCCCGCCCGGGAGACGGAGCTTCGAGCGCAAGTGGAAGACGGGGAAATTCCGGAGCAGGTTCGCGGTCCAGTAGTCGATCCGCCCCTCGAAGAGGATTCCGCCCGCCTCTGGCGCGCGGGAACGTCCGGGCGAGAACGAGACGCCCGGATCTCCTTTTCGCCACTCGAACCCCACCCGCTCCCCCGCCGGCGTCCGCCCCTCGCCGGAGAACCACCGCACGCCGCCCCCGTCGCCAGCCTCGATCGCGCGCGCGAGGGCTGAGACGAGGCCCGGCGTGAAATATTCCCAGAAGCGGACGCGAAGCCGGGGTCTTTGCTGGCCGAGAAGGAACGGCGGTTCTTTTCGCATCGCAGCCCGCACCATTGTCCGCGCTTCCCGTCGCGCCGTCCAATCCGGCGACGGAACGAACCGCCCCGGGATCCGCGAGAACACCTCTCCCCTCGAACCCCGACGGGACGCATCGCGAACGCAAGCCGTGCCCGCCCTTGCCGCACGGGCGGGCGGCGGCGTAGGCTCCGCGCATGAAGAAGAAACCGCGGGTGGGATTCTTGGGACTCGGAATCATGGGTTCCCCGATGGCGCACAACCTCCTGAAAGCGGGATTCCCCGTCACGGTCTGGAACCGGACGGGGTCGAAGATGGCCCCGCTCGTCGCGGTGGGCGCCGACGCCGCGGGTTCTCCCGCGGAGGCGGCGGCGAACGCCGACGTCCTCGTCTCGATCGTGACCGACACGCCCGACGTCGCGGAAATCCTCTTCGGGGAGAACGGCGCCGCGCGGACGCTTTCGCCCGGGTCCGTCGCCGTGGACATGAGCACGATCTCCCCCGTCTCCGCCGCCTCCTTCGCGCGCACGCTCGCCCGCCGCCGCATCGGATTCCTCGACGCCCCCGTCACGGGCGGCCAGAAGGGCGCCATAGAAGGGACGCTCACGATCATGGCCGGGGGCCGGGCGACGGACCTGAAGAAGGCCATGCCGGTCCTTTCCGCGATGGGCGCCCGGGTCCTGCACATGGGGCCTTGGGGCGCAGGCCAGACGACGAAGCTCGCCAACCAGATCGTCTGCGCGCTCAACACCCTCGCCGCCGCCGAGGGCCTCGCCTTCGCGCGCAAGGCCGGCCTCGATCCCGCCAGGGTCCACGCCGCGATCTCCGGCGGCGCCGCGGCGTCCTGGTCGCTTACGAACCTCGGCAAGAAGATCCTCGACGGCGATCTCGAGCCCGCCTTCCGGATGCGCCTCCTCGCGAAGGACCTCCGGATCGTCGGCGAGACCCTGGACCGCCTCGGTCTTGAGCTCCCCGGCGCGAGGCTCGCGTCCCGGCTCTACCGCCAAGGCTGCCGCAAGGGCCTGGGCGAAAAGGGGACGCAGGCCATTGTACGGCTCCTGGGCAAGTAGCTGTCAGCTATCAGCTACGGAACGGATACGTCTTCCTCCACAAACAAACCGTCCTCTAAAGCTGACAGCTGAAAGCTGACAGCTGATAGCTGCCCCCCCCGGGCACAATAATTGCTTCCTGCCCCGAGGGGGGCGGAGGGACGGCCATGGCGGCGAAGATTCAGACGGCCTTCTTCTGGCTGATGCTCCTCGCCTGGGCGGGATCGATGACGATCCTCTTCCGGACGCTCGCGAAGGCGTGAGGCCCTCGGGCGACAGGGCAGCAACCCGGCGATAGGATCCCGACGTGCCCCGACCCAACCGCCCCGGCCCTCTGGCCCTCCGCGCGACGCCGAGACCCGCCGGCGTCCCGGGCGGCTGGGTCCTCCGGAAATTCCGCCGCACGGTCGACGAAATCGCGTCCAGCGGCCTGCCGGACGTGGACCTGAAGCTCCTCCAGCGTTGCCTCGAGGACTTCGTCCAGGCCTTCAAAACACTCGCCCCCTACCGGGGAAAACCGAAAGTCACGATCTTCGGCTCCGCCCGGACGCCGACCGACCACCCCGCCTTCCGGCAGGCCGAATCCTTCGCCCGCGAGATTTCCCGGCGCGGCTACCTCGTCATCACCGGCGCCGGCGGCGGGATCATGGAGGCGGGCCACCGCGGGGCCGGCCGCGACAAGAGCATCGGCATCAACATCCGCCTGCCCTTCGAGCAGGGCGCGAATCCCGTCATCGCGGGGGACCGGAAGCTCGTCACGATGAAATACTTCTTCACGCGAAAGTTGCTCTTCGTGAAGGAGACGAGCGCGCTCGTCTGCCTGCCGGGCGGCTTCGGCAGCCAGGACGAGACCTTCGAGGTGCTCACCCTCATCCAGACGGGGAAGTCCTACCCGATGCCGGTGATCCTGCTCGACGCGAAGGGCGGCGGCTACTGGCGCTCGTGGGACCGCTTCATCCGCCGGCTCCTGCTGGCGCAAGGCTACATCTCGGAGGAGGACGTCTCCCTCTACAAAATCACGGACGACGTAGGCGTTGCCGTCCGAGAAATCACGGACTTCTACAAGGTCTACCACTCGCTGCGCTACGTGGGCGACACGCTGGTGCTGCGGCTGAAGCGCGCCCCCTCGCGCGCCCTCGTCCGCTCCCTCAACGATGAGTTCCGCGACATCCTCACCGACGGCTCCATCGAGCCCACCGCCCCGCTCCCCGAGGAGGCCTCCGAGCCCTCCCTCGAGCGCCTCCCACGCCTGCGCCTGCAATTCGACCGCATCCATTCCGGAAGGCTGCGGCGGCTGATCGATCGAATCAACCGCGGCTAGATCGCGTCCGGCGGGATGTCGCCCGCCCCGCCCGCGGGGACGGACGGCGGCTCCGGAACATCCCCCCCATCGGCGCCCGACCGGGGGAGATCGGTCCCGCTGTCCTTCAGGATCGACGGATCCACCAGAATCTTCGCGCCCTGCCGCAGCGCAAGCGCGATCGAGTCCGAGGGCCGGGCATCGAGCAGGATTTCCCGGCCGTCCCGCTGGATCACGATCTGGGCAAAAAAGGTCCGATCCCGCAGTTCGTTCACCACGACTCGATCCACCCGCCCCCCGAGATTCCGAACGGTCTCCGAGAGGAGATCGTGCGTCAAGGGCCTCGTCGCGCGCTCGCGGCGCAGGGCCTGCAGGATCGAGAGCGCCTCGGGGATGCCGACGAAAATGGGCAGAATCCGGCGCCGATCAGGCTCACGCTGGAGGATCACGGCCGGGGTCTCGCCCCGAAGGATCACGGTCCGGACGGTCATCCAGACCGGATCGGCCACGGGCTGGGCGACCCGCTCGGCGCGAGCGCGCGCCGCGGCGACGGCCGGGGACGGAGGCCTCTCGCCCCGGAAAGGGATCCATCGGCAGGCCAAAAAGATCGATAGGAGGGGAAGACCGACAATCGCGGCCCGGCGGACGTCCATCCCGCCTCCCTTCCGGCGCCGCGGCCCGCGGAGCCGGACCCATTATAGGGCCCGGGGGGCCCCGCCCGGGAGAAGCTTCCGGAGCGGGCAGCCGGCGCAGCGCGGAGAGCGCTTCGCGCAGAAATCCTTGCCGAGCCGGACGAACTGCGCGTGGAAGTCGTTCCAGAGCGGAACCGAGCGGGGAAGGCGGCTCTCGAACCAGGCCCGGACATCCTCGTAGGGGGCGTCCGCCGGAAGCCATCCGTGCCGGGCGAGGACCCGGCGGGTATAGGCGTCCACGACAAAGACGGGGCGGCCAAAGGCATAGAGCAGGATCGAATCCGCCGTCTCCGGCCCGATCCCGAAGACCCCGAGAAGGCGCGGCCGAAGCGTCGCCGCGGAGACGCGCGCCATCCGATCGAGGCTTCCAGCGAATTCGTGCTCGAGGAACCGGAGGAATGCTCGGATCTTTTTCGCCTTCTGGCGGAAATAGCCGGAGGGCCGGACGAGGGATGCGAGCCGGAACGCGGAGGCCCGCCGGAGCCGGCCCAGCCGCAACATCCCCGCGCGCCGCAGGTTCGCGATCGCGCGCTCAACGTTCGTCCAGGCGGCGCGCTGCGTCAGGATCGCCCCGAGGATGATCTCGAGGCGCGTCCGCCCGGGCCACCACCCCTGGTGCCCGAAGCGCCGCCGGAGGCGCCGGTAAACGGCCGCGAGATCCGACCGCCCGCCCATTTTCACGACGTTGCGGCCCGACGCGCGGTCTCCCTCCGCCGCGCGAACATGAACTTCCCGGTCTCCTCGAAAAGCATGCTCCACGACTCCTGGATGTCCCAAATCAGGAGATTGTCGCCCTTCCGGCAGTAGGCGTCCCAGTGGTTCATGAAATATTCCCAGTCGGTCACCCCGGCGAGGTCCGGATCCCAGGAAATATAGGCGTCCTTCACCTCGATCCCGAGCGAGCCGAGCCAGAGCAGGACGGAACGCTTCGGGGCGAGGTAGGTCCCCATCTCGAGGGGCCGCTCGTAGTGGTTGTCCCGCGACTGGGCCTCGGCGAGGAGATTCATGGACCAATCCCAAAAGGCCCGGCCTTTCTCGCGAACGACCGGCCGGATCGCGTCGACCGCCCCCACCCAGAGGACGCGGGTATTCGGATCCGCCCATCGCATCGCGAGGGGAAACTCGTTAAGGAAGATGAAATCGTCGGGGCCCAGTTCGACCATGCGCGCCTAGGGTATCCGAGCCGGATGCGACGGGATAGTGCCGACCCTACTTCCTCCGCTTTCCGGCCGACAGGCGGCTCTCGAGGGCCTGGACGCGCGAGGCGAGCTTCCGGCACTCCGTCCGGACGGCATCGAGATCGCGCTTCACGTCGGCGGCCTTCGCCGCCGCCGCGAGCCGCTCCCGCGAGCGCCGGAGGGCCAACCGCGCGGCATGCCGGACGACGCTCACGGATTCCCGCCCGAGGGCTTCCTCGAGGGCAGACAGCGCGGCCGGATCGGCCACGACGGAGACGGCCCCGAACGCCATGCGCCGGATCATGTGCGCGGGGTCGGAGAGGAGCCGGACGAGACACTCCCGGATCTCGGGCTTCCGATCCTGCGCGAACTCCCAGAGCCGCCCCAAGCAACCCATGGCGGCGGCCCGGACGGGGGCGTTCCGATCAGGCCGGGTCCAGGCCTTCGCAAGTGCAATCGAACGGAGGTCCCGGAGCTCGCCCAGCCCGTCGAAGGCCCCCTGGCGGACGAGATCGTTGTACGAGTCGCGAGAGAGAGCGGCCGAAATGCGCGCGAACGCGCCGGGCGCGCGGATCCGCCCGAGCGAGCGCAGCGCCGTCGCGACGACGAACTCGGAGGGATCGCGAAGGAGCGGGGCGACGGCCTTCGCGGCCGCGGCGTCGTCCTGGAAATTCCCCAAAGCGTCGGCGCTCATGCGCCGGACCCTCGGGTGGCGGTCCCGCAATCCCGGAGCCAGCGCCCGCAGCGCCGCGGGCGTCGCCATCCGGCCGAGGGCTTTCGCGGAAGACCTGCGGACCCCGAAGAAGGGATCGGATCGCAGGGCCTTGGCGAGCGCCGTCGTCGCGTCCGGATCCCCCGCGCGGGCGCCCAGCGCGTCCGCGGCCTGGATCCGCCCGAGGATCCCGGGCGAGCGCTTAAGCTCCCGGATCGACTCGGCCGGATCCTTCTCGAACTTGAGCTTCTTCAGGATCCAGCCGTCGGGATCGAACTGGACGAACGACGGGCGCTCCGCGCAGGGCAGGAAGAAGTCGTGCTCGGGCCGCTCGATCCGGACCCGGTGGACGGATCGGCCCTTCGCCGTGACGACAAGGATCTCCGCCGGGGTCTCGAAGACGGGCGTGTCGGACTCCAGCTTCTGGACCTGCTTCACCGTGAATCGCAAGAGGCCCGCCTTCGTGTCATGGCTCCACTTCGCCTCGAACTCGGGGTAGCCCGCCTGGAAAAGCCACTGGCGGAAGAGCCCCTCGAGGCTCTCCCCCGTGGATTCCTCGAACGCGATCCGGAGGTCCGCCGTCTCGACGCACCCCCCGCGGTGCTTTTTCGCGTAGTGCCGGATCCCCTTCCAGAACCGCTCCTCCCCGAGAACCCCCCGGATCATGTGCAGGATCCACGCCCCCTTCGGGTAGGCGTGGCGATCGAAGAGGTCCTCGGGGTCCTCGAAGAGCGGCGTCACGACGGGGCGGCGGTAGGACTCGGCGTCCTCCACGAAGTAGGACTCGGCGTTCTCGAACATCCGGTACTGGAACTCCTCCTTCCCGTGGAGGTGTTCCGCAAACAAAGGATCGAAATACGTCGCGAATCCCTCGTTGAGCCAGAGGTGCTCCCACGACTTCGTCGTGATGAGATCCCCCCACCACTGGTGGGCCGCCTCGTGCGCGACGAGGCCGTCGGGATCGGCGTCGGCACGCAATCGCTCGGGCATGAGCGAGCGCTCGTTGATCGTCGTGAGCGTCGTGTTCTCCATCCCGCCCCACATGAAGTCCGCCAGCGCGATCTGGGCGTATTTCTCGTAGGGGTACGGAATGCCCGTGCGCTCGGAAAAGAAGCGCAGGATCGCGGGAGTCCGGCCGAACGAGGAGCGGATGAGGCCGCGCTTTCCCGGCGGGACCAGGTACTGCACGGGCACGCCGTCGGCGCGCTCGGAGGCTTCCTCGAAGACCCCCACGACGACGCAGACGAGGTAGTTCACATGGGGCACGGACTGGCGCCAGTGGAACGTCCGTTCCTTCCGGCGCCGGTCGCGCGTCTCGGAAACGAGGGCGCCATTCGAGACGGCCCGGTAGGGCTCGGGGACCGTGATGACGCACTCCGTCGTCGCGCGGTCGTTGGGATAGTCGAAGCCCGGAAACCAGTGCCGGTTGTCCTCCAGCTCGCCCTGCGTCCAGACCTGCCAGTGCCGCCGCGGGGCCTTCGGCGGGACGAAGTACATGCCGCGCCGGGGCGTCGCGTCGTAGGCGATCCGGACCTCGAAGGCGGCGTCGCGCCGGGGGGCGGGCAGCTCGATCCGGATCTTGCCGTCCTCGCAAACGAACGGCAGGCTCCTCCCGAGGGCGCGGACGGAGCGAATCTTCAGCTCCACCGCGTCGAACTCGAGGCTCCGGACCTCGTGGATCGGGCGGACGCGGATCGCGGCCTCGCCCGAAAGCCTCCGCCCCGGCGGATCGATCCGAAGATCCAGGCGGACGTGCTCCACGTCGAAGGCGCGGCTGCGGGAGAACTGGGGGCGCGTCGGCCCCTCGGTGAAGGGCTTGTAAGGCATGACGCGAATGATAGCGCGGCTTCTATAATCCGGGCGATGCCCGAATGGCTCGGCGAGTTCTCGATGCGGGCCGCATCCGTCGTCGTGGAGGCGATCCCGTTCGTGATCGTCGGGGCGTTCGTCTCCGCCCTCCTCGAGGTCCATCTGCCCGATGGCCTGCTGCGGCGGATCATCCCCGCGGGCCCGCTCGGGCTCCTCGCCGGCGCGCTGGCGGGCCTCGTGATGCCGCTATGCGAGTGCGGGATCGTCCCGGTGCTCCGCCGCCTCGTCCGCAAGGGCGTCCCGACCGGCCCCGCCGTCGCCTACCTCTTCGCCGGGCCCATCGTCAATCCCATCGTCTTCGCCTCGACGACGCTCGCCTTCGGGCCGCAGGGTCTTCGGATGGCCGTCGCCCGGACGGTCATCGGCCTTCTCGCGGCGATCCTGCTCGGGGCCCTCGCCGGGCGGATCGCGCCGGCGGCCGGCGATCTGCTCGCCGAGACGGGCGGCGGGCACGGCAGCGAGGATCACGGAGAGCACAAGAAGGGCGTGGTCGCCATCGCCATCTCCGAGCTCGTGGAAATCCTGTCCTACCTCGCCCTCGGCGCGGTCCTCGCGGCCGCCATCAACGTCCTTGTCCGCCCCCACGACGCCTTCGCCGCGGTCGCGGGAACGCCGGCGCTTTCGATCCCCGTCTTCATGAGCCTCGCCTACGGCCTGTCCGTCTGCTCGGAAGCCGACGCCTTCATTGCGGCCTCGTTCACGGGGACCTCCGCGGCGGCCTCGTTCGCGGGCACCCCCGCGGCGGCCCTGCTCGCCTTCCTCACCCTCGGGCCCATGCTCGACGTGAAGCTGACGCTCATCTACGCGAAAGTCCTGCGCCGGCGCGCCGCGCTCATCCTTTTGCCCGCCGTCGTCGTCGTCATCTTCCTGCTGAACCTCGCCGCCCACGCCTCGGGCCTGCTGCCGGCGCTCGGGGGAAGATAGGATCGGGCCATGACGCGCGAACGAACGGCCTCGATCCTGCGCGCCGCCGCGCTCGCGTCGTGGGCCGCGCTCATCCTCGTGCTCGCCGCGCGGGGAAGGCTCTCCTATCTCGTCCAGGTGAGAAACCCCGTGGTCTTCGCCCTCACCTATGCCGGCGCCGCCGCCCTGCTCTTCCTCGCCTTCGCCGCGCTCCGCACGGAACGGCCGGCCGCCTGCCCGTGCGCCGATCACGCCCACTCCGAGTCGCCCATCCGCCCCCTCGGCATCCTCGCACTCGCCCTCCTCGCGCTCGCCCTCCTCGCGCTCCCCGCCGAACCCCGCCGGCTCGGCCTCGCCGCCGCCGGGCGGATGGAGACGCCGGATGGCATCGAGCTGCTAGGATTCGGGGACGACGCCTCCGCGGGTGCCTACGAGCCGGCCAACCTCCTCATGATCCGCTATGCCGCCGAGCGCGATCCGCTCTCCCTCTTCGACCGAAGCGTGGTCCTGGAGGGAATCCGGAAGAAAATCCCCGTCGCGCCCGGCTCGCCCCGCCAGGTGATCGGCGCGCCCGACTCGCTCTACCAGCTGGTGCGGTTCACGATGACCTGCTGCGTGGCCGACGCCTTCCCCGTCGCGCTCACCGTCCTCGACGAATCGGGCCCGCCCCCGCCCGAGGGGTCCTGGGTCCAGGCGGTAGGCACGCTGCAATGGGACCGCAAGAACCGCGCCCCCGTCCTGGTAGCGAGACGGGTCGTCGAGATCTCCGAGCCCGAGGCCCCCTACCTCTCGCCCAGCGATCGGGAGCTCGACTTCCTGACGGGGATCGGCGCGAGAAAGCCGGGCTCGGACGCGCCTCCCGAGGACGCGCCGTGATTCGGTCCCTCACACAGGGCAGGGCGCGGGGACCGCGCCCCTACGAACGGTCCGGGCATGTTGTAGGGGCGGGGTTGCCCCGCCCCTCCAACGCCGCAGCCATCGCCATCGCGCTCGCCGCCGTCCTCGCCGCCTGCGATCGGGGACCCGCGGCCCCGCCGCCGCCCGCGCCGGAAACGGACCTCCGCTCGCAACTCAAGAACCCCCTCGCCCACGGCCTCCTCGCCCAGCGGCTCTTCGACGAAAGCCCGGCCTCCACGATCGTCCTCCTTCCGCTGCTGCGGGACGCCGATCCGGAAGTCCGGGCCGCGAGCGCCAGCCTCCTCGGAACCCTCGGCGCACGCGAGGCCGTCCCGGCGCTCGCCGCGGCCTCGCGCGACCCGGACCCGCTCGTCCGCGCGCAGGCCGTCGCGGCGCTCGGCGCGATCGGTTCCCTCGCCCCCGCCGAGGCCCTGAAGGCCGCCTTCGCCGACTTAGACCCCCGCGTCCGCCGCCAGGCCGCGGCCGCAGCGGGCCGATCCGATCCCCCGGGGTTGCGCCCGAATCTCCGCGCCCTGCTGCGCGACCCCGCCGATCCCGTCCGGTTCTCGGCCGCCCGCGCCCTCGGAACGCTTCGGGACGCCGAATCGGGAGGCGCCCTCGCCGGAATCGCCCTGGATCCCAAGTCGCACCCGGCCGTCCGGATCGCCGCCGCCGCGGCCCTGGGCAGGATTTCCGACCCGGCCGCCGTCGGAGCCTTGCGAACGCTGGAGCGCGATCCCGACCCGGACGTCTCGCAGGCCGCATCCCGCGCGCTCCTGTCCGCCGGCGCGGTCGAAAGCGATCTCGTCCGCCGGAGCGCGGAGGCCCCTCCCGAGGAACGGCTCGACGCGATCCACACGCTTGCCTTCCGGAACGGCCCCGAGAGCCTCGAGAGGCTCCGGTTCCTCGCCGATTCCGACGACCCCGACATCCGCGCGACCGCGATGGACGCCCTCGCCATCCGCGACACCGGCGCCTCCGGCGGAAAGCCCCCGAACGAGCCGGTCGAGCGCGCGCTGGCGAGCGAGGATCCCCGGATTCGACGCGCGGCCGTTCATGCGGCCCTTCGGCGCGACGCTTCCTTCGGCCCCTGGATGGAAAAGGCGGCCAACGACCCGGACGCAATCGTCCGGCGAATCCTCCTCGACGCCTGCGAGCGCCTCGGCCCCGACGCAAGCCTCGGCGCCCTGCGGGCGCTCCTGTCGGACGCCGAAGAGGACATCGCCTCGCGGGCCGCCTCCATTCTCGGCGCCTCGGCCTCGGCCGCCGCCCGCGACGCGCTCCTTTCGGCGTTCGAACCGGCGCTTCATCGCGTCCGGACCGCCATCCTCGCCGCCCTCGCCGCCCGCGGCGACGACCCGGCGACCCTGGGACTCTTCCGGCGCATTCTCGAGAAAACGGACAGCGACGTCGCCCACCGGACGCTCGCCGCCCGGCGGATCTCCGCGACCGCCGACGCGACGGATGCCCGGCGCCTGCGAGCGATCCTCGCGGAGGAATCCGCCGATCCGCAGATCTCCATCGCCTGCGCGGAGGGCCTCGGCGAGCGGCGCGACGCGGCCGCCGTGCCCGTCCTCGAGAAAGCCCTGCTCCGCGACGAGCCCTACGTCCAGCGAGCGGCTATTTCCGCCCTCGGCCGGATCGGACAGCCCGGGAGCACGGCCCGAATCCGCCCGTTCCTGAAGGCCGAGCGAGGCATCGTCCGCGCCGCCGCCTGCGAGGCGCTCGGCCGGTTGGGCGACGCTTCCGACGCCGAGGCCCTCGCCGCGTCCGTCTCGGATTCCGAAGCCTCCGTCCGCGCCACCGCCTGCCTCGCCCTCGGCCGTCTGCCGCCCTCGGCCGCCTCCGCCGCCGCCCTCAATCGCGCGTCGTCCGATCGCGAGCCCTCCGTCCGGAAGGCCGCCGTAGCCGCCCTCGCGGAAGCGGCCGGCCGGCCGCGGTGAGCGCCCGCCGGATCGCCCGCGCGTTCGCGGCCAGCACGCTCACTTCCTGAACATCCCCTGGAACGCCAGGTGCTGCATGTAGTGATCCAGCAGCAGGATGGACGTGAAGGCCTCGGCGACGGGCCACACGCGGGGGACGATGGTGGGATCGCGGCGCGTGACGGCCGCCAGGTCCTTCGACTCGAGGGAGACCTTGTCGATGGTGTGCTGGGGCTTTGCGATGGTGGGCGTGGGCTTGACGGCCAGGCGCACGACGAGGTCCTGGCCGGTCGCAAGCCCTCCCGTCACGCCGCCGGCCTGGTTGGAATCAAACCGAACCTTGCCGTTTTTCGCGGAAATCTGGTCGTTGCACTGGCTGCCCGTCATATCCTTCGCCGCGAAGCCGCAACCTACCTCCACCGCCTTGACCGCGCCGATGCCGAGCATCCGGCCGAGCTCGGCATCTAGCTTGCGGAACACAGGCTCCCCCATGCCGACAGGTAGCCCCGTGGCGACGACCTCGACGACGCCGCCGCTGGAATCGCCCTGCTTCGTAATCTCGAGGATGCGCGCGTACATCGCGTCGGCCGCGGCGAGGTCGGGGCAGTTGAGCTTGGGGTGGACGCCGTATTCCTTGCGGACGGCCTCCTCGTCCCAGGCAATCTTCTTCTCGTGGAGCGCGGGAATCTCCTTCTCGAACTCCGCCAGGACCGCCATCTTCTGCAGCATCCGCATCTCGGGCTTGAGCCGCCCGGAGGCGAAGAGCGCGAGGTAGACGGGGTCGTGCTTGCGGCGCATTTCCTTGTAGGCCTCTACCTTGGGCCGCACCTTCTCGATGGGAAGATCCGGCATCCGCACGCCGGCGGCCTCCTTGACGTAGGCGGTGACCTCGATGCCGCGGTCCTTCAGGATTCGCTTGGCCACGGCGCCGGCGGCGACGATGGTGGCGGTGTAGCGGCCGCTGAAGAACCCGGCGCCGATGGCGTCGTCCCACTGGCCGTATTTCACGTAGGAGGCGTAGGAGGCATGCCCCGGCCGCGGCGTGCGATTCGTCTCGCGATAGGCCTCGATGTGCTCGGCGTGGCGGTCGAGGTTGGGGATGAGTACCGTCAGCGGGGTGCCGTTCGAAAAGCGGGCGTTCTTGAAGCCGGGCATCGTGTCGTCGCAGTTTTGGCCCGTGACGATGATGGGCACGTCGGGCTCGCGGCGGGGCGAGGTAAGCTCGCCCTGGCCGGGCTTGCGCAGCAGAAGCTCTCGGTATATCTCCTCCTCGGTGAAGAGATACCCGGGGGGTACGCCCTGCAGATGTGTGACCAGCGTCTCCTGGTAGGACCCGCCGGCGACGGTGACTTTAAAGAGCGTTCCGATATCACAGCCGAGCATGGGAGACTCCTTGTCCTGGCGGGATGATCTCCGCGCCGATTTTTTTCATGCAGTCGAAAAACGTCGGGAAGGTGACGGTGGCGGCCTCGGCGGTGCGAACGGTCGTGACGCCGGGGATGGCGGTGCCGGCCACCGCCAGCGCCATGACGACGCGGTGGTCGTCATGCCCGCTCACCTCGGCGCCGCGGAGCGCTCCTCCCTCGATTTCGAGGCCGTCCGCCCGCTCCGTAATCCTGGCGCCGAGGAGGGTGAGCACCTCGCGCATGACGGCGATGCGGTCGGTCTCCTTGATGCGGGCCTGGGCGACGTTCTCGAGGACGGTCTTGCCCTCCGCGAAGCAGGCGAGCACCGAGAGCATCGGCAGGGCGTCGGGGGTGGCGTTGAGATCGAGCCGGCAGCCCTTGAGGCGGCCGGGGCGCACGCGCACGCCGCCGTCGGGCAGCATATCGACCCGGGCGCCGAGCGCCCGCAGGTATTCGAGAACGGCCTTGTCCCCCTGGGTGTCGTCGAGATCGAGCCCGCGCACGGTGACGTCGTTTTGGCCGATGGCGCCCGCGCACAAAAAGAACGTGGCGGACGAGAAGTCGGCGGGAATGCGGCGGGTGAAGGCGACGTATCGCTGCCCGCCCGGGATCCGGAACTCGCGCAGTCCGTCGCGCGCAATTCGAATGCCCAGGCGGGCGAGCCAGTCGAGGGTCATCTCGACGTAGGGCTTCTCCTCGAGCCGTGTGACGCGGATGACGCTGTCGCCGTCGGCGAGCGGGGCGTTGACGAGGAGGCTCGTGAGGTACTGGCTCGAGGGGCACTCGATGGAGACCGAGCCGCCCTTGAGGCGCCCCCGCACGACAATCGGCGGGCAGCCGTTGCCGCGGGTGGACTCGACCCGGGCGCCGAGGCCGTTCAGCGCCGCGAGCAGCGGGCCGGAGGGGCGCTTGCGGATCTGGGCGTCGCCGGTGAAGACGGCGAGGCCCTCGCGAAGAAGCGCGGCCGAGCCGACGGCGACGTTCGTGGTGGTGCCGGAGTTTCCGACGTCGATCACCTCGTCGGGGGCGCGCGGCTCGCCGCCGGTTCCCCGGACGATCCACGCCCCGGGCCGTCGCGCGATCGTCGCCCCGAGCGCGCCGTAAGCCCGAGCGGCGGAATCGGTATCGCCGGATTCCAGGGGCGATTCGATCCGGCTTTCCCCCGAGGCGAGGCTCGCGAAGGCGACGGCCCGGATGGTGTGCGATTTCGAGCCGGGGATGGTGACCTCACCGCGCAGGTTCGACGGCCGGCACACGAGGTCCATCGCGGTTCCTTACCATGCCCTCGACGGAACGGTCAACAGGAAACCTCCGCGGAATCTCATCGCGCGCCCGAAGCCGCCGCCCCGCCCCAGAGGATCTCGATCTTCCTCACGCCGAGCAGGCGGCTGCGGGTCGTCTGCTCCACGAGGTTGCCCTGGATCCGGACGAGCTTGCCCTCGGCTTTCGCGATGTCCTCGTCGAGGCCCGACAGGAGGCAGACGCACTCCCCGGCCATCTCGAGACCGAACCGGACAGCCCCGGTCTGGCGCGGCCGCTCCAGGCGATAGACCCATCCGATCCGGAGGGCGTCGGGTCCCAGCGCCCGCAGTTTCGCCTCATAGGCCTCGATGATCTTTTTCCGCTCCGCTTCGGCGGCCGCCCGCAGCCCGCGAACCGTCTCGGCGAGCTTCGCGACCCGCCCCGACTCCGATTGCACCTCCGGCTCCAGGCCGGTCCCGCGCACGTCGGCCAGCAATCCTTCAAAAGCCTTCGCGATCGAGTCCCACTCCTGGGATTTGGCCTCTTTCGCCTCCTCGCCGCGGATCCGCCGGCCGATGGACTCGAAGCGCTGGCGAAGGGCTGATTCCACGGCCTCGCGCCGGGCCCGTTCCACGACGGATTGGGCCGCCTCCGTCTCCGTCTCGACAAACTCCAACAGATCGCTGCGAACGTAGGCGGCGGCCTCGTCCGGGGGCACAATCCGGACCCAGTCGCCGCCTTCACCGGCCGCCCGCTCGAGAATCCGAACGGGCGCTGGCTCCTCGATCGTGCCCAGCGGCGATTCCTTCTGGCCGGGACTCGCCCGCAACTGGACCTGCTTGCCCCGGATCCGGGCGGCGCCGGAGACGTCCGCCTCCACAAATCGGCCGAAAACCCAAACGGACGCTGACGACGGCAACCGGACCCGCAGCCACGGCGTCTCTTCGGGCTTCGTGGGGGCGAGTTCGAGAACGAACACCCGCTCCCCCTTCGCAAGATGCC
>CAYHQZ010000029.1:0-22873 GCA_964358555.1 uncultured Planctomycetia bacterium
GGCGTCCGGGCTTTTCGCGAGGAGCCTCGAAATCAAGGAGTTGGCGCCTTCGGAGAGTTCGGGGTTCTTCCGGCGCGGCTCCTCGGGGGCCTCGGTGATGTGTTTGGAGACGATCACCGCGATGGACGTGCCCGTGAACGGGGGCTCGCCCGTCGTGAGATGGTAGAGGGTGGCGCCGAGGGAATAGAGGTCGCTGCGGATGTCGATCTTCTTCTCGCCCTTCGCCTGCTCGGGGGAGAGGTAGTAGGGGGTTCCGAGGATCATCCCGGTCTGCGTGATCTGGGCGAGCGTCGCCTCCGCGACGTTCTTCGCGAGGCCGAAGTCGGTCAGCTTCGCCACGCCGTCCCGGGTGAACATCACGTTCTCGGGCTTGATGTCGCGGTGGACGATCTGGTGCTCGTAGGCCTGCTGGAGGGCGCTCGCGATCTGCCGGATGATGCCGAGGGCGTCGGCCTCCGGGATGCGCCCCTCGCGCTTCAGGCGGGCGGAGAGGGATTCCCCGTCGACGAATTCCATCGCGAAATAGTGGTGGCCGTTCGCCACGCCCACGTCGTAGCCGCGGACGATGTTCGGGTGATCGAGGCGCGTGGCCGCCGAGGCCTCCCGCAGGAACCGTTCGGTGAAGACCTTGTTCTGTGCGAGCTTTCCCGGCAGGACCTTGAGGGCGACGACCTGGCCGTTCTCCCGGTGGCGGGCCTTGTAGACGATGCCCATCCCGCCCTGGCCGAGTTTCGAGATCAGGTCATAGGGGCCCAGCGCCGGCTTCGCCTTCTCGGGGCTTTTCTGGGCCTCGCTCAGGAGGGTTTTCGCCTGCTCGGAGGAGAGGAAGCCCATCCGGATGAGGATGTCCGGGATCTTCTCGGTGGATTCGGCCGTGTCGCGATCCTTCAGCGCCTCGTCCACCATTGCCTGGGTGATCGAGCCCTTGCTCTTCGCGGCGGCAACGAACTGGTTTTCCTCTTCAGTTAGCAAAACCGGCATTTCGGGCCTCCCCGCCCCCTGGGAAGCCCATTCTAGGCATTCGGGGGGGGCGCCTCAAGCGCGTAAGGACGGTGTCAGGGGCGGAAGGCATCCGAGGCGCGGCGGGCGATGGCGAGGAACGTCTCCGGGCGCGCGGCCAGCCAGGCCGTCAGCAGGGCGCAGAACGCGAGGGCGACGGCGGCGGGGGCGTGTCGGGTCGGGGCGGGCTTGGTGGCCGGCGAACGGCCCCGGAGGGAATAGATGATCCGGCCGGCGGCGACGGCGGCGAGAACTTCGGAAGCCATCGCGACGGGCGTAAGCCCGGCGGGGCCGAAGAGGGTGGCAATGCCGAACGGGAGGATCCGCATGTGGAGATTGTCCAGCATTCCGCACATTCCCAACGCGGACATCGCGAGGACGGCCGCCGGGAACGGCCGCGCGCGCCAGAGGCCGGCCAGATCGGAAAAGGACGTTTGCGGTCGCCCGGGTTCCGAAAGAACCTCGAGGGCCCCGAATGCGCCGATGGGGCAGGCGAGGCATCCGATCAGATGGAGAAAGGCCATGCCGGCCGCTTCGGGACCGGCGGGCACGGCCACGCCCCGGAGAACGAGCAGCGCGAATCCCGCCTGCGCGACACAGAGCCAGCCGAGGAGCCGCCGGGGATTGCGCGCGACGGCGGCCGCCAGGCTCCCGCCGGCCATGGCGGCGCCCGCGCCCGCCGCGAGGCCGTCCCCGAGCAGGGTTGCGGACTCCGCGGAAAGGGACGAGAGCAGGCGGATGAGATATCCCGCGCCTGCGAGGATCGTCCCCGACGCGAACAATCCCGCGAGCGACGCGGGTGCGGCGGCCCGGGGATCGGCCGCGGCCCGCCTCCGGCCGATCGCGAGGGCGCCTCCCAGGGAAATGATCGCGGCCGCCAGCCCCCAGGCGCCGGTCTTCGGGTCCGTGGCGGACGCCGCGAGAAGGCTTCCGGCCGCTGCCATCGCCGCGAGGCCGGCGGCCATCCCCGCGGGGAAGCCCTCTTCGTCGGCCGTCTTCAGCAAAAGCAGGATCGAGAGAAACGCCCCGAGCGTCGCGAGAAGCCCGATCAGGATCGCGGCGTCATCCAGCCGGAGCGGTCCCGGCGCCGGCTCCATTCCGAGCCCCCATGTCAGCGCGAGCCATGCGCCCCAGAGGGCGGCAAGCGTCGGGGCGACGGCGATCGCGGGACGCCGGCGGGCCGCCGGCAGGGCGCCGAGCAGGATCGAGGCGACCGCGCCGGCGGCGAGAAGGAGGAAAGGAAGCGGAAGGGAAGTCGGGTTCACGGCGGGAGGGGAGTTTCTTCGCCCGGATTCCGGGTGTCAAACCGCAACCGTCAGGCGGCGTGCCCGATATCGCCCGTCCGCTCGAGGGAGGAGAGGGAGCGGACGATCCGGTTGCGTTCCATGTCGGTCGAGTAAAAGAACTGGATGCCCATCGAAGCCTTCCTCGACCAGCGGACGAGTCCGAGAAGGCGCGTCGTCCGGGCGCGGCCCGGCAGCTGGAAGGAGAGATCCACAAGGCTGCCCTCGGGAAGGGGGCGCGAAAGGCGCACGAGGACCCCGCCGTTTCCGACGTTCTGGACGCGGACCCCCGTTACCGGCGCGGTCTTGCCCGTCGCCAGGATATGGCGAAGGATCATCTGGGCGCGAAGGGAGAAGCGGGGGCATTCCCGCCGATCCGCGTGCGGATTCCGGCTTCGTCGGGCTCGCGCAGCGCAAGACATGTGGCGTGTTCAATATAGCACTCCGGGGGGGCGGGGGCAAACCGATGCGCGGCCGGGATTCGAGTTGCCCCCGGCGCGCGCTAGAATCCCTTCCCATGCCGAATGCAAAGAAGACGTTGCGTCGAGCGGGTCCTGCCCGGCGGAATCCCGAATCCCTGAATCCGCCGCCGTTCCGGCGGGTGGACTGGCATACCTATTTCATGCAGATTGCCCGCCAGGTCTCGACCCGTTCGACTTGCGATCGGCGCGCCGTCGGGGCCGTGATCGTCCGGGGGAAGATGATCCTGTCGACGGGCTACAACGGCTCCATCCGCGGGCTTCCGCACTGTCACGAGATCGGCTGCGACATGGAGAACGGCCACTGCGTCGCGACGATTCACGCCGAGGCGAACGCGATCCTCCAGTCCGCTCGCAACGGGGTGGACATCGACGAATCCGAGATCTATACGACCGCCTCGCCGTGCTGGCACTGCTTCAAGCTGATTGCGAACGCGGGGATCCGGACGATCTACTCGGTGGACGATTACCCCGATCGGCGGACACCCGCGACCGCCCGGAAAGCGGGGATCCGGATGGTCCGCCTGCGCTCGCCGGATCTCTCGCCCACGCGATAGAATCATTCGCGGGTCGAACACCCAAGGAGATTCCCGACGCCGAAATCCTTCGAGACCTCGCCGGCGGGCCTTACCGTCGAACGGGAGCGCTCCCTCCTCGTCGCCGTGACGCCCCCGTCCATCCGGGGGGAGGAGGAGGAGGCCGCCCTCGAGGAATTGGAACGGCTGGCCGTGTCTGCGGGCGCGCGGGTTGTCGGGCGCGTCGTCCAGCACCGTCCCGCCCCGGACCCCGGCACCTACGTCGGCGCCGGCAAGGTCGGGGAGATCGCGGAGATCGTTCGCTCGGAGCGCATCCGGGTCCTTCTCTGCGACGACAACCTCACCCCGGCGCAGGTGCAGCGGCTCGAGAAGGGGACAGGCGCCCGGGTCGTGGATCGCAGCGAACTCATCCTCGATATTTTCGCGTTGGGCGCGCGGACCCGCGAGGCGCAGCTCCAAGTCGCGCTCGCCCAGGCCCTCTACACGATGCCGCGCCTGCGCCGGATGTGGACGCATCTCGAGCGGATCGAGGGCGGGATCGGGATGCGGGGGCCGGGCGAAAAACAGATCGAGGTCGACCGGCGCATCCTGAAGAAAAGCATCCAGGAGTTGAAGGAGCGGATCGCGGAAATCGGGGGCCGGCGCGATCGCGAGATCGCTTCTCGGCGGGAGGCCCGGATCGTTTCCCTCGTGGGCTACACGAACGCGGGGAAGTCCACGATCCTGCGCTCACTCACGGGCGCGGACGTCCTCATCGAGGACCGGCTCTTTTCGACCCTCGACACGAAGGTCGAGGCCTGGCCGATCCTCCCCGGGAGCAAGGTCTTCATCACGGATACCGTCGGGTTCATCCGAAAGCTCCCTCACCATCTCGTCGCCTCCTTCCACGCGACGCTCCGGGTGGTCTGCCACGCGGACCTCCTGCTGCACGTCGTCGACGTCTCGAGCCCCTCGTTCCGCGGACAGATCGAGGCTGTGCGCGGGGTCCTGGAGGAGATCGGGGCCGACGGACGGCCGACCCTCCTGGTTCTCAACAAGACGGACCGGCTCGACGCCGCGCGAGACATTGGCGCCCTCCTGGCGGAGTTTCCTGGCGCGATTCCCGTGTCCGCGAAGACGGGCGCCGGCCTTGAGGCCCTCCGGACCGAGGTGCGAAACCGCCTGGCGGTGGGGCGCTGCGAGGCGCGGGTCCACCTGTCGGCTTCCGACGGAAAGCTTGCCCACTACTGCCACGAGAACACCGAGGTTCTCGCCCGCCGGATGGTGGACGGGGATGTGGTGCTGGACGTGCGCGCCGACGAGCGCCACCTGCGGCGGCTCCGATCCCTTGGCGCGGGAGTGGAGATCCGATGAACCGCCGCGCTTTTACCCTCATCGAGGTCCTTGTCGTGATCGCGATCATCGCCATCCTCCTCGCCCTCGTCATCGCGGGCGGCGCGGCGGCCCGGCGGAAGGCGCGCGGGGATTCGGCCCGGGCGCAGTTCCAGTCCATCTTCGCGGCCCTCGACGCCTACCGGTCCCGCTACGGCGTCTATCCGCCCGACGCTTCGGCCTCTCTCGCGGCCGCCCGCACGGAGAGCGCCAAGGCCCTCTACGACTATCTCGGGCCTCCGCGCCGGGCCGGCAACGCCACCCCGTTCCTTCCTCCGGGCGAGGATCAGATCGGGGAGGCCAATGGGGTGAAGTTCCTGCGGGATCCCTGGGGAAATCCCTGGGTCTATCTTTCGAAGAGCGATGGCGATCCGCCGCCTTCCCGCCATCCCGCCCGGGGCGCGGACCTCGTCTCGCCCGGCCCGGACGGCCTGGCGAGCGACGCCTGGCTCCAGGGGGGTGCGGCCGCCCCGGAGGACGCGGACAACATCTCGGATTAGGAACTCGTCCGCCCGAAGACGATTCCGGGGATCTCGCGGGGGGTGCGCGCGACGGCGTCGGGTCCGAGCGGCAGGACGTTCTCGAGCGGCTGGAATCCCCAGGACACGAGAATCGTGCGGACGCCCGCGGCCTTCCCCGCCTCGACGTCATTCGTCGAGTCGCCGATCATCCAGGCACCCGACGCCTCGGCTCCGAGCCGCTCGAGGGCGGTCCGGATCGGCAGGGGGTCCGGCTTGATCCGCTCGAGGTCGTCCGACGCGAGAATCGCGCCGAAGCGCGCGCGCCATCCGAGGGAATCCACGAGCCGCATCGTCTGGTTCCGGGGCTTGTTCGTGACGATCCCCAGGGGGATTCCCGCGAGGCCGTCCAGGGCCTCGGGGATGCCGGGGTAGGGTTGCGTCCGTTCGGTGCAGTGCGCGAGGTAGTCGTCCAGGAATTCCTCCTCCGCCGCCTCCAACTCGGGCCGGGAGAGCCCCGGGAGCACGCGTTCCATCAGGGTGAGCGGCCCGTCGCCGACGAATCCTGCGACCGCCCGGTCCGAAAGGGAGGGAAGCCCGCGCCTTGATCGGAGGCGGTTCACGGAGTTCGCCAGATCCCCCATCGTGTCGAGCAGGGTTCCGTCGAGATCGAAAAGCACCGCGGTGGGGCGTTCGGGCACGAATCGGAGTGTATCGGGTCCGCCCGCCTTGAACACCCCGGAGTGCCCGGCTACACTCCCGCACGGAGCCCAAGAAACGGATGCCTCGCGTCAAGGTCTTGTTCGGCGAGCAGGTCCAGGAGGCGAAGCCTCTACAGGAGGGCGAGGTCGTCGTCGGTCGCGCTCGCGAGTGCACCCTCGTCATCGACAACCTCGGCGTCAGCCGCCGACACTGCCGGTTCTTCAAGGAGGGCGAAGCCTGGATGGTCGAGGATCTGGGCAGCCAGAACGGGACCTTCCTGAACGGCGAGCGGCTTCCCGCAAAGAAGGCGCTCAAGCAGGGCGACCGGATCGGGATCGGGAAGCACAATCTCGTCTACGAGGAGACCTGGGAGGGAATGGGCGAGGAGGGACCGGAACTTCCCGGCGGCCGGAAGTCCAAGGCGTTCCTCGGGGACGTCGAGCATACGATGGCCGTCGAAACCTACCGGACGAAGAAGTTCCAGACGTCCGCCATGGCTCCCGCCGCGGGCGCCGGCGCGCCGGCCGCTCCCGCCGCCCCCGCGGCGAGGCGCTGCTACCTCTGGGAGGCGAAAACCGGGAAGGCTTTTGATCTCGTCAAGCCCGAGACGGTCCTCGGCAAGCGGCGGAACGCCGACGTGCCCCTCAAGGGGTTCTTCGTGGCGCCCTGGCATGCCACGATTCGAAGGCAGGGCGATGACTATTACATCAACCATCTTGCGGGCTGGTCGTCCGTCAAGGTGAACGGGCGGAAGATCCGCGACGCCCGCCTGGAAAACCGCGACCTCGTCGAGATCGGCCGCAACGAACTCCAGTTCATCCTTTCGGAGCCCGGCGAGCGCCCGATCGCGTAGGGCGGGCGCGTCGTTTCCGGCTAAACTGTGCCCCTCTCATGGGACGCTTTTACGTCACGACCCCGATCTACTACGTCAACGACATCCCGCACATTGGGCATGCCTATACGACGATTCTGGCCGACGTCCTCGCGCGCTATCATCGCAAGGCCGGGGACGAGGTTTGGTTCCTGACCGGCACCGACGAGCACGGTCAGAAGGCCGAGCAGGCCGCGAAGAAGCGGGGCCTCGCGCCTGCGGTCCACTGCGACGAGATGGTCGAGAACTTCCGCTCCCTCTGGATGCGCCTCGGGATCTCGAATGACGACTTCATCCGGACGACCGAGGCGCGGCACATGTCCGCCGTCCAGCACGCGCTCTCCGATCTCCACGCGAAGGGGGAGATCTACGCCGCGCCCTACGTGGGCTGGTACTGCGTCCCCTGCGAGAGATTCTGCACGGAGAAGGATCTCGTGGACGGGAGCTGTCCCGACTGCCGCCGCGCCGTCCAGCGTCTAGAGGAGAAAAACTGGTTCTTCCGGATGGGGAAGTATCGGGACTGGCTGCGCGAGCATATCGAGACGCACCCCGGGTTCATCGCTCCCGAGACCCGGAAGAACGAGGTCCTGGGCTTCCTCCAGAAGCCGCTGGAGGATCTGTGCATCTCCCGGCCGAAATCGAGGCTTTCCTGGGGGATTCCGCTTCCCTTCGATCCCGACTACGTAACCTACGTCTGGTTCGACGCCCTCATGAACTATGCGACGGCGATCGGCTACCCGGGCGACCCGGCCGGTTTCGATCGCCGCTGGCCCGCCATGCACCTCATCGGGAAGGACATCCTCACGACCCACTCGGTCTACTGGCCGACGATGCTCCGCGCGCTGGGGCTTCCCGCGCCCAAGACGATCGCGGCGCACGGCTGGTGGCTGACGCCCTCGCCGAAGTGCCCGGCCTGCGGCGAGAAGTTGCAGGATGCGCCTGCGAGCCAATGCCCTGCCTGCGGGGGCCTGTTGAAAATCTCGAAAACCGGCGGGACCGCCGTCAAGCCGCTCGACCTCCTCGAGCGCCACGGCGTGGACGCGTTCCGCTACTTCCTCATGCGGGAGATGTCGTTCGGCCAGGATGCCGGCTTCAGCGTGGACGTTTTTGAACGGCGCTATGAAGCAGACCTCGCGAATGCGTTCGGCAACCTTCTCTCCCGCGTCATCCCCATGATCGAAAATTATCGGAGCGGCGTCGTGCCCTCGCCCGCCGAGCCCGGACCCGGCGACGACGACCTCCGGGCCTTGATGGGGGGGCTCGAGGCGAAGGTCGTCTCCGCCATCGAGGCCTTCTCGCCGAATCTCGCCCTCGAGGCGGTGTTCGGGCTCGTGGATCGCGCGAACCGCTATGTCCAGGAAACCACGCCCTGGCTGCTCGCGAAGGACCCCTCGAAGGCCGGCCGCCTGGACACGGTGCTCTCCCTCCTCGCGGAATCGCTCCGCCATGCGCTGGCCTGGATCGAGCCTGTCATCCCGGCCGCCGCCGCCGAGGGCTGGCGGCAACTGGGCCTGGAAGGCTCGCCCTCGTGTGCGTCCCCGCCCGCCGTCGGCCGGCGCGTTCGGAAGGGTGCGCCCCTGTTTCCCAAGACGAAGTAGGGGATTTCCGGGACTCGGCCTACCCCTTGGCCACGGTCTCCGCGACCATGTCGCCGACCTTCGTGGTCGAGAAGCCCATCTTGCCCGCGGCGAGGGAATCGAGCCGGCCGAGGACCGACTGGATCGCGGCATCGACGGCTGATGCTGCGTCCTCCTCGCCCAGCGTCTCGAGCATCATTCCCATGGCGCCGATCGCGGCGAGCGGGTTGATGACGTTCTTGCCCGTGTATTTCGGCGCCGAGCCGCCGATGGGCTCGAACATGGAGACGCCCTCGGGGTTGATGTTGCCGCCTGCGGCGATCCCCATCCCGCCCTGGAGCATGGCGCCGAGGTCCGTGATGATGTCGCCTAACAGGTTTCCGGTGACGATCACGTCGAACCATTCGGGGTTCTTGATCATCCACATGCACGTCGCATCCACGTGCGCGTAATCGCGCTGGACGTCGGGAAACTCGGCCTTTCCCATCTCGTGGAAGGCCCGTTCCCAGAGCCCGTAGATGTAGGTCAGCACGTTCGTCTTCCCGCAGAGCGTCAGCTTCTTCGACTTGCCCCGCTTGCGGGCCAGCTCGAAGGCGTAGCGGAGGCAGCGGTCCACGCCGAAGCGGGTGTAGATTCCCACCTGGGTCGCCGTCTCCTCCGGGGTGCCCTCCTGGGCGACGCCGCCCATTCCGCAGTAGAGATCCTGGGTGTTCTCGCGCACGACGACGAAGTCGATGTCCTTCGGCGTTTTCCCCTTGATCGGGCAGTCCTTCTCCCGGTAGAGCTTGACGGGCCGGAGGTTGACGTACTGGTCGAGGGCGAACCGCAGTTTCAACAGGATCCCCTTCTCGAGGATGCCGGGGGCCACGTCCGGATGTCCGATCGCCCCGAGGAGGATCGCGTTCATCGACCGGAGTTCGTCGACCACCGAGTCCGGGCAGATCTCCTTCGTGCGCAGGTAGCGCTCGCCCCCGAGGTCGTAGGGGATGAGCTCGAAGGAAAGGCCGAACCTCGACTTCGCCGCCTCCAGGACTTTCAGGGCCTCGCGAACCACTTCCGGGCCGGTTCCGTCTCCGCCGATGACCGCGATTCGATGCATGGGGTTCTTTTCTCCTTCGCCCGAGGGGCGGAAGGGCATAGGATGCGCCCAGGTGCGTCGAATGAAAAGGGCCCGCCACGGGCCTGCAACGGAGAAAAGAACGGGTATCCTCTGGATATCGTGAAAACGAACGCGCGATCCCGGAAGGCCGGCGCAAAGCGACCGGCGGCTCGTGTCCGGAAGCCGTCCCGTCGGGGAGCCACGCGGCTCGCGCGGCCGGCGAAGCGGCGCAAGAGATCAGGACGCGTCCGTCCCGCCGCTCGGCGTTCTCCCGCCCGCCGTTCTCCCGCGTCGCGAAAGCGACTCCCCCCGCGCTCCTCCCAATCCTCGCTGCCGGAACCCGAACCGACGCCGGCCCCCCCGCTGGCCGCCCTCGAGTCCTCGCTTCCTTCGGAGCCTGCGCCCTCCTCGGAACACCCGGGGGCGTTCCCCTCGTTCGAGTCCCGCTGGCGCCCCGCCTCGGATGCCGCGATCGCGCATCCCGACAAAATCCCCTGGGGCTACGGCTTCACCCGGCTCGTCCTCCTGCCCGTGGATCCATCCTGGTGCTTCGCCGCCTGGGAACTCATGGAAAGCGACGTCCAGGACGCCTATCGCGCCCGGGGCCTGGACGAAGCCCGGGTGCGCTGGGTGCTCCGGTTCTACGAGGTCACCTATATCGACTGGAACGGATTCAACCATCATTCGACCTTCGATGTCGGGATCGATCGATGGGGGCGGAGCTGGTACGTTTTGCTCTGGTCCCCCGAGAAGAGCTATCTCGCCGACCTCGGATTCGTCACGCAGGACGGGACCTTCGTGTCCATGGCCAGATCCAATACGATCTCGACGCCCCGTTCGAGTCCGTCCCCGTTCGAGAGACCCGAGTGGGGGACGCCCGACGGGCCCGGGGGGGTCCATCGGCTGGCGGAGGAGCCGGACTACCGGGCGGTCGGCGAGGCGATTATCGCCGCGCGAAAGCCGCTTCCCCCGGCGCCGCCGCTCCGTTCCGCAAGTCCGGTTTCCTTGCCGCGCCTTCTTAAGGGGATCCTCCGGCCGTTCCTCCCGCCGGAGCCTTCGGACGAACTCGATCGCATCGCGGCCGAGATGGGGAATGCCCCCGGCCCCTTCGCCTTCTTCTACGCCGTGGAGGCCCTCTTCGCCCGGGCGGGCGTGCATCTTTCGGTCTTCGCGCGCCGCCGCCTGATGGAGCGGCTCTCCGAGTGGGCGGATCGAAGGTATCGGACGTTCTCCACCTGGGCAGGCCCCCTTCCGAGCCCGGTCGAACGTCCCGTTCTCGGTCCGCCCAGCAGCTTCCCGGGGGGACCGCCGGTCCCGCCCGATCGGCGTTTCCATCCGCCGCCCCCGTCCGGCCACTCCCCGGGCGCCCCGGGCGCGATGTTCTTTTCGGGGAGGGGACGATGAAGCATCGCGGATTCTTCTCGATCATCCTCCACGGCCACCTTCCGTACGTCCGCCATCCGGAGCACGAGCGGTTCCTGGAGGAGGACTGGTTCTACGAGGCGATCGAGGAAACCTATATTCCCCTCCTCCAGGTCTGCGAGCGCCTCCTCGCGGACAGCATCGACTTCCGCCTGACGTTCACGCTCTCCCCGACGCTCGTGTCGATGTTCGAGGACCCGCTGCTCCGCGGCCGCGCGCGCCGCCATCTCGAGCGCCTGATTGAACTCGGACACCGCGAGGTCACCCGCACCCGGGGGGATGCCACGTTCCATCCGCTTGCGTTGATGTACCGCCAGCGTTTCGGCGATGCGCTCGACTATTTCGACCGCTATGGCGGCAACCTCGCGAGCGCCTTCCGGGGGATCGCGGACACCGGCCGCGTGGAGATCATGACGTGCGCGGCGACCCACGGCTTCCTCCCGCTGCTCGCCTCCCGGCCTTCCTCCGTCCGGGCGCAGATTCGCGTCGGGGTCGAGCACCACGCCCGAGTTTTCGGCCGCCCGCCGGCCGGGATCTGGCTGCCGGAATGCGGCTACTTCCCGGGCGTCGAAGGCGTCCTGAAGGAGTGCGGGATCCGTCATTTCATCCTCGATACCCACGGCGTGCTCGACGCGAGCGTTCGCCCGCGTTACGGGGCCTATGCGCCCATTCTCTGTCCCAACGGCGTTGCCGCGTTCGGACGCGATCCGGATTCCTCGAAGCAGGTCTGGTCCGCGGAGGAGGGCTACCCGGGCGATTTCGACTATCGCGAGTTCTATCGCGACATCGGCTGGGACCTTCCCTACGACTACGTGAAGGACTACATCCAGCCGGACGGGAAGCGAAAGAACACGGGCCTCAAGTATTATCGGATCACCGGCAAGTCCGACTGGAAGGAGCCCTACGTGCCTGCCTGGGCCCGGGAGAAGGCCGCCCTGCACGCGAGCAACTTCCTGTTCTTCCGCGAGAAGCAGGTCGAGTATTACGCCTCCGGCATGCGCCGCCCGCCCGTCATCGTGGCGCCTTACGACATGGAGCTCTTCGGCCATTGGTGGTACGAGGGCCCGGACTGGCTCGAGTTCCTTCTGCGGAAGGTCGCAGGTGATCAGGATACGGTGAAGACCATCACGCCGTCCGAGGCCCTGGATGCGTTCCCCGTGGCCCAGGTTTCGACGCCGTCGGCCTCTTCCTGGGGCTACAAGGGCTACAACGAGGTCTGGCTGAACGGCACGAACGACTGGGTCTGGGGCCACGTCCTCGAGGCGTCCCGGCGGATGGAGGCCCTTGCGAGGTTTCATGAGACGCCCTCGCCGCTCGAGCGCCGCGCCCTCGATCAGGCCGCGCGCGAGATCCTGCTGCTGCAGTCGAGCGACTGGCCCTTCATCATGAAGACGGGGACCATGGTTCCCTACGCGAGGAGAAGGGTCGAGGAGCACCTGACGCGTTTCCTCGCCCTCGAGAAGGCGATCAAGGATCGTTCGCTCGAGGAGCGGGCGGTCTCGAGGCTTGAGATGCAGGACAACGTCTTTCCCGAGATCGACTACCGGGTGTTCCGCTAGCGGAAGGCCCCGCCGTGTCCGGCCTGCCCGTCGTCCTGCGGCTCGAGGGGCGGCGCTGCCTCGTCGTAGGCGGGGGGACAGTCGCGGCGCGGAAGGCCGCGGCCCTCGTCCGGGCGGGCGGGCGCGTCCTTGTCGTTGCGTCCCGGATCCGGGCACGGCTCGAGCGGCGGTCGGGCGTCGAGTGCCGGAAACGCCCCTTTCGATCCTCCGACCTCGCCGGCGCGGCGCTGTGCGTCGCCGCCACGGACAACGCGCGCGTCCAGCGCCGGGTGTACGCGCTCTGTGTCGCGCGCGGGATCCCCGTGAACGTCGTGGACGTCCCGGAATTGTGCACGTTCACGATGCCCGCGGTCGTGAGAAGGGGGGGGATCTCCATCGCCGTCTCGACGGGGGGGCGCGCGCCGGGGGGTTCCCGGCGCCGACGCGCGCGGCTCGCGCGCGCGGTGCCGCCCGCCTTCGGAGGCTTCCTGCGGCTTCTCGAGAAGGCGCGCGCGAATCTTCCGAAGGGGATTTCCTATCGCGCCCGCCAGGTCCTCTTCCGGCGAATCTCGAGCGACTCGATCTTCCGGCTCTACGCCCGGAAGGGCGCGGCCGCCGCGGACGCACGGATTCTCCGAATCCTCCGCTCCCGCGCCCCCCGGGGCGTTATGTTGATGTCGGCCGCCATTGCGCCATGGAAATCTCCTGCGCGGGACTGACCCATCGGACCGCCCCGATCGCGATCCGCGAACGCCTGGCGGTCGGACGCGCGGGCCTCGCGGACGCCTCCCGCGCGGTCCGCGCCGCCCTGGGCGCCTCCGAGACGGTCCTGATTTCCACCTGCAACCGCGTCGAGGTCTACGCTGCCGCGCCGTCGGCCCCGACGCCCGTCGCCATCGCCTCCGCGCTCGGCGCCGCCAGGGGCTTCGGGCTGGAAGGCTTCGAGGATTCGGTGGAGGGCTCGACGGGGCGGGAGGCCGCGTTCCATCTCTTTCTCGTGACCGCCGGCGCGGACTCGATGGTCCTCGGGGAGACCGAGGTCCAGTCCCAGGTGAAGGAGGCCTACGAGGCCGCCTGCACCGCGGGAACGGTCGGTCCGATTCTTCACGCCCTCTTCCAGCGGGCCCTCTCGGTCGGCAAGTGGATCCGGACCCGGACGGGCCTCGGGCGGGGGTCTGCGTCCGTGGGGTCGGTCGCGGTCGATCTCGCGATGCGCGTCTTCGAGACCCTTTCCGACAAGACGGCGCTGCTGCTCGGGGCGGGGCAGACGGGCTCGCTCGTCCTAAAGCACCTCGCCGCGCGGGGGCTCTCCAACGTCCTCGTTTCCAACCGGACGCACGAGCGGGCGGAAGCCCTGGCGGCCGCCTATGGCGGGCGGACCGTGCCCTGGGACTCGATTCCTTCGGCCCTGCCCGGCGCGGACGTCGTGATCGCCTGCCTGGATGCCCCGCGCTACGTCGTCCTCGAAGCGGACGCCCGGCGGGCGCTGCAGGCCCGCCGGATGAAGCCGGTTATCTTACACGATCACTCGAATACCCGGGCCAACGAGCCCGGGATCGATGCCGACGAGGACGCCTACCTCTACAACATGGACGATCTCCAGCGAATTGCCGAGGAGGCGAACGACGCCCGTGCGGGCGCGCTCGAGGAGGCGACGCGGATCGCCCGGCGCGCGGCCGATCGATTCCAGGCCGACGCCTCCGAGCGCCGGCTCGGGGCCGCGATCTCGGCCCTCCGGGATCGGATGGACCGCTTGGCGGCCGAGGAAATCGAGCGCGCGTCCGCCCGGCTGGGAACGGCAGGGCCGGAGGCGCGGCAGGCAGCCGAGGAGGCCGTCCGGCGATCGCTCGCCCGGATTTTCCATGAGGCCGTCGAAGGATTGAAGGCGGAGGCGCGCGATGGTCGTTCGGAAGATGCCTGCGCTTCCCTGCGCAGGTTCTTCAAGCTTCCAGAGGTTCCCGAAGGTCCGGGCGAAATCGGCGCGGTCACTTCGACGGGGGCGGCGGGGGAGCCGGGGGCTCCGCAATCTTCGGATCCGACGGATTGATCCGAAGGCGGTCCAGCGCGCGCACCGTCACGTAGGGGATGTAGCCCTTCTCGCGGGCTCGCTTGTAGCAGAACTCGACGTTCGCGGGCTTGTCGGCGTAGTCGATCGCGAGGACCAGGCCGAATCCCCAGGGGCCGGCGGTCTTGAACTTGTCGAGGTTCTCCTCGGTCCACTTCCGGTCCTGCTTCTTCGTGGCCTTGTCGGTCGCGAGAAACCAGGTCTCCTCCTTCCCGATCCCGTTGACGGCGGCGAGATAGCCCGGCTCGTCGCAGAGTTCCTCGGCGTTCTGGGGGAACACCGCGAAGTCCTTCCCGAGCGGCGACTTCGCCCGGGCGTAGTCCGCGATGCGTTTCACGAAGGCCACCATGTCGGCCTTGCGGCCCTTCGCGTAGGGGTACGAGTAGGCGTCCACGATGTCGAGGTAGACCCCGTCGAAGTCCTGGGCGAGGAGGCGGTCGAGGGAAGCGTCCGGCTTTCCCAGGATGACGTCCTGCCATTCCTTCATCCAGAAGCGGACCCTGAAATTGCCCTTCCAGTCGGGGTTCTCCTTCTCGAGCCAGGCGGGCTCACCCGTCTTCCATTCCTTCTTCCAGTAGGGGCGGTAGTCCTCCGCCTCGCCGATGGACAGATACGCCACGACCCGCTTCTTCCTTCCCGTCCCGTTCCGGACCCGCTCGATCTCCTCCTTCGTCCAGAATCCGGACGAGCCGTCCTTGGAGGGATCGATGACGAGAAGGTCGAAACGCGAGCGGATAAGGGTCTCCAGGTCGTAGTTCTGGAGCTGATATCCCCAGGACTTGACCTCTTTCCAGGGCAGATGCGCGGCTGGCGGGATCGTTGCGGGAGCCGCCGCGAGGACAGCCAGGAACGTGAGCAGGCCGGTCGCCGCGCGTAACCTTTTCACGGCGTTGATCCTATATGAAATCGCCCGCCAGGCGGCGGGGCGATAAAAAAAACCGCGCCGCACGTTTCCGTGCAGCGCGGCCCTCGGACACGTCCTTCTCTGTCCGGCGGTCCTCCTTTCCTCCAAGGCCAAGCCAACCCACTCTTGCGAGCGGGAAAACGTTTGAGGGTGCTGAAGGTCACGTCAACCCGGGACGCCCTGGCCTCGGGCGCCTGAGTCTGTAAAGAGTTGTATTCCGCGCCCGTGAAAATCGTTCGATTCAGGGGTGAAAAGGGGATGAAAAGAACGCGAAAAAAAACGGGCCCGTCAGGCGTCCTCCGGAGAAGAGAGGCGCGGCGGCTGCGGGATCTCGACGCGGAACGTCGAACCCTTGCCGGAGGTGCTCTTCACGAAGAGCTTGCCGCCATGGGCGTGGACGATGCTCATGACGATCGAGAGGCCCAGCCCCGTCCCCTTCTGGGTCGTTCCCGGGCGCTCCGTCGTGAAGAACCGCTCGAAGATTCGCGGGATGTTCTTCTCCGGGATCCCGACGCCCGTGTCCTCGACCTCGAGGACGAGGATGTCCGCTGATCGATGAAGGAGCAGCGAGACGCGGCCCCCGTTCGGCGTGAAGTCGAAGGCGTTGCACAAGAGGTTGTGCAGGATCTGCTCCAGGCGCTTGGGATCCGCGATGGCGACGGGTTCGAGGCCTTCAAAAGAGTGGCGGAAGTCGATCTCCTCGATGCGGGAGGGGTAGAGGTATTTCTGGGCGATCGTATCGAGCATCTCGGAGAGGTTGCAGTTCGCCAGGCGCAGGCGCAGGCCGACGGATTCCAGGCGCGAGAACTCTAAAAGGTCGTTGACCATGTAGGTCATTCGATCCGTCTCGCGGCGGATGATTCGCAGGAAGCGGGTACGGCTCGACGTGTCCTCCATCGCGCCGTCCTCGAGCAGTTCGGAGGCGCCCTTGATGGCCGCGATGGGGGTCTTGAACTCGTGTGCGAAATCCGCGATGAACCGGTCGAGGGATTCCGGCGGCTTCGCCGGGCGGGCGTTCGATCGGCGGGCGATCAGGCGCAACAGCATCGCGGCATCGGCGCCGCGCGGGCGGTGATGGGGCCCGTACTTTCGGGGTCGGAACGTGGGCGGATTCACGGTCGTCGGGCGCCGGCTTGGCGCGCGCCAGCCGGCATTCTACGCCCGGCGGGGCGCGAAAACCCTGCAGCCGTGAGGATCCGGACCGTGGCCGCGGGGAGCGCCATGGCAAAGAGGGCCGTCGGAAGCACCCAGCGGACCTCGTTGGACTTGATTGCGTGCGCCTTCCCGCGAAGGATGCGGCATCGGAAGGCGTGAAGGACGAGCCGGGCGTGGGTGTATTCGTGCCGAACGATGGCGAACCGCGCGCCCGCCTCGACGCAAAGGCCGGTCTCCTCCCGGACCTCCCGTCGGACGCAGGATTCCAGGCTCTCGCCCCTCGCCCGGCGGCCGCCCGGCAGTTCCCAGAGTCCGCCCAGGGAACCTTTCAGGGGCCTTCGGGCGAGAAGGACGCATCCCTTGCGTTCGATCAGCGCGACCCCGATCGTCCAGGCGGGCTTGGCGCGCGCGGGCTTCGCCGCCGGGAAGGCCGCCGGATTTCCCCCGGCGCGGGCGCGACAGGCGGGGGAGAGGGGGCAGGCGCCGCAGTCCGGGGCGCGATGGCGGCAGACGAGCGCGCCTACGTCCATGAGGGCCGAGTTGAAGGCCCGGGCCGTCCCCTTCGGGGGCCAGCCGGCCGTGCGGGCGCGGATCGCGCGGCGCAGGGCGGGCGAGCCCCGAACGAAGGATAGCGCGAACAGGCGCGCCAGGACCCGCTCGATGTTCCCGTCCACGCAGAGGACGTCCTCGCCGAACGCGAACGACGCGACGGCGGCCGCCGTGTAGGGGCCGATCCCCGGCAGCCGTTCGAGTTCCCTCGCGGTCGACGGCAGGCCGCCGAGCCTCGCCGCCGCGATTGCCGTGGCGTGAAGGTGGCGGGCCCGCGCGTAGTAGCCCATCCCCGCCCAGGCCTCCAGGACCGATCCGAGCGGCGCCATCGCGAGCGCGCGCAGGGTGGGGAAACGGCGCAGGAAGGCGCCGTAGTAGCGTAGCCCCGTCTCGATTCGCGTCTGCTGGAGGATGGCTTCGGAAACGAGGATCCGGTAGGGATCGCGCGTCCGGCGGAAGGGAAGGTCCCGCCCGTTTTTTTCAAACCAGGCGAGGACCGCGCGCGCCGCGCGCGAAAGAGCTGCGACCCCCGGGGGCATGCGCGCGTCAGGCTTTCCCGGCGCCGGCCGACGTCTTCCGGACGAACGACTTTTCCTTCTCGTCGAAAACGATCTCGGCGTCGTGCGCGGAGAGCCACGCGCGGCAGGCCGCGGGGTCGGGGGATCCGTCCTTCCGGAAGCGCTGCCCGGTCAGCTCGAGAAGGGCGTCCTCGACCATTCTGCGAATAAAGGCCGCGGGATGGGCGAGGGTCCGGGCGGCGGCTTCCAGGACCCTCCGATCCCCTTTCATCCACAGGGTTTCGAGGGCCGTCGCCTCCAGGATGGGGCCGGCGAGTCCCGCGGGCGCCCGGGACGGATCCGAAAGGAAGGCGGCGATCTCGTCGGGGGAGGCAGCGCGGGCCCAGGTGCGGATCCGCCGGTCCCGGCGGATCTTCCGGATTGCCAATGCAAATGCGACCGCGCACCCGACCGCCGTCGCGGCGAGGAACGCGATCTCGGCGGGCGTGTTCGGCATCTCGAGGCCGGGCGGCATGGAGGGAGTCTAAAGTGCGAAGTCCTAAGTCCTAAGTCCTAAGTCCAAGGTCAAGAGTCGAGGGTCCAGGAATACGCCGATCGGCGCCGCAGTCGGCAAGGGCGCGTTAGGATGGTGAACCCATGAAAGCCCTCGTCATCGAAGCCCCCGGCCGCTACGGGATCCGCGAGCGGCCGCGCCCCGTTCCCCTGCCTGGGCAGGCCCTCGTCCGCGTCCGGCGCTATACGATCTGCACGGGCGATCTGGAACTGCTCGACGGGACGAACACCGACGAGCCGATCGCCTACCCGCTCGTCCCCGGGCACGAATGGAGCGGCGTCGTCGAAGCGGCGCCGGACGCGCCGTCGCTCGAAGGCAAGGGAGTCGTCGGGGTGAACCAGATCACGTGCCTGGCCTGCAAGGCCTGCCTCGAGGGGCGATGGAATCTCTGCCCGAGCGCGAAAGAACTCGGATTCACCCTCGATGGCTGCGCGGCCGAATTTCTCGTCACGAACATCCGAAACCTCCGGGTGGTCCCGCCGGGTCTTTCGCTCGAGGACGCCTCGGCCCTCGAGCCCCTCGCCGTATGCGTCTCCGGCTTTCTCGACGCGCGGATGCGCGCGGGCGATCGGGTCCTCGTCGTGGGGGGCGGCGCCATCGGGCTCTTCTCCGCGCAGGTGGCGCGGGCCCTCGGGGCCTCGTCCGTGATTCTGGCCGGCCGGCGGGAGAAGCGCCTTCTTCTCGCGCGCGAGGTCGGTGCGGACGTCGTCATCGACGTCGCGAAGACGCCGCTTTCGGAGGCGATCCGGACCGGGGCGGTCCCGCCCGTGGATCTCGCGGTGGAGACATCCGGGAATCCCGCGGCGTTCGCCGACTGCGTGGACGCGTGCGCGAGAGGGGGCCGGGTCCTTCTCCTCGGGACCTACGTGGGCGCTCGGCCGCCTGTCGCGCTGAACGCGATTCTTCTCAAGGGGCTCTCCGTCATCGGCAGCGTCGGCTCGTATCCCGCGGCCTGGGACGTCGGTCTCGCGCTCGCGGCTCGCGGCCTCGTCCGGCTCGGCCCCCTCATCACCCATGTTCTTCCCTTCGCGGACTACGAGAAGGGCTTCGGATTCGTCCGGGGCAAGAAGGACGATGTCGTCCGTGTCAGCCTGCAGATATAATCCGGCGCTTTTCCGAATGGTTTCCCAACGCAATCGGCACTCCCAAGGAGGAACGTCGTGAAGGACAACAAACCGTCGTGCGGCTGCTGCCACAGCGCTGAATCCGACCGCCCCGCGATCCTGGGCGGCAAGCCGACCCTTGCCGCGGACCTGCCCCGCCAGAACTGGCCCCAGTTCAACAACGACGACATCCAGGCTGTGACGCAGGTCTTGAAGGAGCAGCACTGGGCCTCCGACGCCCCCCAGGCCCTCGCCCTCGAGGCCGAGTGGTGCCGCTATTCGGGCGCCAAATTCTGCCGGGCGACCTCTTCCGGGACGTCCGCCCTCCACACGGCCCTCTACGGCGTGGGCGTCCAGCCGGGCGACGAGGTTCTCGTGCCCGCCTACACGTTCATGTCGTCGGGCTACGTGGTCCTCCACCAGTGTGCGATCCCGATCTTCGTGGATATCGACATCGACACCTTTACGATCGACCCCAAGAAGATCGAGGCGCAGATCACGGAGAAGACGAAGGCGATCATGGCGGTCCACCTCTTCGGCCTTCCGGCCGACATGGACCCGATCCTCGCCATCGCGAAGAAGCACAAACTGGCGGTCATCGAGGACTGCGCCCAGGCGCACGGCGCGACCTACAAGGGCAAGCAGATCATGACCATCGGCGACGCGGCCGGGGCCTCCATCAACGGCGCGAAGAACCTCCTCGCCAGCGAAGGCGGTCTTTTCACGACGAACCGCGAGGACGTCTACAAGCGCTCCGACGATCTGTCGCTTCGGATCACCCTCTCGGGAAAGACCGACGAGAGCAAGTATCCCTTGCACACGATCGGGTTCAATTACCGGATCAACACGCTGGGGGCGGCGCTTGCGCGCTCGCAACTTCGGCGCCTCGACGCCTTCAACGCATTCCGGCGCTCGAACGCCGAGCGGATGAGCGGGATCCTCTCGAAGATCCCGGGCGTCGTGCCGCCGAAGGTCCCTTCCGATCGGACCCACGTCTGGCACATGTACCGCGTCCGCTTCGATCCGAAGGCCGCCGGCGTCTCGATGAGCGCGAAGGCCTTCAAGGAGAAGATCGCCCCCGCCCTCACGGCCGAGGGCGTCCCGAACCGCGCCTGGATGGCCTGGACGATGCCCGACCGCTCCGTCTTCCAGCAGCTCGACGCCTACGGCAAGGGGATGCCGTGGTCCTCGCCGCTCGCGCGCAAGGGGATCCGCTACAACCCCGCCGAGTACCCCGAGGCCCGCTGCGTCGTGGACGAGACAGTCATGCTGCCGGACGTCCCCCTCGCGAAGAGCAGCGAAATCATCGACCTCACCGGCGAGGCCTTCCGGAAGGTCTTCGGAAACCTCGACGCGATCCTGAAGGCGTAGCGGAGGGCGGACGAGTCCCGGCGGTCCGGTCCGGCCGCCCCGGGTTCATTTTCTGGCGTCTGCGATCTAAGGGATGGGCGAATCCGCCGACGTCGCCGGGCGGGATGGGTGGAAGCGTACGACGCCCGAGGAATCGACGAAAAAATATCGCCGGCCGGTCTTCCCGGGGAGAATAGGGTTTCCCTGGGCGTACCAATTCGAGTCGGCCGGGGTGCCGACAACATGGGCGAACGCATATCCGTCCTTGGTCCCGGAACCGAGTTCGTCCGAAAGGTATGGGGGGGTTGAGTCGGAGAGGGCGGGAAGTGAAGCGTAGATGCCGCCGCCGCACTTGAACTGCTCTTCGGCGGTGACGAAAGTATTCAGGGCGGCGATGGCGCTCTTCTCGTTTGGCCCGACGGAAGCGCCGAGTCGTGTCGAGGGCGGCGAGAGTTCCGGGCAGGGCGCGTCGATCCGGTAAAGGGCGACGACATCCCCAACGAGGCCGGCTGCGAGGGTGTATTCGTTGGGCGAGAAGGCGATCGCGCCGAGCGGATCCCAGCAAGCATCCGGGGGCTCGACGATGTATTTGCCGTTGGGGCGGCCCGTTTCGGCGTTGAACAGGCGAATGTAACGCCCCGTGCGGCAGCCCGTCGCGAGAGAACGGCCGGTGGGCGAGAATTCAAGAAAGTCGATGGAGCGGCTGCCCGGCTTGATCCGCCAGGTTTCACGCCCCGAGGCGTCGTGCATCCGGATTTCGTCCAGGAATACGGCGGCGAAACGGGACCGGTCCGGTGCCCAGGCGAAGAGGCTTGGCTCTCCGGAGCCCGACGGCAGCGGGGGCAGAGACCCTCGTGATTTGTCGAGGCGCCAGGGTCCTCGTTCGATCCGGGTTCCCGCGTTCTCGCCGGTCAGGATGAAGAAGGAGGCTGGGTGCGAGAGTTGCGCCGTCGCTTCGGGGATCGCCATTCGTTCGATGGGATCCCATACATACACCGCCCCGTGGTCGCTGACGGCCTCGAGCCTTCGGCCGTTCGGGGAAAACGCAAGGGAGACGATTCGCGTCCGGTTGGGCGAGGGAACGAGCAGGCGCGGCGAGTTTGCGCGAACGGCCGGACGGGCCGCGCTCGGCATCGCCGCCCCGCAACCTCGTCCGAGCAGAAATCCAGCGAGAAGCGAAGCCGCCGCGACTCCGAAGGCGAGCGCGCGCGTTCGGGCATGTCCCATGACGCTCATAATATATCATTATATATCACGGCATCGCGCCTGTCTAGGCGACTCGCGAAACGGCGGCAAGGCTCTCGGCATCCCGGAAGGCGCCTCTCTGGGTTGGCTTCCTTCGATTACGATGCCTCCATGATGAAACGACATGCTCTCCGCCGTTGCGCCGCGGCGCTTGCCGCGCTCGCGCTGCCTGTCCTGTTCGCCTCCGGCTGCAAATCCACGCAGGCCTTCAAGGTCGACCCCGAGAAGGGAACGAACGCCATCGAGGAGCAGATCCGACGCCTGCAGGAGAAGGTCCGCGGGATCGACGAGACGAAGATCCAGAAGGCCCTCAACGCGCGGACGGCGCTGCGCTCCCCGGTCCGGATCGCGATCCTCGAGATGAACGGCGCCGGGCTCGCCGATTCGAACCAGAACTACGCCCGCCTCGCGGAGCTCCTCCGGTCCATCCCCGGGGGCCGCCTCCGGGACGTCGTCGTGCTGGACCCGCGCATGATCCTGGGCCCTTTGAACCTGCCGGACTTGAGCCTGGAAAGCCTTCGCCTCGCGGCGGCCCGGATGGACGCCGATCTCCTGCTCTTCATCGTCTACGACTGGCGGATGGAATTCTCCGGCTGGCCCTGGCAGTTCCTCGATCTGGCCATCGTGCCTTCGCTCATCCTGCCCTCCGTGGGCGTGGAGGTGGAGGCGCGGGTCTTCGCCTACGGGATCGACGTCCGCAACGAGTCCGGAATCGTCCACTTCGCCATTTTCGAGCAGAAGGGCGATTCCTCGTTCGTGCCGTCCGCCTGGGCCCGCGGCCGCCGGAACGCCCTCCGGGAGCGCCTCTCCGGGGATCTGCTTTTGAAGATCGTGGAGCGCGTCCGTGACATCCTCGGCGGCGCCGCCGCGGCCGAACCGCCGGCCGCGCCTTCGCCCGCCGCAGCTCCCAAGCCCCCGGAAGCCGCGCCGCCGCCCGCGTCCGGGAAGTAGTTCCGTATCCTTTGCTGTCCCGGCGGCGCCGATCCTTGTATTCCTGGAACCGAATAACCAGGAGGGGGAGGGGCGGGGGCTCGGATCGCGGCGACCTGTCGGAGCGCGGTCCAACGCCATGAATTCGTCTACCTTCCGTGGACCG
>CAYHQZ010000030.1:0-22775 GCA_964358555.1 uncultured Planctomycetia bacterium
CGGCCGAAGGCTTCCAGGTCTTCGCCAAGGTTGGCTCGGTTACGAAGGACGTCACTGCCCGGACGAGGATCTTTGTCCAAGACAGCGGCGTGGCGGAAGCCGACCGGGCGGGGGTGCGGGGGTTCTCCAGCGGGGATACCACCCTGGTCGCCGTTTTCCAGGACGAGGAGTTCGGGGAGGCGCTCACGGCCAAGGCCCCGATCCACGTCTACGGCCCCGGCGGCCCAAGGCCTGCCGGGCCGGTGGCGCGGATTTCCGCGCCCGCCGCCGGCTGCCTCTACCAGCCGGTTGGACAAGCGCTAGCCTTCGACGGCTCTTCTTCCTCCGTAGCGAACGGCGCGGGAGGGTCCGGTGGCGCGATCGCTTCCTACTCCTGGGACTTCGACGGCGATGGTGTCCCCGACGTCGAAACCGCGACCGCTTCCTTCACATATACGGAAGAGGGAACGTATCTGGCCACCCTCAAGGTGACGGATGATCAGGACCGAACGTCGTACTCCCGCCGCCTCGTCATCGCCTACGACGCCTCGCGGGCGCTGTACCCTCGGATCGACGACTTCCAGATCGAGAAGTTCGTGGTGGCGCCTGACATCGCGCGGACTTTCAACAACGGCTGCCAGTTGCTGACGCATACGCAGGGCGAGGCGGCGACTTCGTTCGGATACGATGCCAACGGCAACCAGGTCAGTGTGGCCGTGGGCGGGGAGACGACCACCCGCACCTTCGATATCGAAAGCCGCCTCATCCGGATCCTGGGGCCTCCAGCCGAGAACCGCCTAGACCAGTCGATGGAGTATCTTGCGGACACCTGGCAGAGGACGAAGGTTGCGACAGTGGGTGCGGAGACGACGCTTGAGCATTACGGGGCGGGTGGGGAGTTGCTATCCGAATACGCGGTAGCCGCAGGCGGAGGCGAGAGCCTCGCGCGGACGTACGTCTTCGACGGGTTGGATTCTTCTGTTGCCATGATGGATTACGGCGCGTCGCGATTCGTAGAGCACGTCAACGACGGCCTGGGCTCCACCCGGGACGTCCTCCTGAATGGGTCGGTTCTGAAGTCCCAGGACTATCTCGCCTACGGTGAAAGGATCCAGCCGGGTGCACCTGCGATGCCGTTGCTCTTCACCGGCCGTCCGAAGGACGACCGGACGGGGCTTCAGTACAACCGAAACCGGTACTACGATCCGAAGCATTTCTCATGGACGGCGAGGGACAAAAAGGACGGGAAAAACCTTTATCACTACGCGGGCGTCTCCCCGATTTCCTCGGCGGACCCCTTTGGGCTCGATCGCGTCGAAGTCAGGCACGGGTTGGGCGTCTACTGGGTGATATACGACGAAGAGCAATTCCCCGACACGGAAATTGCCGAAGTCCGGATCGGCAAGATGGTGGATGCGGAAAGGGTGGCACTGGATCCGGCGTTTTGCCGGTATGAAGGCGAACGGCGCAGCCTGAAAATCCTGGATTATTCGGCGCGGCAAGTCGAGCAGATTGCGTCGGACCCGATGTATGCAATCGATCCTTGGCGAACTGCCATCATCAAGGCGGTCGTAGGCCAGAGCATAAACATATATTCCGGAAAAATCATGCGCATCGTCGATGCACATGTCGCCGTGTTTTCCGTTTTTACTCCGGAAAACGCTGCCGTAACCGCGGCCTCCACGGTTCCGGGCGTCGGCGAAAGAATGGACGCTAACGCTTTGTTTTCCAAGGAATCATCCTTCTGGGACCGTATAGGCGCCAGCGGCTCCCTGATGCTTTCCGCGCTTTCCGCGGGAACCACTCCGAACTATGGGGCCACAAAGAAGCAACTCGCCAAAGCCGCCGACAAGATCCTTGGGGCGGCGGCTGCGCGGCGATCGGAAAGGTACATTTCCGCCACGGTCGCAAAAATCCCCTATCCACCCGTTCGCCTTTCCAAGAGCGAAGGCGTGTCGGTTGCGACGGTGAGAGTCGCACCCTCGCCACCAAAGGGGGGAGGGGTCCTAACTGAACCAAGCAAGATCAGGTTTACCCAGGACAGTATCGGACGTAAGTTCAGTGATGGCAGAACCCTTAAAGAGACCATCGAAGGCTTGAAGAGCGGCGCTATCTCTCCCGAGCATATTCCGCCGATCCGGGTCTTTGAACGCGGAGGAAATATCTTCACGCTCGACAATCGGCGCCTGTTTGTCTTCCAACAAGCTGGCATCCCAATTCGAACGGTGCCGGCAACTGCTAAGGAGGTTGCAGCCGAAGTCTGGAAAATTACTACGAAAAACGAGGGGGCGTCGATCGTGGTTCGAGGTGGACTATGACACTCGCCGAACGTGCGAAATCCGTGCAGACGAGGGACGATCTGGCGGCTTTCGTTGCGGAACTGAAGGCTGACTTTGATGCCCACCGAAACGACTGGACGAACGCAGAATTGAAATCGTTCCTTGAAGCGATGGCCGCATGGATCCAGGACATGGACGGCTACTACCGGAACACCGGGCAGAAGATGTCAGACCTGCCACCGTGGCGAATCCTGGCGGACATCCTGATAGCAGCTCGAATGTATGAGTAACCACGTGCCCCTCCGGAAATCCGCCTTCCTTCTCGTTGCCCTCCTTTTCGCCCTGCTCCCCACCCGGCTCGCGGCGGGGGAGTCCGCCTTTGCACCCCAGGCAACGCGGTACGGGGGGGACGATGCAAATTCTGGAGCCGCTCCCTCGTCGCTTTCCTCCGAATCCGCGCGCGGTACAGAGTGTTCCGGCGCCTTTGTCTACGATTTCGCGTCGGGATCACTCCTTGCCCCAAAGGGGGCAATTTCCTCAGCCGACGAGATTGGTGACGCTGCCGGTCGTGCGCGTGCAACAGTGGGCCCAGGCAAGGGAGGCCCTTACGGTACGCGGGTTCACACGGAATTCGAAGGCGAAGTAAAGGGACTCGGCCGTCCGGATTTGCACACCGAGGTCTCTTACAAAGGAGGCGAAATCGTTCCGCGAGGTACCGAAGGCAGCGTTAGGCTGGATGTAGTTCAAGGTGCCTCGAGAATGGAACCCTCTGCCATCTTTGACCTCAAGACCGGCTCGGCTAAACTGACACCTGCTCGTATTGCGGAAATACGCAGTCACCTCCCGCCAGGATTCCGAAATATTCCTATCCAGGAGGTGCGACCTTGAGAGCTTCCGAGTGGAAGCGAGCCTCCCACTCCCTGGAAAAGGCCCTTCCGGGATTCGAGCCAATGAAGTTCGGATATGTCTCGACCATCCGCAACCGCTGGATCGCCGAATGCATTTTTGCGGACTCTTCGGCTTTCAGTGCTGCTCGATTCCACCTTGAGGCTTTCGTTCTCCCGCTCTTCATTCCGACTACTCACCTCTATTTCAGCTATGGCTTTCGAATCGGTACGTACTGGGAGGATGTTTCAACCACGTTGATTAGAGCGGTTGTGGACTCAGTCCCGCGCCTGCATGAAATGACAGATCTTCGGAGGCTCATCGAAGCAGCCGTCAATTGGAAAATCAACGCGCACCATCTGGAGCTCAGGATAGCAGGAGCCGTAATTCTCGATGATCATCAGCTGATGTCGGAAAGTCGATTAGTCCTTTCTGACTGGAAGTGTACGGTTGCTTGGGAGGAAGAGGTTGTGAGGCGATGCAACGATCTTCTCGGGGTTATCGATGAGGCCGGCGTTCAATCGGCCATCTTTGAGCTTGAGAGGAGAAGGGGGAAGGTTTTAGGGATTCTCGCGCGGGACCGTTGCGGTTCCTGAAAATGCCATCTCGACAGTCAGGAACCGGATCGGCGGTGAAGACGATGCGAGTAAGCAGCCGTTTCTCGCCCAGGATCGTCGAACGACGTCGCGAGAGGACTGAAATGGAGCCGCGCGACGTCGTGCTCGCGGCCGATGAGCGCGATGCGGGCGGGGACTCCACGGCGAAGGAATTAGATCCCGGCGTCGCGATCCGTTCAGCCAACCCGGCGATATCGATGGTGAAGACCGCCGACCCTCGGGATCGCGACGATGCGCCCATTCGTGCGCGGCTCCACGGCCCGGGGTTCGGGCGAGTTCCTCGCGAGCGCCAGGCTCGGTCGGTCCTCGTGGTGGTAGGTGAAGTAGCGCTTCAGGATCCGATAGAGGCCTCTCTCGTTGAGGACGATGACGTGGTCGAGGCATTCGCGGCGGATGTTTCCGATCTCGCGCTCGACGTAGGGATTTTGCCAGGGACTTCGGGGTGCCGTGAGGACCTCCTCGATGCCCATCCCCTTCACCCGTTCCGTGAAGCAGTCGCCGTAGATACCGTCACGGTCGCGGAGGATGTATTTCGGCGCCGTATCCCACGGGAACGCTGCCACGACCTGCCTGGCGGTCCACTCGGCGGTCGGGTTCGTTGTGACGTTGAAGTGGAGGATCCTGCGCCGATCGTGCAGGAGGACGAGGAACACGTAGAGCACCCGAAAGGTCACGGTCGGCACGGTGAAAAAGTCGAGGGCCGCGATCTGGCTGGCGTGGTTCTTGAGGAAACGCTTCCATCCCTGGGACGGCGGTCGCCGTTTCCGCTCGATGGCGAGGTATTTCGAGACCGTGGACTCGTCGACCTGGTAGCCCAGGAGCGCGAGCTCGGACATGATCCGCGGCGCGCCCCAGGTCGGATTTTCGCGGGCCATCCGGCGGACGAGGTCGCGGATCTCGCGTTCGATGGGCGGCCGACCGGAGCCTGGCTTCGATTTCCACCGCCAGTACAGGCGCCATCCCGCGCGGTGCCAGCGAATCACGGTTTCGGGCTTCACGACGGCGAGGGCGGATCGCCAGCCGACCCAGACCTTGGAGAGGAGAACCCAGAACAGCCGATCGCGCTTCCGGATGCGGGGGCGCTGGCCGGTACGGGGGCGGAGGAGGACCGCAATCTGCTGGCGAAGCGCGAGGTTCTCGAGGGCGAGGGCGGCGCGGCCCTGGAAGAGCGTACGCAGTAGAAGCCAAACAGCCTGGAAGAATGACATGGGATCCGTGGCCTCCTCTCTGGATTCGGATCCGGGGCGATCCGGGACGGGGCGGGGATGGTAGCCGCGGCATGTCTTCCCCGGGGCGACCCGCGCCCGCCGCGCCCCGTCGCCCGCGCGCGCTCGGCCGGTAGGCGAATGCGCCTCAATCTTTCGTAAGCCTTCGCCAGAGTTCCGCGCCGGCCAGGGCCGCGGCGCGGATCCGGATCGTGTCGCGATCGCCCTTGAGCCGCAGCTCTCGGTGCGTGACGCCGCCCGGCCCCGCGACGGCGAGGTGGACGCATCCGACGGGCTTCTCTCGCGTCCCGCCGCGAGGCCCCGCGACGCCCGTGATCCCGACGCCCCAATTCGTCCGGGCCGTCTTTCGGATGCCCTCCGCCATTTCGCGGGCGCACGCCTCGCTCACGGCTCCGAGACGCTCGAGCGTTGCCTTCGAGACGCCGAGCCTTCGCGCCTTCGAGGCGTTGGCGTAGGTGACGCAGGACTCGACGAAGACGTCGGAGGCGCCGGGGACGTCCGTGAAGCGCTTGGAGAGCAGTCCGCCCGTGCAGGATTCCGCGAGGGCGAGGGTTTGCCGGCGGCGTCTCAGGATCGACAAGATCTCGTTCTCCAGGGTCGAGCCGTCGGCGCCGAAAATCCGGCCCCTGAATATCTGGTTCAGATCCGCGACATCGTCGGAGGCAAGCAACGCGGCCGCGCGCTGTGTCTTCGAGCGGGCAACCACCTTGACCGTGATGATCCCGCCGGAAACGAGCGTGCCGACGACGGGGTTGCGCCCCCGGCGCATGTAATCGGCGATCGTCTCGCCCACGACGGATTCGCCCGTCCCCGGCAGAAGGTGCAGCTGCCGGACCGCGATCGCCTCCCGTCCCGGAAGCCGTAGAAGCCTGGGCGCGACCTCGTGCTCGAACATCCGCGTCATCTCGGAGGGCACGCCCGGCATCGCGAAGAAACGGCAGCGCCCCGCTTTCAGCGCGAAGCCCGGCGCCGTCCCGACGGGGTTTGCGAGGGGATCGGCGCCCCGCGGCAAATCCGCCTGGCGCAGGTTCGAGACCGCCATCGGACGCTTCCGGAAGAAAGCCCGCACGATTCGCTCGGCCGCGGCGTTCCTCGCGAGGGAAAGGCCGAACGCGCACGCAAATCCCTCGCGGGTCCGATCGTCGAGCGTCGGCCCCAGCCCGCCCGTCGCGAGGCAGACGTCCGCGACGCGCGCGATGTCCTTCAGCGCGGACGCGATGGGGGCGACGTCGTCGCCCGCCGCCCGGTGCCCGACGACGCGGATCCCCAGGCCCTGCAGCCGCTCGGAAAGGAACTTTGCGTTCGTGTCCGCGATGAGCCCGTCTAAGAGCTCGTCGCCGATGGAGAGGATGATGGCGTTCATGGGGGGCGGGCGAGGAGTTTACACGCTTCGTCCCCGGGTTCGGGGCCGTAGAATGTCAGCATCGTGGACCCTGGAACGGAACAAGGAGGAACGATGAAAAGGCTCGCGGAATTCTACGTCCGGCATGCCGGGCTGATCGGCTTTGGCTATTGCGCGGTGCCGGTCCTGATCTGGTACGTCATCCAGACTTTCGCCATCCCGTTCCGAGACGTCTACGCCGTTCGCTTCGGGATCTCGATCATCGCCGGCGGGACGCTCGCCGCGATGGCGAACCGGTTCGGCGTCTCGATGTGGGTCGCCAAGCACCGATCCGCCCTCGGCCCCGCGACCGTCCTGGACGGCGCCTTCCTCGGCGTCACGACCGGCATGGCCGCCACCATCGTCCCGCCGTTCTGCGCCCTCATCGCGAGCCATCACCTGGAAGAAGCCAAGACCCTCATCGTCTCCTGCTGGGTCGCGGGCATCGTCCTCGGGGCCGTCGTCGGCGCCTGTCTCGCGGCCGCCGGGCGCAAGCACCTGGATCGCGGGGTTCCGAATCCGTGAGGTTCCTCCTCCTCGACCGGATCACGGCCTTTGAGCCGGGCGTGCGCGGGGAGGCGGTGAAGACCGTCTCGCTCTCGGAGGACTTTTTCGAGGACCACTTTCCCCGCAAGCCCATCATGCCGGGCGTTCTCATCCTCGAGGGTCTCGCGCAGCTTTCTGGGCTTTTGCTCGAGGAGGGCGTTCGCGCGAAGGGCGGTCGGCGCGTGAAGGCGCTGATGAGCATCGTCGAGCGGGCGAAGTTTAGGCGGCCCGCGGCGCCCGGGGATCGGCTCGACTATCGCGTGGAGATTGTTTCGGTGAACGAGATGGGGGGGAAGGCCAAGGGGGAGGCGTTCTTGGCGGGGGAACGGAGCGCGGAGTGCGCGCTCGTGTTCACGTTCCACGAATTCGACGACCCGCATCTCGAGGCGAGGCGGGCGCGGGTCCTGTCGCTCTGGATGCGGGACCTTCCGGGCCATGGCGCCTGACGACGTCGTCGTGACGGGCGTCGGCCTCGTGACGCCGCTGGGCGAAACGGCCGCAGGGACGGCCGAGGCGTGGCGCGCGGGGGGGCGCGCGGACCGGGCCGCGATGCCCGAACTCGCCGGGACCCTTCTTTCGGGCGCGGCCGTCGCCCGGCCGCACGCCTTCGACGCGGGCGCGCGCCTCGGGAGCCGGCGGATGCTCAAGTTCATGTCGCCGGCGGCGGTCCTGGGCTGCGTCGCCGCGCGCGAGGCGGCCGAAATGGCCGGCCTGAAGACGCGGTTCGATCCGGCGCGCGTCGGCCTCTACGCCGGGACGGGGCTCGCGGCCGCGAGTCTCGATGAGGCCCTGCCGGCCATCCGCGCGTCCCTCGACGAGGCCGGCCGGATCTCCTACCGGCGGATGGGCGAGCGGGGGCTCGCCGCGGCGAATCCGCTGCTGTCGTTCAAGATCCTCGCGAATATGCCGCCCTGCCTCGTCTCGATCCAGGAGGGCGTGAAGGGGCCGAATCTTCTGTTCACCCCATGGGAGGGCCAGACGGCGGCGGGGCTTTGCGAGGCGTGGCGGGCCGTCGGGGAAGGCTCGGTGGACGCGGCCCTCTGCGGCGGGGCCGACGATCCGGCGTGCCCGACGACGCTCGCCTGCCTCTTCCGCGCGGGCCGGCTGCGGGCGGGAGAGACGGCGGCGGCCGCGGCTGGCTACCTCGTCTTCGAGCGCGCGGAGCGGGCGGCGCGCGATGGGCGGAGAATCCTCGCCCGGATTCCCTCGATGGCGATCGGATCGAACGGAACGGCGGCGTTCGATCCCCTCGCGGATCGGATGGGGCGCTCCTATGCTGCCGCGCCGGCCGTCCTTTTGGGGCTTGCCTGCCTCTGCGGGGGCGGGGCGCGCGCGATGACGGACGAGGACGGGCTTTTGTTCTCGTTCGAGGCGGAGGACGGCGCATGAGGCGCGTCGCCGTGACGGGGTTCGGCGTCGTTTCTCCGCTGGGCGCCGGCCGGGAGGCCTTCTTCGATTCCCTCGCCGCCGGCCGCAGCGGAATCGGGCATATCACCCGGTTCGATTGCGATACGTTCGCCGTCCGGCTGGCCGGCGAGGTCCGCGAACCCCTCGACCTTCCGAACGAGGTCGCGCGCGCCGCGAGGGCCGACGCGAAAATCGGCTTCGCCTGGGCGGCCTTCGGGGAGGCCATGCGCTCGGCGGGCCTCGAGCGGCTCGGCGGATCGACGCTTTTGCACCTGGGAACGAGCCTGGAGACCTTCGATCTGGACCGAATCCCGCAAGGGGGCGCGCTCGATGCCCGCTCGCTCGTGGAGGACGGCGAGGCCCTCCAGACGCCGCTGTCGGAGACGGTCTCGCTTCTCGTCCGCTCGTTCGGGCGGCCCGCGCTCTTCCTTACGAACTGCTCGGCCTGCGCCGCGTCCGCGCAGGCCATCGGGCACGGTTTTGCGTCCGTCCGATCGGGTCGGTTCGAGACGGCCGTCTGCGGCGGGTTCGATTCCATGGTGAACCCGCTCGGGATCGGGGGCTTCCAGCTCCTCGGCGCCCTCACCGCGGACAACGACCGGGGGATAAGCGCCTGCCGCCCGTTCGACGCGTCGCGAAGCGGCACGGTCCTGGGGGAGGGGGCGGCCGTGCTCGTCCTCGAGCCCCTGGAAAAGGCGCGGGCGGCCGGGAAGACAATCTTCGCGGAGGTCTGCGGCTACGGATCCTCGCTCGACGCCCACGGCCTCTCGGCCCCCGACCCGGAGGGCGACGGGGCGGCGCGGGCGATGAAATCGGCTCTGGACGACGCAAGATTGGAACCCGGCCGGATCGAGCACATCAACACCCACGGCACGGGCACGCGCCTAAACGACGAGATCGAGGCGGTCGCGATCCGGCGCGTCTTCAAAGGCGCCTGGGAGAGGATCCCCGTCTCGTCCACGAAGGCCCTCACGGGGCATCTCATCGGCGCGGCCGGCGCGATCGAGGCCGGGGCCTGCCTCTTCGCGTTCGCCCGCGGGCTCGTGCCGCCCAATCCGTTCCTCGCCCGCGTCGCGCCGGGCTGCGAACTTTTTCACGCAGGCGAGGTTGCAAGGCCGTTCGCGGGCGAGTATGTCTTGAGCAATTCGTTCGGGTTCGGAGGCCAGAACGCGTGTCTCGTCTTCCGGAGGGCTGATGGCAGACCTTGAGAGCCGGGTGGCGCTCGTTGCGGGCGGCAGCGGGGGCATTGGGGGCGCGGTCTGCCGGGCGCTTGCGGCCGGCGGGGCGCGGGTCTACGCGGGATTCCGGAACGGCCGCGCGGCCGTCGAGCGGACCGTCGCCGCCATCCGCGACGGCGGGGGCTTCGCCGAGGCCGTCCCGCTGGACCTGCTCGATCCCGATGCTCCGGACCGCGTCTGCCGCGACGTCTTCGCGCGCGAAGGGCGCCTCGACATCCTCGCGAACTGCGCCGCCACGACACGCGAGGCCCCGGCGGCGGCGATGGAGGATAACGAGTTCCGGACGGTCCTTGCGGTGAACCTGGAGGCGGCGTTCCGCCTCTGCCGGGCCGCCGCGAGATGCATGCTGGCGAAGGGGTTCGGCCGGATCGTGAACGTCTCCTCGATGGCCGCGGCCCGGGGCGGGCGCGGCCAGGCCGGCTACGCCGCGAGCAAGGCGGGGCTCGAGGCCCTTACGCGCGTCCTCGCCATCGAGCTCGGCCGCAAGGGGATCCTCGCGAACGCCGTCGCCCCAGGCGTCGTGGAGACCGCCATGACCGAGCGGATCCGGTCCGCCCACGGCGAGGCCCTCCTCGGCGCGATATCCCTCGGGCGGTTCGGGACGCCCGACGAGGTTGCATACGTCGTGCGCTTCCTCGTCTCCGACGCCGCGCGCTACGTGAACGGCCAGGTGGTCCGGGTGGACGGGGGGATGGCTCTGTGAACCGCGCCGAGATCCTGGCGGGCGTCGGGGCGTGCATCGCCGAAGCCCTCGACGTTCCCGTGGACTCGATCCGCGAGGATCAGCGGCTCGTGGGGGACCTCGGGGCGGACTCGCTGGACCTGCTGGACCTCACGTTCAAGCTGGAGCAGCGCTTCGGGATTTCGATTTCGCCCCGCCAGATCGAGCGCTCGACGCAGGCGCGCCTGGGCGGCGCGCCCCTGGAAACCGACGGGGTCTACTCGAAGGAAGCGATCATGGAATTCCGCCGGGCCATGCCGGACGTACCGCCGGAAGAGCTGCCTGACGGCCTCGCCGTCGTGGATCTGGCGCGCGCCTTCCGCGTGTCTACGATGGCGAACCTCGTGGAAGGCATCCTGGGAGGGACGCATGGCTAGGACGGCGCTCGTGACGGGGGGCAGCGGCGCGCTCGGAGGTGCGATCGTCCGGCGCTTGCGCAAGGACGGCCTCGACGTCGCCTTCACGTTCCGCGAGGGGCGCGAGGCCTCCGAGGTCCTTGCGCGCGAAACCGGCGCCTTCGCCGTCCGAGCCGACCTCACGATTCGCGTCGAAGTGGAGGCGGCCGTCCGGGCGGTCCAGGATCGATTCGGCCGGATCGACGCGCTCGTGAACAACGCGGGGCTGACCCAGGTCATGCCCTTTGCGCTCATCGAGGAGGAAGACTGGGACGCGATTCTCGATACGAACCTCAAGTCCATGTTCCTTGTCACGCGCGAAGTCGTGCGCGGGATGATCGCCCGGAAAACCGGCGTCATCGTGAATTTGAGTTCCCTCGCGGGGCACCGCCTTCTCGACGTCCCGGTTCATTACGCGACCGCGAAGGCGGGGGTCTCGGGGTTCACGCTGGCGCTGGCGAAGGAACTCTCCCGTTACGGTGTCCGCGTGAACGCCGTCGTGCCGGGGCTGCTCGAAGAAGGCGTCGGGCGGATGGTTCCCGAGCGGGAGAAGGTCGACTACCTCGCGCACTGCGCGGCCGGAAGGCCCGGGCGGATGGAGGAGGTCGCCGCCGTCATCGCATTCCTCGTGTCTGACGCCGCCTCCTACGTGAACGCCCAGAACGTCTTCGTGGACGGGGGGATCTGAACGCCGTGCGCTGGCGCCTCGTGGATCGGATCGACGCGTTCGAGCCCTGGTCGGCGATCCGGGGCCGCAAGGCCGTGACGTTCGAGGAGGTCCACCTGCCGGAACCCCTCGGGCGACGGGGCGTCCTGCCGGAGTCGCTCGTCCTCGGGGCCGCCTCCGAGTTCTTGCTCTGGCTTGTGGCGGCCTCCAGCGGCTTCGAACGGATCGCTTTCATTGAGGGAATCGACGGGGCCGCGTTTTCAGGGGAGGTCCGGATGGGCGACGTGGTTTTGTTCTCGCTCGAGACGCGGCGGCGCGACGATTCCGGCATCGAGGCGTCGTTCGCGGCGACGGCCGCCGGCCGCCCGATTGCCTCGGGGGTTCTTGCCGCCCGGCTCGCGCCTCTCGGGGAATGCCTCGATCGGGAAGACGCCGAAGGGCGGTTCCGGGAGATCCATGGCGCGCCTGCCTGAACGCGGCGAGACCTACCTCTCGACCGTGCGGGGGATGTGCCGCGCGTGCCGCCGGATCGTGCCGGCGCGCGTGTTTTTGCGCGAAGGGCGGGTCTTCCAGGAATCCCTCTGCCCGGACCATCCGGGGGCGAGCGCGCTCATCGCCGAAGACGGGCATTGGTACCTCGGAAACGTTCTCGGTGCCCCCGGCCCCGACCGATCCCCGCTGAAAGGCGCGCGGCCGTCCGCGAAGGGCTGCCCGCACGACTGCGGGCCCTGCGCGTGGCACGCGACGCCCTGCCAACTGCCCGTCGTTTCCGTGACGAACGCCTGCGAGCTTGAATGCCCCATCTGTTTTACCTACAACCGCAACGACCGTGTCTGGTACATGCAACGCTCCGAGATGCGGCGAACGGTGGACGCACTTCTCGAGGCCGCGGGTTCCGTGGACCTCATCAACATCACAGGCGGCGAGCCGACGATGCATCCCGACCTCCTCGGGATTCTCGACGAGTGCCGTCGTCCCGGCATCGGGCGCGTGACGATGAACTCGAACGGGGTGCGCCTCGCCGCCGACCCGGACCTTTGTGCGCGCCTTGCCGAGCGGAACGTCTGCGTGATCCTTTCGTTGCACACCCTCGACCCCGCGACGAGCGTCCGGATCCACGGCCGCGATCTCGTTGCCTCGAAGCTGCGCGCCCTCGACAACCTCGAGCGCGCGGGCGTCCGGGTGACGATCCTGAACGTCCTCGTCCGGGGCGAGAACGAACGCGAACTCGGGGCGTTTTTCGAGATGCTGCGGACGCGCCCGAGCGTCCTCTCCCTCACGATCCAGACGATGACCTACACGGGGCAGGGCGGCGGCCGGTTTCCGGACCGAAGGCAGATTCCCGCGGACGAAGCCGCCAGGCTCGTCTCGGAGGGCTCGCGCGGCGCGCTCGACGCGTCCGACTTCCTGCCGCGCCCCTCGGCGCATCCCCTCTGCTACGCCGTCGCGTACCTGCTCAAGTCCGGGGACGGCCTCGTCCCCTTCACCCGGTTCGCCGATCGCGCGCAGATCTCCGAGCGTCTCGCGGACTCCTACCTGATCCGGCTCGGGCCCGCCGACGATTTCCTGCGTCGCGCCATCGATGCCGCCTTCGCCCGGGGGGAGACGGCCCTCCTCGCGCCTTTCCGCTCGCTTCTCGAGCGACTCTATCCCCGCGGGCGCGTCCTCTCCGACTTCGAGCGCCAGCGCGTCGCCGAGGAATCCGTCCGGACCGTCTACGTCCATGCCCACATGGACGAGGACACCTTTGACTGCGCCCGCGCGATGCGCTGCCCCGACCAGGTCCCGGCGGCGGACGGGACGTTCGTCCCGGCATGCACCTACAATCTCTTCTACCGGATGAAGGACGAGCGCTTCTATCCATGACCGAACCCGAGGAGATCGAAAAGGGGCGAACGGCCCTGCGGGCGTTCCTGGACGATAGCGAGGCGCGCGCCGTGGTCTTTCCGATGTCGGACCATTCGCGCCTCGTTCGCGTTTTTTTGCCCTCGTTCTTCGCGCGCCTGCGCCTGGGCCTGCGGCACGCGATGGTCTGCCTGGGGGACTGGATGCCCACGTGCCGCTCGAAAGCCTTTTTCTACCGCCTCGCGGGCGCGACGATCGGCCGGCGGGTCTGCATCGCGCCCGGGGCCATCCTGGACCCCATCTATCCGCAGCTCGTCGTCCTCGAGGACGATGCCTGTCTCGGGATGGGATCCCGGATCCTCACCCATGAATATACGGCGACGAACTTCCGGATCGGGCGCGTCCGCGTGTGCCGGAAGGCCGTCGTGGGGGCGTGGTCCACGGTCCGCTCCGGTGTCACGGTGGGAGAGGGGGCCACCATCGGGTTCCAGAGCCTCGTGAACCGGGACGTCCCGCCCGGCGACGTCGTGGGCGGCGTCCCGGCGAGGAGCCTGAAGGCGCAGCCCCCGACGGAATCTGCTCCCGCGGCCGCCTCCGCGCCGGACGAGGGGAAGGCCGCCCCCTCCAAAGGCTGAATCGTGGGCTTCACCTGGAGCTACGTCCGGAACCTCGCGTCCCTCGCGGCGGGGCGGAAGCCTTCGCGGCCGTTGCTCTTCTCCTTCTACGTGACCCGCCGCTGCCCGTTCGCTTGTCCCCATTGCAGCGACGGAACGGGCAAGCCCTTCCGCGAGACCCTTTCGGCCGAGCTCTCGACGGACGAAGCATCGCGGCTCCTCGGAATCCTCCGCCGCGCCAGCGACACGCTCGACGTCACCGGCGGCGAGCCGCTGCTTCGGCCCGACCTCGAGGAAATTCTCGGGCGCGCGAGGGCCCTGGGCTTCCGGACGATCCTGAACACGAAAGGCGCGGGGCTCGAGAAGCGGCCGGAGATCCTGCGCCTCTCCGACGTCCTCGTCATCGGCATGGACGCCCTCGAGCCGGCCGCTCTCGCGCTCGCGATGGGAGGGGATGTCCATGCCGCGGAGGCCGTGCTTTCGGCCCTTCGGTTCGCGGTCGCGGAGTGCAGGAAGAGCGGCAAGCGCCTCGTCTTGAGCGCCGTCGCCTCGCCCGGCCGGATCGAGGACGCAGGCCGTGTCCTTGCGTTCGCAGAGGAGAACGGCATTGGCTTTCATCTCTCCCCGCAGATCCAGGGCGTCGCCGCGAACCCTGCCCTCCGGGGCGACGCCGCCTACCTCGCCCTCGTCGACCGGACGCTTGCCGCCAAGCGCCGGGGCGCGCGGGTACTTGGGGTCGAGCCCTACTACCGCGGCATCCGAGATTTCTCGACGTTCGACTGCCACCCGCTCCTCATGCCCACGATCCGCCCCGACGGCCGCCTCTACTACCCCTGCCTCGAGCGCGAGCAGGCGGACGTCAGCCTCCTCGAGGCAGGCGATTACTACGTGGCCCTCGCGAAGAGCCGGGAGCTGCACGGCCCCTTGCCCTCCTGCGCCGGCTGCTGCCACGTCTTCTGCCACATGGCCCTCTCGCTGTTGCAGCGCCACCCCGTCGCGGCCCTCAAGGAGCAGCGTTGCTGGCGAGCGTGAAGGGGGTCCCCGCCGCACGCGGCCGGCCCGCCTTGTCCGTCCCATCCGCCGAGGCTACCCTTGCCGCCACAGGCCAGGAACAACCGTGAACGACCCGTCCGCCATCCCGCCGCCGCCCGCGCCGTCGGAATCGGACGCTGCGCCGACGGCGATGGGGGAGGCGAAGGCAGGCGCGAACGGCAACGGCCACGCGGCCGGGCGGTCGTTTTTGGGAAAGCTGCGCTACGAGGCGCATTACTGGCGCCGCTGCCTTCGGATTTCGAGTGCCTTTTTGCGCCGGCGGTTCATCCACTGCAACCTCCAGGTCACGTATCGCTGCAATTTCAAGTGCCGGATCTGCGACTTCTGGAAGACGCCGCACGAGCAATCCGAGGAACTGACCCTCGACGAGATCCGGATCCTCGGGCGCAAGCTCTCGAGCCTCGGGACGCTCATCGTCTCGCTCGGGGGCGGGGAGCCGCTCCTTCGCACGGATCTCTACAAGATCACGGAGACGCTCGCCGAGTCGGGGCACTTCCCGATCCTCATCACGAACGGCTGGCATGTGGACGAGGCCGTCGCGAAGGACATCCTGCGCGCGGGGCTGCAGGAGATTTCCGTGTCGGTGGACTACGCCGATCCCGCCCGGCACGACGCGATGCGCGGGATGCCGGGGTCCTGGGACCGCGCGGTCCGGGCGCTCGATCTGTTGCGCAAACACCGGCCGGACAAGCGATGCCGCGTTCATATGATCTCGGTTCTCATGGAGGACAACATCGACGACGTCGAGCCGCTCTTGAAGCTCTCGCGCGAGCTCGGCGTCACCTATTTCTTGAACCTCTACTCGCACGGCCGCGGGGCGAAGGATGAGCGCGCGCCGGGCCCGAACGTGAAAGTGCAGGACCGCCTCCTCGCGCTCAAGGCGAAGTATCCCGAGTTCGTCTCGCTCACCTCCTATCTTGGCCGGTTCGATCAGGCCATCGCGGAAGGGGGGATCGGGGATTGCGAGGGCGGGCGACTCTTCTTCAACGTGGGAAGCCGAGGCGAGGTCTCGCGCTGCATCGACACCCTGAACGAGACCGCCGGGAACCTGCTTGTCGACGAGTCGCGGGCGGTGTTCCGCCGGCTCGGGCAGATCGCCGCTGAGAAGCCCTGCGCCGCCTGCTGGACGTCGTGCCGGGGGTTCGCGGAGTGCATGTACAAGAAGCCGCGCCTGCGGCAGTTTTTGGAGTTCTACACCTCCACGAAACGGCGCTGACCGCGATGGAACTCCTCGGCGTGACGGAATCGGCCTGCCCGGCGTGCCGGCGGATCGTGCCGGCGAAGATTCTCGCGAACGGCGAGGGCGTGCGCTTCCGGAAGTTCTGCCCCGAGCACGGCGAGAGCGAGGCCTTTGTCCACGGCGATCCCGTCGCGTATCGCGCGGCCCTCTCGGTCGTGAAGCCCGCCTGGATCCCGAAGGCCTTTGCAGGCGACGCAACAAAGCCCTGCCCCGAGGGCTGCGGGTTCTGCTCCCGGCACGAGCAGCACCTCTGTCTCCCGATCCTCGAGATCACGGACCGCTGCGATCTCGCCTGTCCCGTCTGTCTCGTCTCCGCGGGCGGCGAGCGGGATCTTTCCCTCGCGGAAATCGATCGCATCCTCGATTCGCTCATCGCGGCCGAATGCCAGATCGACGTCCTTACCCTCTCCGGCGGCGAGCCGCTCATGCACCCGCGATTCCTCGAGGTCCTGGATCGGGTGCTCGCCCGGAAGGAAATCGTCCGCGTGAGCGTGTCGACAAACGGTTTGCGCCTCCTCAAGGACCCCTCGCTCCTTCCCGCGCTCAAGGCGCGAGGCGTCGTCGTCTCGCTGCAGTTCGACGGATTCGACGATCGGGCCTACGAGGTCCTCCGGGGCCGGCCGATGAAAAAAGGGAAACTCGCGATTCTCGACCGACTGGCGGAGGCGGACGTCTCCACAACGCTTACGATGACGGCGGCGGCGGGCGTCAACGATTGCGAGTTCGGGCGCGTCCTCGACGTCCTCTTCACGCGGGACCATGTCGTGAGCCTCATGATCCAGCCGCTCGCCTTCGAGGGCCGCGCGAAGCGGCTCGGGGGGAAGGCCCGGCGCCTCACGATTCCCGACGTGGTCTCCGCCCTGGCCCGCGCGGGGCACGCTTCCGTCCGGGCGGAGGATTTCGCGCCGCTGCCGTGCAGCCATCCCTTGTGCTTCAGCCTCGCCTTCTATCTCGTGCCGAAGGGTTCCGCGCCGGTTTCGCTCGGGCGCGTCGTGGACGCGCGCGCCCGGATGGACCTCCTCGCGAACCGGCCGTTCTACGGCCTTTCGGAGGACGAGCACGAGCGCCTGAAGGCGATGGTCTACGAACTGTGGAGCGGGCCGTCGGGGTGCTGCCCGGAGGCGAAGGCGGTCCTGGCCGCCGCGCGCGACATCCTGCGTTCGGCGCCGGGGGTCGCCTTCGATCCGCGGACCGCCTTCCTCGCCGCCGAGCGGCGGGTGAAGTCCGTCTTCATCCACGCCTTCCAGGACGCCGACACCTTCGATCTGGCCCGCGCGCGGCGCTGCTGCAACGCGTATCCCCAGCCGGACGGCCGGATCGTGCCCGCCTGCGTCCGGAACGTCCTGAAGGCAGGGAAGGGGGGAGCATGAGCGAACATGCCCGGCGCCGTCCGTGGGGCCTCGCGGCCATCCTCCTTCTCGCCGGCGTCCTTCCGCCAGCGCTCTACGCGGCCTGGCTCGGCCCGGCGCCTTCCATGGAACCCGAGGAGGCACGCTTGCGGATCGAACGGGCGCCGGAAACGACGGTCCTTGCGGACATCCGATCGCCGGCCGAGTTCGCCGCCGAACGCCTGCCCGGCGCGGTGAACTGGCCCGCCTGCGCCATCCTCGCGGCGAAGGACGTAGGCGCGGTCCCGACGAGCCTTCGGGGCAGGACGCTTCTGTTGATTTGTCCGAGCGGGATCCAGAGCGTTTTCGCGGCGCGGCACCTGAGAGGCATCGGCGTGCCCGAAGTCTTCAGCGTGCGGGACGGCATCGAGGCTTGGATTGCGAGCCTCACGATCGATCCTTGCACTGGTCGCCTTCGTGACGCCGCCTCGATCGCCCCGGATCGTTCGTTCCGGGAGACGGCGCCCTTCGAGCAGACCCTGGCGGTCTTCGGGGGCTTCACCCTGAAGCCCCTCTACATGTTCCTTTCGCTGGGACTCATCATCGTGCTCTGGCGGCAGGCCGGGCCGGATCTGGCGGCGCTCCGCGCGTCCTTCGTTTTCTTCCTCGCGGGCGAGCTCGCCTGCGAGGCGAACTTCCTCCTCGCGCACGACCGGTCGGCCCTCTTCGAATACCTCCACAGCTACGGGATGGTCGTCGCCTTCGCCCTCGCCGCCTTCGCGCTGGCCGAAGGGCTCGATCGCCGGATCCTCCACGTAAGCGACCCCGACGCGCCGTGCGCGCTGCTGCCCCTCTGCGGCCCCTGCCGCAAGCACGCAAACGTCCCCTGCGGGATGCGGCGCATCCTGATCCTCCTCGTCGCCCTGACGGCCGGGCTTTCGCTGATTCCGCTGTCCATGGAGATCCGGCCGGGCTCGATCAACACGGGCATCTGGGGCTACGCCTACAACCTCTCGCATCCGGCCGTGCATCAGATATACGAGATCCGGTTCCTGCCCCTCGCGGCGATGGGATTCTCCCTCGCGGCGTTCTTGCCCTTGCTCGTTCGCCCGGCCGCCGGGATCGAGGGGCCGATGCGGGCGGCGGCGGCCGCCGCGGGCGCCCTCGGCTTTTCCCTCTTCCGGGGATTCCTCTGCCAGGCCTTCGCCGAGCGGCAGATCTGGTTCGGGTTCTGGGAAGAGTTTTCCGAGACGCTCTACGTCCTCGGCGTGATCGCCGTCCTGTGGACGTTCCGGGGCCGGCTTTTCCACGCCGCGCAGGCGTCCGCCGGGCCTTCCCGGGAGGCCGGCGGGGGATGAGCCGCGAGACGTCCTTCGATATGCGGCGGACGCCGGGGTTCGCCGCCCTTCCCTTCGCCGCTTCCGGGACGTAGAACCTCCGCCTCCATGGCGGCCTCAAAAAACCCCGGCAACCTGAACAAGGCGCAGCGATCGGCGGTTTCGCACGGGGAGGGGCCGCTGCTCATCCTCGCGGGGGGGGGGACGGGCAAGACCCGCGTCATCGCGCACCGGATCGCATCTCTCGTAGATCGCGGGATGAAGCCGGATCGGATCCTCGCCGTCACGTTTACGAACAAGGCCGCCGACGAGATGCGATCAAGGGTGCGGACGCTCGTTTCCCCGAAGGCCGCGGCCGCGATGACGGTCTCGACGTTCCACGCGCTGTGCCTCCGGATTCTCCGATCCGAGCACCGCGCAGCGGATCTGCCGCCCTTTTTCGGAGTCTGCGACGCCGGCGACCAGGCGACGATGGCCCGGCGGATCCTGCGCGAGATCCAGGGGCAAAGCGCCGTCCGGATCCAGCCGGGCGCGCTGCTTTCGCGGATCAGCCGCTGGAAGGAGGAGGGGACGGATCCGGCCGCGGCCGCTGCGGGGGCGGAGACGGACGCCGATCGGATTGCCGCGCGCGCCTACCCGCGCTACGAGGAAGCCCTGCGGCGCCAGGGGTTGCTCGACTTCGACGACCTCCTGGTCCGGACGCTCCGGCTTTTAAAGACGCACGAGGAAGTCCGGCTCCGACAGGCGGGCCGGTTCGACCACGTCCTTGTGGACGAGTTCCAGGACACGAACGGGACGCAGTTCGAGATCCTCGTCAGCCTCGCAAGCGCTCACCGGAACGTCTGTGTCGTGGGCGACGACGATCAATCCATCTATGCCTGGCGGGGGGCGCGCGTCGAGAACATCCTTACGTTCGATCGGCGCTTCAAGGGCACGAAGGTCGTGCGATTGGAGGAGAACTACCGCTCGGCCCCGCCCATCCTCGAGGCCGCCAACCGCCTCATCAAGAAGAACCGCCGCCGGCGCGCAAAGAGGCTTATCGCGACCCTGACCGGCGGCAGTCCCGTCCGGTTTCGGGCCTTCGAGGACGAGGAGACCGAAGCCGAGTGGATCGCCTCCGGGATTGCCGCCCGGATCCGCGCGGGGAATCGTCCTTCGGAGCACGCCGTCCTCTACCGGACGAACCAGCAGTCGCGCCCCTTCGAGACGGCGTTCCGCGAGCAAAGGATTCCCCACGTGGTCGTCGGCGGGATGTCCTACTTCGATCGAAAGGAAGTCCGCGACCTCGTGGCCTACCTGCGGGTCCTGCGCAACCCCCGCGACGACGCGTCGCTCTTGCGGATCCTCAACGTGCCGTCGCGCGGGATCGGCGGCGCTTCCGCCGACCGGATCGTCCGGGAGGCCTCGCACGAGGGCGCCCCGGTCGAGTCGGTTCTTTCCCGCGCGTCCGCGATCCCGGGCCTCTCCGCCGCCGCACGCGTTGGGGTCTCGGCGCTTCTTTCCGCCCTCGGCGAAATGCGGGAAACCGTCCGGACGAAGCCCCTGCCGGAGGCCGTGCGCGCCCTTGTCGAGCGCGTCCGCTACCAGGACGAGGTCGAATCGGCCGCCGCCGATCCCGAGGATCGCCTCGTGCGTACGAACGCGGTTTCCGATCTCGCCCGCTCGGCGGAGCAGTACGCCCGCCGGGCGGGGGCGAACGCGACGCTCACGGGCTTTCTCGACGACGTCGCGCTCATCGGGGACGATCGCTCGGACAAGGAAAAGCAGCTCGAAAACGAGGCGGCGGTCCTGATCACGCTGCACTCCGCGAAGGGGCTGGAGTTCCCGTGCGTCTTCCTCGTCGGATTGGAGGAGGGGCTCCTGCCGCACGAGCGATCGGTTTCGCAGGGGGGCGACGGGCTTTCCGAGGAGCGTCGCCTCTGCTATGTCGGCGTCACCCGGGCGATGAGAGAACTCGTCCTGACCGCGGCGGCCTCGCACGTCCTGCGCGGCGTGCCGTGCCCCGCGGCCCCCTCGCGGTTCCTCGAGGAGATGGGCTTCGACGTAGGCGTTTGGCCGGGCGAACCTTCTACCCCGGCTCGAATCCCGCCAGCGCCCGCTTCTCCCAGAGAGGGAAGAGGACGAGCGGCGCGACAAGGGTGATGGCGATTCCCGCGAAGATCGGCGTCAGTTGCATCGCGTGGCCCATCTGTGCCTGCAGGTCGTAGAGCCCGCGCGGCAGGGTGAAGACGGCCGGGTCCTGCAGGAGGATGAGCGCGAGGAGATACTCGTTCCAGATCTCGAAGCCGTCGAGGACTGCCACGGTGCCGAGGGCCGGCGCGAGCGTGGGCAGGACGACGCGGAAGAGAGTTCCCATCGGCGAGCAGCCGTCGATGGCGGCCGCCTCCTCCAGTTCCTTCGGCAGCGATCGCATGTAGCCGGTGAGGACGTAGATGGTGAACGGCAGGAAGACCGCGGCGTCGATGAGGCCGAGCCGAACCCTTGGATCGGCGAGCGGATGGAAGCCCATGATCGAAAGCGCGCCGAGGCCGTTCGAGAGGAAGTAGAGCGGCACGCATAAGAGCGGCAGCGGGACCGAGAACCCCGCGAGGAACAAAAGCAGGATCGCGCACCGTCCGGGGGTCGGAAGGCGCACGAGGGCATAGGCGGCCATCGGACCGGCGGACAGCAGGATGACGAGCGCGATGCCCGTAACGATCGCGCTGTTCAACACGTGCCGGCCGTTCCCGAACGCCTCCCAGGCGGCCTTGTAGTTGCCGGCGGCGACCGACGTGGCGGCCTTGAAGTCCCTCTCGCGGACGTCCTTCGGGAGGGCCGTCGGGCGCTCGAGGAAATCGTCCGTGCCCTTGCAGGAGGAAGCGGCGGTCCAGGCGAGGAACGTTGCGGAAAGCGCGCAGCAGAGGGCGAGGGCGACGACGCAAACGGGGCGCATCAGTATTCGGTCCCTTCTTTCGCCCGACGGATCCAGGCCGGCGCGCTCGCGGCGACGACGAGCAGCAAGAGCAGGCATCCCATCGCGCAGCCGTAGCCCATCCGCAGGACCGAGATGTTCCGCGCGCTGAAGGAAACCTTGTAGACGTAGGTCCCCACGATGTCGAGGTCGGCGGAGAGGCCCTCCGTGATCGCGTAGAGGACGCCGAACGCGCGTAGCGCCCCGACGATCCAGAGGATGGCGGCGACGAGGAGGACCTCCCGCAGAAGCGGCAGCGTCACCCGAAAAAGGATCCCCGTCTCCGAGGCCCCGTCGAGCCTCGCGGCCTCGACGAGTTCGGTCGGGATCCGATCCATCGCGGCCCGGAAGAGCGCGGCGTAGAAGCCCACGTAGGTCCAGACGTAGGCGGCCGTCAGCGTCCAGACGCCGAATCTCGGTCCGAGCCAGGCGACGGCGCCGTCCGGGGCCACGGCGCCCGATCCTCTCGCGGCCGCCGTGAGGATCCCCGCCTCGCTGTCCGCGATGTATCGCCACAGAAGCCCCACGCCGATGGCGGACATCGCCATGGGAAAGAGCAGGACCCCGCGCCCGAGCCTTTTCAGGGGCCCCGGAAGCGCGCCTAGCCCCACGGCGAACGCGACGGCGAGGGGGAAGGCGATGGCGCCGCCCGCGAACAGAAGGATCGCGTTGTTTGCGAGCGCCCCGAGGAACGAGCGATCCCCGGCAAGTTCCCGGAAGTTCCCCAGGCCGACCCATTTCGCCTTCGCGAAATCGAACCCGCTCCAGTCGTAGAATCCCAGCCGGAGCGCGTCGACCGCCGGAAAGATGACGAACAGCCCGTAGAGAACGAGCGCCGGCAATACAAGAAGCCACCCGGACAATCGCCCGCGGCGCATGGGGGGGGATGGTAGCCGAGAGGGCTGCGGCGGGCCTACCTACCGAACTTTTGCATCCGACTTCTCAATTGCGCATGGCGGCGCCGACCCTCGTATTCCTGGACACGAAGGACAAGAAGGGCGAGGGGTGGGGACTCGGGTCCGGACCCCGATTGCTCTCTAGAGGGGGTCCGAGTCTTGGGTCTTCGC